>CAMLIT010000051.1 GCA_946480295.1 uncultured Gemmatimonadota bacterium
GCGCCTCATGCGCGCGTCGCAGGATCCGGCGGCGCGCGTCTCGGTGGATCTCGCCGCCCAGACGCTCACCCTGCCCGACGGCGAGGCGATCGCCTTCCCCATCGCGCCCTTCGTGAAGCACTGCCTGCTCCACGGCATCGACGAGCTGGACTTCCTCCTCGGCGCCGACGCGGACACGGCGGCCTACGAGGCGACGCATCCGGCGCGCGTGACGACGACCGAGCGCGACGAGGTGGTCGCATGACCGCGCCGAGCGAGTCGACGATCGCGCTCCTCCCGGGCGACGGCATCGGCCCGGAGGTGCTCGGCGCCGCGCGGACGGTGCTCGACGCCGTCGGCGCGCGCTTCGGCCACCGCTTCGCCTTCCAGGAGGCGCCGATCGGCGGCGCGGCGATCGACGCCGCCGGCACGCCCCTGCCTGACGAGACGGTCACCCTCTGTCGCGCCGCCGACGCCGTGCTGCTCGGCGCCGTCGGCGGTCCGCGCTGGGACAACCCATCCGCCCGCGTGCGCCCCGAGCAGGGGCTGCTCGGCATCCGGCAGGCGCTCGGCCTCTACGCGAACCTGCGGCCCGTCGTCGCGCATCCGGAGCTCGCCGGTTCGCCCTTCCGCCCCGAGCACCTCGAGGGCATCGACATCCTCGTCGTCCGCGAGCTGACGGGAGGCATCTACTTCGGCAGGAAGAGTCGATCGTCGGACGCCAGTGGAGAATCCGCGTCGGATGTCTGCACGTACAGCACGTTCGAGATCGAGCGGATCGTGCGGATGGGGGCGGAGCTGGCGCGCCGCCGCCGCGGGAAGCTCGCGTCGGTGGACAAGGCGAACGTGCTCGAGACCTCGCGCCTCTGGCGGAGCGTCGCCGCGCGCGTCGTCGCCGAGGAGTTCCCCGACGTGCAGCTCGAGCACGTGCTCGTCGACACCTGCGCGATGCGCCTCGTGCAGCGGCCGCGCGACTTCGACGTCATCGTCACCGAGAACATGTTCGGCGACATCCTCACCGACGAGGCGGCGGTGCTCGCGGGCTCCATCGGCCTCCTCCCCTCGGCCTCGCTCGGCGCCTCGCCGAGCGCCGGCCGCGTCCCCGGGCTCTACGAGCCCATTCATGGGTCCGCGCCGGACATCGCCGGCAAGGGGGTGGCGAACCCCGTCGGCTCGATCCTCAGCGCGGCGATGCTCCTCCGCTACTCGCTCGGGCTGGAGACGGAGGCGCGCGCCGTGGAGGCGGCGGTGAGCGAGACGATCGCGGCCGGCGTGCTCACGCGCGACGCGGCGGCGCGCGCCGAGGACGCGGCGCCGACGATGGAGGTCACCGACCGCATCGTCTCGCGAATCGAGACGGCGACGCCGGCGCTCGCCGCGCGCTGAGACGCGGGACGCCCGATCGGCATCGGGAGCAGGAGCGAGGCTCGCTCCTGCTCCCGCTTGCTTCTCACGAGCCGTTCGTCACGAGCGCGAATCGGAGACGCTACTCCGCGCGGATCGCCACCTGCGGATCGATGCGCGACGCGCGCAGCGCCGGGAGGAGGCTCGCCAGCGCGGCCACTCCCAGCAGCAGGAGCGCCGATCCGACGAAGGTGGGCGGATCGATCGGGCTCACCTCGAACAGCATCGTGCGCGCGACCCGCGACGCCAGCAGGGCGCCGCCGAGCCCGAACGCCACTCCGGCGGCCGCGAGGCGTGTTCCCTGCCCGAGCACCAGCCGCACCACGTCGCGCCGCGTCGCCCCCATCGCCATCCGCACGCCGATCTCCCGCGTGCGCTGCACCACCGAGTACGCCACCAGGCCGTACACGCCCACCGCGGCCAGCGACAGCGCCAGCAGCGCGAACGCGGTCAGCAGCGCCGTGTCGAACAGCCGCTCGGCGACCGAGATGCCGACCATGTCGGACAGGGTGCGCAGTCCGATCAGCGGGAGATCCGGATCCTCCCGCCTGACGACGCGCTGCACGGCGGGCATGATGGAGCCCTCGTCGCCCCGCACGCGGACGACGAACGACATCCCCCGCGCGGTGCCCGCCGAATGCCGCTGCAGCGCGTCGAGGTAGATGGCGGGCTTCACCGGCTGGTCCAGGCCGTCCTCCTTCACGTCGCGGATGACGCCGACGATCGTGAGCCATGGCCCCGGGACCGCGGCCGTGCCCAGCTTCAGGCGCCGTCCCATCGCGCGCGCCGCGGAGCCGAAATACTGCCGGGCGAGCGCGTCGTTCACGATCACCGCGGGGAGCGAGCCCTCCACGTCGGTCGTCGTGTAGAAGCGACCCTCGCGCAGCCTGGCGCGCATCGCCTCGAAGTATCCCGGATACACCACCTCGCCGGTGGCGATGGGGATCTTCGACTCGGCCACCTTGCCCCCTTCGACGGTGAATCCGAGGACGGTCGGGTTTCCCATCGGGAGATGGTTCGTGGCCGCGACCGCGGTCACGCCCGGCAGCGCGCCGATGTCGTCGGTCATGCGCTGCCGGAACTGCTCCACGCTCTGCCAGGTGGGATACCGTGCGCCGGGCAGCCCCACGCTGAAGGTGATCGCGTGATCGGGATCGAACCCCGGATCGCTGCCGCGCGCGCGCGCGAAGCTCCGCACCATCAGGCCGGCGACCGTCGCCAGCACGAGGGCGAGCGCGACCTCCGCGGCGACGAGGAAGCGGCGTCCGCGCTGTCGTGACACGCCCGCCGTGCGCCCCGGCCCTTCCTCGTGCAGCGCCGGCGCGAGCGCTCCGCGGTTCCACTGCCCGATCGCCGGGACGAGCGAGAAGGCGATCGCCGTCACGATCACGACGAGCCCCGTCACGGCGAGGACGCGCAGGTCGACGGAGACCTGGAAGCCGTCGAGCACGCCCGCCGGCGCATGCGCCGCGAGCAGCCGGACTCCCCACACCGCCCCCACCACCCCGAGCACGCCGCCGACGGTCACGAGCACCAGCGCTTCGGCGAGGAACTGCGAGGCCAGACGGGAGAAGGGCGCGCCGAGCGCCTCGCGCACGGCGATCTCGCGCCGCCGCGCGGAAGCGCGCGCGAGCAGCAGGCTCGAGACGTTGATGCACGCGACGAGCAGCACCAGGCCGACCGCGGCGAGCACGACGAGCAGCGGCCGGCGCACGTCGCGCCCGATCCTGTCACGCAGCGGGAACACGTCGGCGACGATCTTCCAGTCCGTGTCGTACGCGGCGGGGTGCATGCGCGGCAGGCTCGCGGCCACGACGCCGACGGCCCTGCGCGCGCTCTCCAGCGTCACGTCCGGCGCCAGGCGCGCGAGGAGGAAGGTGATCATGCCGTTGCCGCGCTCCCGCTCGGTCGCCGCCGACACCTTGTAGGGCACGATCACGTCCGCCGGATCGCCCCCCACGCCGGGCAGCGGGAAGTGGAACGAGGCGGGCATGATGCCAACGACCGTCGCCGCCTTGCCGTCCACGTCCACCACGCTCCCGATCGCGCGTGGATCCCCGCCGAAGCGCCGACGCCACGTGGCGTTCGAGAGCACGACGACGTCGGGCGTGCCGACGTCGCTGTCCGCCGGGACGAAGCCGCGGCCCATGGCCGGCGCCGCCCCCAGCACGGCGAACAGCTCCGGCGAGGCGCGCAGTCCGGTCACCTGCTCCGGCGCGGCCGCGCCGCCGGAGAGCGTGAACGAGCCGCCCTTGTACATCGCCGAGCGGCTGAAGATGCGGCCGTCGAGGCGCTTGTAGTCCTCGAACTCGGGTGTCGAGATCATCCCGACGTTCTGGTCGGCGATGCGCGGCACCCCCTCGCCGACGAGCACGAGGCGCTCGGCGGCGGGGAACGGCAGCGGCCGAAAGAGCACGGCGTCGACGACGCTGAAGATCGCGGTGTTCGCGCCGATGCCGAGCGCGAAGCTGAGTATCGCCACCGCGCTCAGCGACGGATTGCGCCGCAGCTGCCGGACGGCGTAGCGCAGGTCCAGGATGACGGCGCGGACGATGTCGGCCATGGTGCGTTCCCTCTGCCACTGGGTGTCGATGGCGGTGCAGGCGCGCCGCACGCTGTCCACGTCGCCGAACCGCCGCGCCACCTCGGCGCGCGCCTCGTCGGCGGTCATGCCGCCGGCGACGTATTCGTCGTATCGGGCGACGAGGTGGAAGCGCAGCTCGTCGTCGAGGTCGCGGCCCGGGTCGCTCGCCCAGAACCGCAGGTAGCGCCGCCAGGCCGGCGGGCGGGATCCGGAGGTCATCGCGCCGCCCACGACGGCTCATCGGTCGACGTGAGCACCTTCGCCACCGCGTCGACGAAGGTGTTCCACGTGGAGCTCTCGCTGCGGAGCTGCTGCCGTCCGCGCGTCGTCAGGCGGTAGTACTTGGCGCGCCGGTTGTTCTCGGACAGCCCCCACTCCGACTCGATCCATCCGCGCTTCTCGAGGCGGTGGAGCGCGGGATAGAGCGAGCCCTCCTCGATCCGCAGCACGTCGCCGGTGACGTGCTGGATCCAGCGCGCGACGTCGTAGCCGTGGGCCGGCCCCCAGCTCAGCGTCTTGAGGACGAGGAGGTCGAGCGTGCCCTGCAGGAGGTCGAGCGGTTCCGCGGCCATGCGATGTCTTCCCGGAGCGGGTCTCCGGGACGATGCGTCGCCTCCCCTAGAATGTCAATGGGGGAAAACGCCAGCGGGCAACGAGAGAGGGCCGGCTCTCGCCGGCCCTCTCATCGCCCGCCGTTCGGCGCGGCACCGCCACGCGCGTTCGTCAGGCGCGCCGCAGCTGTCGATCGATGCTCTCCGCCGCGTCGCGGCCTTCGCGGATCGCCCACACGATCAGCGAGGCGCCGCGGTGCGTGTCCCCCGCCGCCCACACCCCGGGCACGCTCGTGCGGTGCTCGGCGTCGGTCGCCACGTTGCCGCGCGCGTCGAGCCGCACGCCGAGCCCGTCGAGCAGGGGGCCGCGCTTCGGGCCGGTGAAGCCCATCGCCAGCAGCACGAGGTCGGCCTCGATGGTGAAGTCGCTCCCCGCCACCGGCGTCGGCCGCATCTGGCCCACGGACACCTCGCGCATGTCCACCCGCACGGCGTGGAGGCGCTTCACGTGCCCGTGGTCTCCGGAGAACGCCGTGGTCGAGACGCTCCAGTCGCGCTCCGTCCCCTCCTCGTGCGCGTGCGAGGTGCGGAGCTGCATCGGATAGAGCGGCCAGGGCGTGCTCGCGGCGCGCTCCGCCGGCGGCGCGGGGAGCAGCTCGAACTGCTTCACGCTGCGCGCCCCCTGCCGGATGCACGTGCCGGCGCAGTCGGAGCCGGTGTCGCCGCCGCCGATGATGACGACGCGCTTCCCACGCGCCGAGATCGCCTGCTCGCTCGGCAGCTGGTCGCCGGCGAGCCGCCGGTTCTGCTGCATGAGGAAGTCCATCGCCAGATGGATTCCCCCGAGCTCGCGCCCCGGAATCGGCAGGTCGCGCGGCGTCTCCGCACCCGCGGCGAGGCAGATCGCCTCGAACTCGCTCCGCAGCGCCGCGAGGTCCACGTCCACGCCGACGTTCACGCCCGTGCGGAACTCCACCCCCTCCGCGCGGAGCTGGTCGAGCCGGCGGTCGAGCACCGCCTTCTCCAGCTTGAACTCGGGGATCCCGTAGCGGAGCAAGCCGCCGACGCGATCGTTCTTCTCGAAGACGACGACGGTGTGCCCCATCCGCCGGAGCTGCTGCGCGGCGGCGAGCCCCGCGGGCCCCGAGCCGACCACGGCGACGCGGCGTCCCGTCTCCGTCATCGGCGGCTGCGGCGCCAGCCAGCCCTCGGCGAACGCCCGGTCGGCGATCGCCTGCTCGATGCTCCGGATCGTCACCGGCTGGGCGATGAGGCCGAGGACGCACGCGGACTCGCAGGGCGCGGGACAGAGCCGGCCGGTGAGCTCGGGGAAGTTGTTCGTCGCGTGCAGCGACGCCGATGCCTCGCGCCACTGCCCCTTGTAGACCAGGTCGTTCCACTCCGGGATCACGTTGCGCACGGGGCAGCCGGTGTCGCCCTGGCAGAAGGGGACGCCGCAGTCCATGCAGCGCGAGCCCTGCGCGCGCAGCTCCTCCTCGGGGAGGGTGTCGTAGAACTCCCCCCAGTGCTGCACGCGCTTCTCCACCGGCTGCCGCGGCGCGGTCGCGCGGCGGAGCTTCAGGAACCGCTTCGGATCAGCCATACCGCGCGCCCTCCCGGCCGGCGCGCGCCGCCGCGGCGGCCGCGCGCTCCTGCATCACGCGCCGGTACTCCACCGGCATCACGCGCACCAGCTGCCGGAGCGACTGCTCCCAGTGCGCGAGCACCTGCTTGCCGCGCGGGCTCCCCGTGTACTTGACGTGGCGCTCGACGAGCCGGCGCAGCATCGAGCGATCGCCGGCGTCGATCACGGGCTCGAGCTCGACGAGGTCGGGGTTGATGCGCTGCCGCAGGTCGCCGCGGTCGTCGAGCACGAACGCCATGCCGCCGCTCATCCCCGCCGCGAAGTTGCGCCCCGTGCTCCCGAGCACGACGACGATGCCGCCGGTCATGTACTCGCAGCCGTGGTCGCCCACGCCCTCGACGACGGCGGTCGCGCCGCTGTTCCGCACGGCGAAGCGCTCCCCCGCCGCGCCGCCGATGAACACCTCGCCGGAGGTCGCGCCGTAGAGCAGCGTGTTGCCGACGATGATCGTGCCGTCGGGGAGCAGCCGCTCCGTGCGCGGCGCGCGGATGATCAGCCGCCCGCCGGAGAGCCCCTTGCCAACGTAATCGTTGGCCTCGCCCTCCAGCTCCAGCGTCACGCCGCGCACGGCGAAGGCGCCGAAGCTCTGCCCCGCCGTCCCCTCGAACCGGAAGGCGACGGTGTCGTCGGGCAGCCCCGCGCCGCCGAAGCGGCGCGCGATCTCGCCGGAGAGCATCGCCCCCACGGCGCGGTTCACGTTCCGGATCGGCAGCGTCGCGGCGACGCGCTCCCCGCGCTCCAGCGCCGGCCCCGCCAGCTCGATGAGCTTGTGGTCGAGCGAACCGGCCAGCCCGTGCTCCTGCGGGCGCACGCGATGCCGCGCGCGGCCGGCGGCCACGGCCGGCACGTGGAGCATCGGCGAGAGGTCGAGCGTCCGCGCCTTCCAGTGGTCGGCGGGCACCGCGGCGCGCAGCACGTCGGCGCGGCCGACCATCTCGTCCACCGTGCGGAAGCCGAGCCGCGCCATCAGCTCGCGGACTTCCTCGGCGACGAAGAAGAAGTAGTTGACGACGTGCTCGGGCCTGCCCGTGAACTTGGCGCGCAGCACCGGGTCCTGCGTCGCGATCCCCACCGGGCACGTGTTCAGGTGGCACTTCCGCATCATCACGCACCCTTCCACGATGAGCGGCGCGGTGGCGAAGCCGAACTCCTCGGCGCCGAGCAGCGCGGCGACGACGACGTCGCGCCCCGTCTTGAGCTGCCCGTCCGTCTGCACCACCACGCGGTCGCGCAGGTCGTTGAGCACGAGCGTCTGCTGCACCTCGGAAAGGCCGAGCTCCCACGGGATGCCGGCGCGCTTGATCGACGAGAGGGGCGACGCCCCCGTGCCGCCGCTGTCGCCGGCGATGACGATGAGGTCCGCGCGCGCCTTCGCCACCCCCGCGGCCACCGTCCCGACCCCGGCCGCGGCGACGAGCTTCACCGAGATCGTCGCATTCGGCGCGACGTTCTTCAGGTCGTGGATGAGCTGCTTCAGGTCCTCGATCGAGTAGATGTCGTGGTGCGGCGGCGGCGAGATGAGCGTGACCCCCGGCGTGGAGTGCCGGGTGCGCGCGATGATCTCGTCGACCTTGTGGCCGGGGAGCTGCCCGCCCTCGCCGGGCTTCGCGCCCTGCGCGATCTTGATCTGGAGCTCGGTGGCGTTGACGAGGTACTCCGTCGTCACGCCGAAGCGCGCCGACGCGACCTGCTTGATCGCGCTGTTCCGCTCCGTGCGGAAGCGCGCCGGGTCCTCGCCGCCCTCCCCCGTGTTGCTCCGGCCGCCGATGCCGTTCATGGCGACGGCCAGCGTCTCGTGCGCCTCCCGGCTGATCGAGCCGAACGACATGGCGCCGGTGACGAAGCGACGGACGATCGCCGACGCCGGCTCCACTTCCTCGAGGGGCACGGGCGCGCGCTCGACGAAGTCGAGCAGCCCGCGGAGGGTGGCGTGGCGCCGCGTCTCCTCGTTGGCCAGCCGGCTGAACTCCTTGAACGTCTTCGCGTCCCCCTCGCGCGTGGCGCGCTGGAGGGTCGAGATGGTGAGCGGATCCCACTGGTGCCGCTCGCCCTGGATGCGGTAGTGGTACTCGCCCCCGATGTCGAGCGGCGTCGCGTCGGCGCGCTCGGCAAAGGCGCCCGCGTGGCGGCGCAGCGTCTCCTCGCCCACGATCGTCGCGTCGATGCCGCCGACGCGCGACGCGGTGCCGGTGAAATGCCGGTCCACGAGCTCTCGCCCGAGGCCGATCGCCTCCCAGATCTGCGCGCCGCAATAGCTCTGGAGCGTCGAGATTCCCATCTTCGACAGGATCTTGAGCAGCCCCTTCTCGACCGCCTTCAGGTACTTCGCCTGGGCGGCGTCGGCGTCGGCGAGGGTGTCCAGCGCGCCGCTGCGCGCCAGCTCGGCGACGCTCTCGAGCGCGAGGTACGGGTGCACCGCCCCCGCGCCGTAGCTGAAGAGCAGCGCGAAGTGCGACACCTCGCGCGCCTCGCCCGTCTCCGCGACCAGGCCGACGCGCGAGCGCAGCCCCTCGCGGATGAGCATGTGGTGCACCGCGGCGACCGCGAGCAGCGACGGGATCGCCGCGTGCTCCGCGTCCACGCCGCGGTCGCTCAGCACGAGCACCCCGCAGCCGTCGTGGATCGCGCCGACGGCGGCGCGGCAGAGCGCGTCCACCGCGTCGGCGAGCGCGTGCGGGCCGTCGCTCGCGCGGAAGAGCGTGGAGAGCGTCGTCGCGCGCAGCGCCGGATCGCTCACCACGCGCAGCGCCGCCATCGCCCGCGCGTTGAGCACCGGGTGGCCGGCGCGGATCTGCCGCGCGTGCGCCGGCGACTCGTCGAGCACGTTGCCCTGGGGGCCGAGGTGCACGCCGAGCGACATCACGAGCTTCTCGCGGATCGGGTCGATCGGCGGGTTCGTGACCTGGGCGAAGAGCTGGCGGAAGTACGAGAAGAGGAGCTGCGGGCGCTCGGAGAGCACGGCGAGCGGCGCGTCGTTCCCCATCGAGCCGATCGGCTCCTCGCCGTTCAGCGCCATCGGCGCGAGGATCATACGCAGCTCCTCGCGCGTGTAGCCGAACGCCTTCTGCCGCTGCACGAGCGGCGCGCGCTCCGTCGGCACCTCGGGCTTCACCGCCGCGGCGAGGGTGTCGAGGTCGAGCCGCTGCTCGGCGACCCAGCGCCGGTACGGGCGCAGGGAGACGATCTCGTCCTTGATCTCGTCGTCCTCGAGCAGCCGCCCCTGCGTCGTGTTGAGGAGGAGCATCGAGCCGGGGCGCAGCCGCCCGCGCGAGCGCACGCGCTCGGGCGCGATGGGGAGCGCGCCCGCCTCGGAGGCGAGGATGACGACGTCGTCGTCGGTGACGGCCCACCGCCCGGGGCGCAGCCCGTTGCGGTCGAGCAGCGCGCCGATGTGCCGGCCGTCGGTGAACGCCACCGCCGCCGGCCCGTCCCACGGCTCCATCAGCGACGCGTGGTACTCGTAGAAGCCGCGCCGCTCGGGGCTCATCGCGGCGTTCGACTCCCACGCCTCCGGCACGAGCATCATCATCGCGTGCGCGAGCGGCCGCCCCCCGTGCACGAGCAGCTCGAGCGCGTTGTCGAGCGACGCGGAGTCGCTCTGCGCCGGCTGGATGACCGGGCGCAGCGCGGCGACGTCGGGAATCCGCTCCGACGCCATCTGCTCCTCGCGCACCTTCATCCAGTTCAGGTTGCCGCGCAGCGTGTTGATCTCGCCGTTGTGGCAGACGAACCGGTACGGATGCGCGAGCTGCCAGGAGGGGAAGGTGTTCGTCGAGAAGCGCGAGTGCACGAGCGCGAGCCCGCTCGCCACGTCGCCCTGGGTCAGGTCGGTGTAGAAGCGCGGAAGCTGGTCGGGGCGCAGGAGCCCCTTGTACACGATCGTGCGCGACGAGAAGCTCGCCACGTACACGGGGGGAGCGCCCGCGGCCGCGGCCTCCGCCGCGTCGCGCTCGATGCGCCGGCGGATCGCGTACAGCGCCCGCTCGATCGCGCCGCCATCGGCCGCCTCCTTGTCCACGCCGCCGGGGGCGACGAAGAGCTGGCGGATCGCCGGACGGACGCGCAGCGCCGCCTCGCCGGCATGGCGCTCGTCCACCGGCACGTCGCGCCAGCCGAGCACGCGCCACCCCTGCGACGCGACGATGGTCTCGACGCGGCGCTCGGCGGCGGCGCGCTGGGCCGCGTCGCGCGGGAGGAAGAACATCCCGACGCCGTAGCCGCCCGCCTCGGGGAGCGGGATCTCCAGCTCGCGGCAGGCGCGCCGGAAGAAGCCGTGCGGGAGGTGGAGCAGGATCCCCGCTCCGTCCCCCGTGCCGGAGTCGCCGCCCACCGCGCTGCGGTGGATCAGGTTCTCCAGGAGGTCGAGGGCGCTGCGCACGATCGCATGCGAGCGCTCCCCGCGCATGTGCGCCACGAATCCGATGCCACAGCCGTCGTGCTCGTTCGCGGGGTCGTAGAGGCCCTGCGCGTCGGGGAATCCGCCGCCCAGCACCGCCGACGTGTCGCCAGGCGTCATGCGCCCTCCGGCCGACATGGCATCGCTGATCTCCTCGTGGGGTGTCTACACACGACGGGGCCCCTCCGGTTCAGCTCCGGAGGGGCCCCTTCGCGCGCTCAGTCTATCCTTCCCGCTACGCGTCGGCCTCGCCTCCGGTCCAGCCCCGAATAATCTCGCGCTTCGGAAGAAGCGGGAGAGTAAGGAGGTGGAGACGAAGCATCGAAGCGCGCATCGCGAGTGATTCGTGTGAGAGATCGTTCCCAGCGAACGTACGCCTCGACACGGTGCGAGTCAAGAGCATTGGTGCGCAATCAAGCCCCGCCAGCGCCGGGCACGACCTCCTTCGGATTCACGAAGGGCATCATGCGCCGCAGCTCGCGCCCCACCTGCTCGATCTGGTGCTCGGCCTCGCGCTTCCGCCGCTGGGCGAAGCGCGGCCGCCCCTTCCGGTTCTCGTCGATCCACTCCTTCGCGAACTCGCCGTTGCGGATCCGCTCGAGCAGCCCGCGCATCGCCTGCCGCGTCTCGTCCGTGATGATCCGGTCGCCGGCGACGTAGTCCCCGTATTCGGCCGTGTCGGACACCGAGTAGCGCATGTAGTTCAGCCCACCCTGGTAGAACAGGTCCACGATGAGCTTGAGCTCGTGCAGGCACTCGAAGTACGCGACCTCGGGCTGGTAGCCCGCCTCGACGAGCGTCTCGAACCCCGCCTTCACGAGCGCGGAGGCGCCGCCGCAGAGCACCGCCTGCTCCCCGAAGAGGTCCGTCTCCGTTTCCTCGGCGAAGGTCGTCTGGAGGACCCCGGCGCGCGTGGAGCCGATCCCCTTCGCGTACGCGAGGGCGTCCTCCAGCGCGTGTCCCGACGCGTCCTGGTGCACGGCGACGAGCGCCGGCACGCCGCCCCCCGCCTGGAACACCTCGCGCACGCGGTGGCCCGGCGACTTCGGCGCGACCATGCTGACGTCCACTCCCGCCGGGGGCACGATCTGGCAGTACCGCACGTTGAAGCCGTGCGCGAACATGAGCGTCTTCCCCGGGCGGAGGTGCGGCTCGATCTGCTCGTGGTAGAGCTTCGCCTGCTCGGTGTCCGGCGTGAGGATCATGATGATCTGCGCCTCGTCCGCCGCCTGGGCGACGGTGCGCACGCGGAGGCCGGCCTGCTCGGCCTTCGCCCAGCTCTTCGAGCCCTCGTAGAGGCCGACGCGGACGTCGCAGCCGCTGTCGCGCAGGTTCAGCGCGTGGGCGTGGCCCTGGCTGCCGAAGCCGATCACGGCGACCGGGCGGCCGTGGAGCCGCTCCACCGCGGCGTCGTGGTCGTAGAACAGACGGGTCATCTCGGTATCATCCTCAGGCGATTCGGGTGGTCTTCCAGGCGGACGGTCCGGCCGCGGGAGCCGCGTCCGCCGTCGTGTCGTCGTGCTGCTTCCTGCTCTTCCCGGCCGTGCGCGCGGGCGTGCCGCGCACCATGGCGATGCGGCCGGTGCGCATCATCTCCTTGATGCCGAAGGGGCGGATCGCGGCGATGAAGCGCTCGACCTCGTCCGGCGACGCGCTCAGCTCCATGACCATGGACGTCGCGCCCACGTCGAGGATCGCCGCGCCGCACGCCGTGGCCGTCGCCACGACGCCGGCGCGCGTCGCGCCGTTCGCGCTCACCTTCACGAGCGCCGTCTCGCGCTCGACCGTCGGCTCGGCGGTCACGTCGGTCACCTTGAGCACCTCGACCAGGCGGTAGAGCTGCTTGATGACCTGCTCCACGTCCGCCGCCTCGACGACGAGCGACATCCGGCTCACGCCGGGCGTCTCGCTCTGCCCCACGGCGAGGCTCTCGATGTTGTAGCCGCGGCGGCGGAAGAGGCTCACGGCGCGGTGCAGGACGCCGGGCCGGTTCTGCAGGAGGGCGACGAGGGTGTGCTTCATGAGGCTCTCCCGATCGGGGTGGATCGTGCCGGGACGGGCATGTCGGCGCCGACGAGCATCTCGCCGATGCTCTTGCCCTGGGGCACGATGGGGAAGACGTTGGCCTCGCGCTCGACCCGGAAGTCGATCACGACGGAGCCGTCGTGGTCCCAGGCCACGGCGATCGCGTCCTCCACCTGGTCCACGTGGTCCACGGTGATGCCGCGCAGCCCGTGCGCCTCGGCGAGCTTCGCGAAGTCCGGGCTGACGAGCGGCGTGTTGCTGTAGACCTTGTTCTCGAACAGCTCCTGCCACTGCCGCACCATGCCCAGGTAGCCGTTGTTCACGATGGCGATCTTCACGTTCCGGACGTTCTCCTGGACGAGCGTGGAGAGCTCCTGGTTGGTCATCTGGAAGCCGCCGTCGCCGCAGATCACCCAGACGGTGTCCTCCGGGTGCGCGAGCGCGACGCCGAGCGCCGCGGGGACGGCGAAGCCCATCGTGCCGGCGCCGCCGCTCGTGATGTGCGTCCGCGGCCGGCTCCAGTCGATGAGCTGCGCCGCCCACATCTGGTGCTGGCCGACGTCGGTCACCACGCGGTAGCCCCCGCGCTCGTCGAGCTGGCGGTTCAGCGCCGCGTACACGTCGTGCGGCATCAGCGCCTCGCTCTGCGGGCGCGACAGCTCCTTGTGCCGCCCCTGGAACTGCTGCTGCATCTCGCGGATGTGGGCGACCCACTCCGTCGCCTCGCGCGGGGGCACCTCGTCGAGGAGCGCGCGCAGCACGGCACGCGCGTCGCCGACGATCGGCACCGCGACCTTCACGTTCTTCCCGATCTCCGACGGGTCCACGTCGACGTGGATGACGGCGGCGCGCGGCGCGAAGGTGGAGGCCTTCCCCGTGACGCGGTCGTCGAAGCGCGAGCCGATGTTGAGCAGGACGTCGCACTCCTGGATCGCGCGGTTCACGTGCACCCAGCCGTGCATCCCCGGCATGCCGAGGCTCAGCGGGTGCGTCTCGGGGAAGGCGCCCATGCCGTGCAACGTCGTGATCACCGGGATCCCCGTGCGCTCGGCGAGCTCCTGCAGCTCCCCCGCGGCGCCGGCCTGGATCACGCCGTTGCCGGCGAGGATGAGCGGTCGCTCGGCGCCGGCGAGCAGCTTCGCCGCCGCCTTGATCTGCCGCGCGTTCCCGTGGTGCTGCGGCTTGTAGCCGGGCAGGTGAAGGGGCACGTCCCAGTCGGGGACCACCTTCTCCTGCTGCGCGTCCTTCGTGATGTCCACGAGCACCGGCCCGGGACGGCCGGTGGACGCGAGATGGAACGCCTCGCGGAAGACGTACGGCAGCTCGGCGGCGCTCGTCACGAGATAGTTGTGCTTCGTGATCGGCACCGTGATCCCGGTGATGTCGACTTCCTGGAAGGCGTCCTTGCCGAGCAGCTGGCTGGACACCTGCCCGGTGATCACGACGAGCGGCGTCGAGTCCATCCAGGCGTCGGCGATCGGCGTGACGAGGTTCGTCGCGCCCGGGCCGCTCGTGCCGACGCACACGCCGACGCGCCCCGTCGAGCGCGCGTAGCCCTCGGCGGCGTGGCCGGCGCCCTGCTCGTGCCGACAGAGCACGTGGTGCAGCCGCCCGCGGTAGCCCGCCAGCGCGTGGTAGAAGGGCATGATCGCGCCGCCCGGGATCCCGAACAGCACGTCGACGCCCTCGCGCAGCAGCGCCTCGCAGATGATCTGCGCCCCCGTCAACTGCTCCGTCATCGCACTACCTCCAGCCTGGCGCCGGCGCGCGCCGCCCGAGGCGCGCGCGCCGGCGATGGATTCGCCAGCACCGCCCCGGTGCTCGCGTTCGTCACGAGCGCCTGGTAGCGGGCCAGCCAGCCCGTCGTGTACTTCGGCGCCGGCGGCTCCCAGTCCGCGCGGCGCGCCTCCAGCTCCTCCTCGCTCAGCTCCACGGCGAGCGTGCGCGCGGGAAGGTCGATCGCGATCACGTCGCCGTCGCGCAGCAGCGCGATCGGCCCGCCCTCCGCCGCCTCCGGCGCCACGTGGCCGATGCTCAGCCCGCGCGAGCCGCCGGAGAAGCGGCCGTCGGTGATCAGCGCGACGTGGTCGCCCAGCGGCATCCCCTTCAGCATGCTGGTGAGGGCGAGCATCTCGCGCATCCCCGGGCCGCCGCGCGGCCCCTCGTAGCGCACGACGATCACCGAGCCCTCGGCCACGCGGCCGTCGCGCACCGCGGCGATCGCCTCCTCCTCGCCGTCGAAGACGCGCGCCGGCCCGCGGAAGGTCATCTCGTGCTGGTCCACCGCGCCGACCTTGATCACCGCCCCCTCCGGCGAGAGGTTGCCGAAGAGGATGGACAGCGCGCCGCGCTCGGTGTGCGGCTTGTCGATCGGGCGGATGCACGCCGGGTTGCGGTTCTCCGCCACGGACACGTTCTCGCCGAGCGTCTTCCCCGTCACCGTCGGCGCGTCGAGGTGCAGCGCGCCCGGGCGCTGCGACAGCTCCTTGAGGATCGCCGGGACGCCGCCCGCCGCGTGCACGTCCTGCATGTGCCACTGCCGGTTGCCGTCCCACGCCGGCGAGACCTTCGCCAGGTGCGGCACTCGTTCGGCGACGTCGTTGAAGCGCTCGATCGGGTAGTCCAGCCCCGCCTCGCGCGCCAGCGCGAGCACGTGCAGCACCGTGTTCGTCGAGCCGCCCATCGCCACGTCGAGCGCCATCGCGTTGTCGATCGCATCGGCGTTCACGATGTCGCGGAAGCGCGTGCCCGACTCGAGCAGCTTCATGAGCTGCGCCGCCGCGCGCTTCGCCAGTTCGTGCCGCTCGGGCGACGTCGCCAGCAGCGTGCCGTTGAAGGGCAGCGCGATGCCGAGCGCCTCGCAGAGGCAGTTCATCGAGTTCGCCGTGAACATGCCGCTGCAGCTCCCGCACGTCGGACAGCCGACCGTCTCCAGCTCCGTGAGCCGCGCGTCGTCGATCGTGCCGGCGAGGCGCGCGCCCACGCCCTCGAAGACGCTGATCAGGTCCACCTTCAGCCCCGACCGGTCGATGCCGGCCTGCATCGGGCCGCCCGAGACGAAGATCGTCGGGATGTTCACGCGCGCCGCGCCCATGAGCATCCCCGGGACGATCTTGTCGCAGTTCGGGATGCAGATCATGGCGTCGAAGCAGTGCGCCCGCGCCATCGTCTCCACCGAGTCGGCGATGAGCTCGCGCGAGGGGAGCGAGTAGCGCATCCCCTCGTGCCCCATGATGATGCCGTCGTCGACGCCGATGGTGTTGAACTCGAACGGCACACCGCCCGCCGCGCGGATCGCCTCCTTCACGACGCGCCCGAACTCCTGGAGATGGACGTGCCCCGGGATGATGTCCACGTACGAGTTGCAGACCGCGACGAACGGCTTGTCGAAGTCGCACTCGTCCCGGATCTGCCCGGTGGCGCGCAGGAGGCTGCGGTGGGGCGCCCGCTCGATGCCGCGCTTGATCGTGTCAGATCGCATCGCGGTACTCGAGTTCGTTGGGCGTGGCGGTGGCGCACGTTCTCATCATGAGCTCCGGAGTGGTCGTGGTGGGGATGAAGGCGGGCCGCGCGTGGCGCGGAGACGTGCCCCGAGACGACGAGGCCCCTTCCGTTGGGAAGGGGCCGTGTCCGGCTCCAGAACTCGAACGCCCCTCCCAGGGTGGGAGGGGCGCTGCGTTGCCGCGGTGCTCGGCCTCCCTTAAGCGCGTGCTCCCGTAATAAGGAGCCCGGTAAGAAGAAGGCTGAGTCGAAGCGAAAGACGCGGCATTGGTCTCTGGCGGTGCGAATCGGTGTGGATCCCGAACATAAGACGATGCTACGTGGGCGTCAATGCTCAACTGCCGAAAGATTTGCACGACGCCCGGGTCGCGCTCCCGTCTACCCCCATGCCCGGTCATCGTTCGCGTTCGGCGCCTCGTCGGCCGCGTAGGTGCCGATGCCCCGACAGGAGGCCGCCGCCTGGCGGATGAGCTCGATCGCCTCCGCCGCCACCGGATCGCCACCCGCGTGCTCGAACTCCACGAGGAACCGGTACGTCCACGGCTCCCCCGTCGGCCGCGACTCGAGCTTCACCATGTTGAGCCCTCGTTCGGCGAGCGGCGTGAGCAGCCGCAGGAGCGAGCCGGGCTCGTTCTTCGCCGTCGCCGCGAAGAGCGTCCGTGCCGGCGTGCCGGGCGCGAGCGGGGCCGCCTGACGAGAGAGGACGAGGAAGCGCGTCTGGTTGTCCGGGCGGTCCTCGATATCGGCGGCGAGGATCGTCAGGCCGTAGCGCCGCGCGGCGGCCCGGCTCGCCAGCGCCCCGCGATCGGCGGCGCGCGACTGCGCGATCTCGCTCGCGCTCCCCGCGGTATCGTACGTCGGCCGCGGCTGGAGCTCGGGATGCGCGGCGAAGAAGCGCATGCACTGGGCGAGCGCCACCGGATGGCTCTCCACCACGCGGAGCCCGGCCAGCGTGCTCCCGGGCACACCCAGCAGACAGTGGTGGATCGGCAGCACGAGCTCGCGCACCGCGTGCACGGTCGGCTCGTCGAGGATCGCGTCGTACGTCGCGAGGACGCTCCCGGCGAGGGTGTTCTCGATCGGCAGGACGCCGTAGTCCACCGTGCCCTCGGCGACGGCGCGGGTGACGTCGCGGTTCTCGCGGCAGGGCACCGGCTCCGACTCGTCGGCGAACGCCCGCTGCACGGCCTCCTCGCTGTACGCGCCGAGCGCGCCCTGGAAGGCGACGCGTCGCATCAGCGATCCACGAACGACATCTGCCGCTCGTTGTAGCGCGGGCCGGCGACCTTCGTCGGCGCCAGCGCGTCGTCGAGGAAGCGCATGTCGCCCGCGTCGAGCGGCAGGTCGGCCGCCGCGACGTTCTCCTCGAGAAACGCGCGCCGCTTCGTCCCGGGGATGGGGACGACGTCGTCGCCCTTGTGCAGCAGCCACGCGAGCGCGACCTGGCCCGCCGTCGCCCCCTTTCGCGCGGCGAGCTCGCGCACCGCCGAGGCGGCGCGGACGTTCGCGTCGAAGTTCGCGCCCTGGAAGCGCGGATCGCCGTGGCGCCAGTCGTCGGCCGGGTACTCCTCCGCGCGCTTCACCTGCCCGGCGAGGAAGCCGCGGCCGAGCGGCGCGAAGGGCACGAGCCCGATCCCGAGCTCGCGCAGCAGCGGGATGATCCGCGCCTCGAGGTTGCGCTCCCAGAGCGAGTACTCGCTCTGCAGCGCCGAGATCGGGTGCACCGCGTGCGCGCGCCTGATGGTCTCCATCCCCGCCTCGGAGAGGCCGAGGAAGCGCGCCTTCCCCTCGCGCACCAGGTCGGCCATCGTGCCGACCACGTCCTCGATCGGCACCTCCGGATCGACGCGATGCTGATAGAGGAGATCGATGTAGTCGGTGCCGAGCCGGCGCAGCGAGCCCTCCACCGCGTCGCGCACGTGCTCCGGCCGGCTGTCGAGCCCCACCGGGTGCAGGTCGAGGCTCCGCGACGCGTCGCGCTCGATGCGCCAGCCGAACTTCGTCGCGATCACCGCCTCATGGCGCCGCCCCTTCAGCGCGCGGCCGAGCAGCTCCTCGTTGGCGTACGGCCCGTATACCTCCGCCGTGTCGAAGAAGTCCACGCCGAGATCGAGCGCGCGGTGGATCGTCGCGATCGACTCCCGCTCGTCCGCCGCGCCATACGACTGGCTCATCCCCATGCAGCCCAGCCCGAGCGCCGAGACCTCGAGCCCCTGCGTTCCCAGCTTCCGTGTGCTCAGCATCGTTCCCCGTTCCCGTGACTCGTCAGGCGCTCAGACCCACCGCTTCATGAACGCGAACGCCTCGACGCCATTGAACTCGTGCGCGCCGTCGTGGATGGCGTAGCCGAAGCGCTCCGGCACGCCGAAGGTACCGTACATGTGCCGCGCGCGCTCCGCCGCGTGCCGGCTCCCCGCGATCGGGAAGATCGGGTCGCGCCGCCCGGACTCGACGAACAGCCACCGCGGCGCGACGAGCCCCGCGAGCTCCGCCATCTCCATGTCCTGGAGCAGCCCGGGGACGTAGTTGTCGGGGCAGTGCGACAGGCTGACGATGCTGTCGCGGAAGGTGTTGAAGTACGCGCTCACCACCCCCACGCGCACGCGGTCGTCGAGCGCGGCGGTGAAGAGCGAGATCGTGCCGCCGCCCGACGCGCCAAGGGTCGCGATGCGGCCGGGATCCACCTCGGGACGCGTGAGCAGGTAGTCGATCGTGCGCATCGCGTCCCACGTGCGCCAGGCGATCATCGTCTGGCCGAAGAGGAGCGCGGCGCACGCGGCGGGGCGGCAGGAGTTCTCCGCCGGCCCCTTCGCGCGCGCGGGGGCGTCGCGCCGCGCGCCGAACGCGAGCTGCTCGAGGGCGAAGACGGCGTAGCCGTGCTCCACGCACTGCAGCCCGTACTCCTTCGAGTAGCCGACGCCGCGCTGCGCGCGCGGCGTGCCGTCGTCGTTCAGCCCGAGCACGTCGGTCACGCCGCGCCCGTGGCCGGGGAGGCACACCACCGCGGGCAGCCGTCCCGTGCGCTGCTTCGGCAGCAGGAGATACCCGATCGCCGAGAGGTGCTCGCGCGTCTGGAAGACGACCTGCTCGCGCGTGTACGTGCCGAAGTCCTTCGTCTCCAGCACCTCGGCGCGCAGGGGCACTCGCTCGGCGGGAAAGCCGCCGAGCCGCTGCACGAGCCGCGCGCGCGCCCGCTGCTGCCACGCGCGCGCGGAACGCGCGTCGGTGGCGTCGAAGGTGAGCGCGGGGGTGATGCCGTCGTACACCGACAGGCAGAAGTCGCGGCTGTCGAGCTGCCGATCGGCGAGGTCGGGAACCCGGGGCAGCTGCGTTCGATTCGCCTGGCCGACCGCGGCTTCCGCGGCGGCCTTCGCCGTCGGCACACCCGCGGCGATCGCCGCGCCGGCGAAGGAGCTCCGCTTCAGGAACTCGCGACGTCCGATCTCCTCGCTCACGTCTCTCTCCTGGTTGCGTCGAGTGCGGCCAGGGCACGCCGTGGCCGGTGCTGTAAACGTATGGTGCGCCACGCGCCCGCGCTTGCCAGGCGGCGCGGCTTGCCGGTGCGCATCCGGCGGCGAGGCCCGCGCCATGCCAAATGGGAGCGCACTGGCAGCACACGTTGGACATCGCAGCACCGCAGGACCCCGAACATGTTGCATCCTTTCATCAGCTCGCGGAAGTTCCGACTCGGCGACCCCGGGCTGCTCGTCGCGAGCGTGGTCACGCATGCCGGTCTGATCGCCCTCGCCGTGACCTGGCCGCAACGGCCGATCCCCGCGGCGGTCTCGTTCGCCCGCGAGTTCGCCGAGCAGGTGACCTACGCCTTCACCGACCCGCTCGTCGATCGCGTCGCCGAGTCCAGCACCGGGCGACGCGCGCGCTCCCGCGCACACCACAGGAAGGCGTCGGAGCCGGCGCGCGATCCGTACGCCGGACTCGCCGCGCTCCAGCTCTCCTTCTCCGCCAACATCCCGGCGCCGGACGTCCCTGACGACTACGACTTCGGCGCGGTCGCGCGGCACGTGACCTACGCCGACGCCGATGGCGAGCTGGCACGGACGGTCCTCGGCCGCGGCGTTCCGCGCCCGAACGTCGATGGCGCATACACCGAGGACCTCGTCGAGAAGGCCGTCCTGCCGTACCACAACAACCCGCGACCTCGCTATCCGCAATCGCTGCTCGCGTACCGCGTTCAGGACGAGTTCGAGGTCTTCTTCGTGGTGGACAGCACGGGCCGCGTCGACGAGCACACGATCCGCGTGACGGGGAATCGCGTCGAGCGGCTGCTCGTCGACGCGGTGCGCTACGCGCTGAAGCGCTCGCGCTACTTCCCCGCCGAAGTGGGAGGGCGCCGGGTGCCGCAACTCGTCGAGCAGCGGTTCATCTTCCGCGTCGAGGATCGCTAGCCGCGCGGGAGGACGATGCTGGCGGAGCCCGCGCGGTGGCGGGCTCCGCCGGAGCACGGGAGATGCGTGCGAACGCGGGTGTCCATCACCTGGAGGGGCACCCGCATGCGCTATCGCATCCTCGGCGCCGGCCCCGCGGGGCTCGCGGCGGCCATCACCCTCGCCGCCGCCGGCGCGGACGTCGAGGTGTTCGAGCGCCGCGACAGCTGCGGGGCGCGGTTCGGGGGCGACCTGCAGGGGCTGGAGAACTGGTCCGATGATCGCGATGTCCTCGACGAGCTGCGCGACGCCGGGCTCACGCTGGACTTCCATCGCGCGCCGATCACGCGCGCCGTGCAGACGAACGGGCGCCGGTCCGACCACCTCTCCTTCACGCGCCCAGGGCTCTACCTCGTCAAGCGCGGCACCGCCGCGGACACGCTCGACCAGGCGCTCGAGCGGCAGGCGCGCGCGATGGGCGTGCACATCCGCTTCCGCCAGACGCTGCCCGCTTCCGAGGCGGACATCGTCGCGACCGGTCCGCGCGGGCGGCGGATCTTCGCCATCGACCGCGGCATCGTGTTCGACACCGACTCGTCGGACATGGTGGTGGTGCTCCTCGACGACGACGCGGCGCCCAAGGGCTACGCGTACCTGCTCGTGACGGGCGGCTACGGCTGCCTCTGCACGATGCTGTTCGAGGACTTCCCGTCGGTGCACGAGCGGCTGGTGCGGGCGCGCGAGATTCTCGCCGACCGACGGGGCGTGCGCATCCGCGGCCCGCGCCCCGTGGGCGGCGTCGGCCACTTCGCGCTCGCGCGCGAGCTCCGGTCGGGGAAGGCGCTCCACGTCGGCGAAGCCGCCGGGCTCCAGGATCTCCTGTGGGGGTTCGGGATGCGCACCGCCATGCGCTCGGGGATCCTCGCCGCGCGCTGCCTGCTCGAGGGCGGCGACTGGGAGGCGATGGTCGACACGCAGCTTGGCAAATCCCAGCAGGCGAGCGTGGTCAATCGCTTCCTCTGGGACCTGCTCCGCCACGGGCACCACCGGCTGCTGATGACGATGTTCCGTCTCGGCGGGCCGGACGCGCTGCTGCATTCGTTCGCGGGATACAACGCGCTGCAGCGGGCGCTGTTCCCGGTGGCGCGGGGGTATGCGAGGGGGAGGTATCTGTGAGAGGGGCGAGGGACGAGGGACGGGCTGGCTTCCATCGCCGTGCGCTGGGACCCGGCCTCGTCTGGCACCAGCGCCAGTTGGACGCGGATGCCGCGGAGGACACGGATCCGACGGATGGGGGCCGGGGGCCGGCTCCCGGTGTCCTCCTGACCCAGGCGAAGGCATGCCATGAGCGAAGCGAATGGGATCCGGCTCCGGCGCGCCGGCCTCAGATGCTTCGCTCCACCCAACGTGAATAGGGTAATCTCGGCGCACGGCGCCCTCGCGCCACTGGGAGCGATCCGCGGCATCCGTGCTGTCCATCCGTGAAATCCGTGTCCGAGACGTGTGATGCCGGCTCGGCGGAGGAGCTCGACGCACGGCGCGGCCAGGCCCTCGTCGCCGCCGCTGCGCCCTCTACCGGGCCAAAGAGCAGACGCGAATCTGATCGGACATCGTGCGAATCGGCGCGAATGGGCGCTGGGGTGGGGGCGCCGGTCCCCGGGCCGGCCGTGGCGAGGGGAGCCGTCCCGCCACGCGGACGCGTCTCCCCATCGTGTGATGTCGGCTCGGCGGAGAAGCCCCACGCACGGCGCCACGGTGCCAGGCTCCGTCCCGCCACGCGGAGCGATCCATCGGATCCGCCCTGTTTCCATTCAATCCGTGTCCCCTCGTGTGATGCGTCCCGACTGGTGAGCCATGCGCCCGGCGCCCGCGTGATCGCGATGTCTAACGCAACGGAATGATGGTGCTCTCAGCGCCCAGCATGGCGACTGTTGCATCGCTCCATCGCGACACTCACGCCGTTTGCAGCTTCCGTCACCTCCGTCGAGTCCCATCCACCACTCACGCGAACAGGCCCCGAACTAACGGGCCCCCGCCACCGCCTCACGAGCCCCCGGTGACCTGGCTCGCCGCTGTTCCCTCCCCCCGCGCCCCATCGTCTTCCCAACGTGCACCTCTCCCGCAAGCTCCCCAAACAGGCGGGCATCGTCGCCGCGAGCGTGACGGTCCTCCTGCTGCTCGGCGCCTGGCGCAACCGGGCGGCCGGGCGGCCCGCGGCTGCCGTGCACTGGGGCGCGCACCACCATCTCCCGCTCCCGCCGATGATCATCCGGGCCGACGCGCCGGGGGTCGCGCCCACGGTGGAGTCGGTGCTCGCCGACGACGCGCGGAACGCGCCGACGGGCGCGAGCGGCGACGTCTACCTCCGCGTCGTCACCGAAGCCGACGCCCCGATCGACATCGGCCCGGGGGTGTACACCGTGTCCGGCCTCGACCACCCCGAGGCGGTCGCCGTGCTCCGTCCCTTCCACTCGAAGCTCGGGCAGTGGGTCGGCGCATACGAGGTCGGCTACTGGCCGGCGGAGCTGCACCACGTGCACTCCCCCGCGTACCAGAACCCTTCGGGGTTCATCGAGGTGACGCCGGAGACGGAGGACGTGCAGGTGTCGAAGCACTTCCGGCTGCGCGACTTCATCACCCACGACCAGCCGGGCGTCTGGCCGAAGATGGTCGTGCTGCGCGAGCCCCTGCTGGACAAGCTGGAGCTCGTGCTCCAGGACCTCGAGCGCCACGGCATCCCGGCGAGCCACGCGGTGATCCTCTCCGGCTTCCGCACGCCGGCGTACAACCTCGCCCTCGGCGACGCGTCGGGGCGCGCGCGCGAGAGCCGCCACCAGTACGGCGACGCGGCGGACATCATCATCGACGCCGATCACGATGGGCGGATGGACGACCTGAACGGCGACGGCCGCGTGAACACGGCCGACGTGCGGGTGGTCGAGGCGGCGGTGAACCGCGTCGAGCGGCTGCACCCGGAGCTGGCGGGCGGGCTCGGACTGTACGAGGCGCAGGGGCCGCACGGGCCCTTCGCGCACGTGGACGTGCGCGGGTGGATCGCGCGCTGGAACCGTTACGGACGATCCGGCGCGCTGGCGCGGGGCGAGCGGCGCTGGGCGCGCCACGTCGGCCCCGCGTTTGGCGGCGACATGGACGGCCGCCTCAGCGTGCGTGTCGGGAGCGGCCAGTGCTCGGCGCCGCCGCAGTTCGCGGCGCTCTGCGGGCACTGACCGCCGACTCGCGAGTTCGGCTCGCCCTCAGTACCCCGCCTTCTTGTTCCGATGATGCTGGATGAGCGCGCCCGCGGCCGCGCCGAGGAGCGCGTGATGGCCCATGTAGTGGCCGGCGACCGCGCCGGCGGCGGCGCCGCCCAGGACGCTGTGATGCTTCCCCTGCACCGGCGCGTTCGTCTGCGCCGTCGTGTCGTACGGCGCGGGTGACGCCGGGGTCGGCGCGGATGCCGCCGGCGCCGCGCTGTCGTAGCTCCCGTTCGAGTAGTTCTGGTTCGAGTGCCCGCCGCAGCCGCCGACGAGGAGCATCGCGGAGGTGAGGAGCACGGCGGTCCGGTTGCGGGTCTGGTGCAGCATTCGATCCTCTGATTGCCCGAAGGCCTGGTGACTCACCGTGGAGCTCGCCCCGAGCGCCACGTGCGCGTCAGAGTGCAGGGCACATGCCCCGCGCCCGTAGTCGAACGAAAGCGGCCGCCCGAGTGATCGTGCGGCCGCTGCGGGCTCGACGCGGGAGCGGACGCGCCGCTCGTCAGGCGGTCAGAAGCTCTGCTCGGTGGTCCGGCGCACCGTGCGGTCACCGACCGGCCGCGCGTCGATCGTCCGGAAGTCCTCGACGTTGCGCAGCTCGAACGTCGGCACGCCGGCGGTCTTCTGCGCCGTCACGTCCTCGAACTTCGCGTCCGTCACGTCCTGGAGCACGAAGACGGGGCGCGTGTCCGGCTGGGCGAAGCTGACGTCGATGCCGTCCATCGTCAGCCCCTTCACGTGGCGGATGTAGAAGCCCGACGCGGGCACGAGCCCGAACATGCTCGGCTCGGGATACGCGTTCGCCTGCTCCGGGACGTCGTAGGGCGCGCGCGCGCCGACGTGCCCGCCGTGCGACGGCTCCCGCGTCATCGTCGCCGGCTGCTCCGCCACCTGCTGCATGTTCATCCCGCCGCGGTACTGGATGCGGATGTTGCTGAGCCGCACGTCCTCGATGTCGTGGCCGGGGAGGCCGGTGATCGTGGACGCGTAGCGCGGGTCGGCATCCGACGCGACGACGTTGCTGATCGTCACGCGCTTGATGCTGCCGATCGCGGTCGTCTCCTTCGGGCCGCGCAGGCGGGCGCCGAGGCGAAGGAAGAGCGGCGACGTGTAGACGTGCCGCATCGTGAGGTTCGTGATGGTGATGTCCTCGAGCTGCGACCCGTCCACCGTCTCCAGCGCCAGCCCGCGCGCGTGGTCGAAGACGACGTTGGAGATGGTGATGTTGCGGAACGGGCCGTTCGACTCGGTGCCGAGCTTCACGCGGCCGGTGGGGCCGTCCTGGTTCGACGGCACCGCGAGCGGCCGGTAGGTCCCGTCGAGCACGGAGCCCATGGTGAAGCCGCTGACGAAGCTGTTCGTCAGCTCGACGTTCTCCGTCGCGCGGACCGTGTCGAGCGCGTACGAGGTCTTGAGCACGATCGCGTCGTCGTAGGGCGAGTTCACGCTCGTGTTGGAGATGCGGACGTTGCGGCAGTCGTCGACGTCGATGCCGTCCCGGTTCGTGTCGATCGTCAGGTCGTCGATCGTCATGTTGTCGACGCCCGTGGCGAGGATGCCGAAGTGGCCGCCGCGGTAGATGGAGAAGTCGCGCAGGAGCACGCCGCGGACGTTCTTCAGCGCGATGGCCTTGTTCCCCCAGCGCGGCGTGTCGCGGTTGATGCTGCGGCTCAACCCGAGGCCGTCGATGCGTCCTGGCCCGGTGATGGAGACGTCGTGGACGTTCTCGCCCCAGATCAGGCTGTTGTGCCAGTGGCTGTGGCCATAGTCCTGGTACGGCGGCGGTCCCGGCTCCGCCGGATCGTAGCCGACGTTCTCCGGCCGATCCGTGGGACTCGCGGCGAGCAGCGTCGCGCCGTGGTCGAGGTAGAGGCCGACGTTGCTCTGGAGCTGGATGGAGAAGCTCGAGTAGACGCCCGGGCCGAAGTACACGGTGCCGCCTCCCGCCGCCGCGGCGGCGGCGATCGCGCGGTTGATCGCGTCGGTGTCGAGCGTGGTGCTGTCGCCCTTCGCGCCGAAGGCACGGACGTCGAAGACGCGCGCCGTGGCCGCGGTCGCGGAGGGGGTGGGGTTGGCGCCCTGGGCGAGCGCCGCCTGGCCGACGAGCGCGCAGCAGGCGGCGATGGTCAGTGACCGGATCTGGAGCATCGATCGCGTGTGGTGGTGGTGACGCTGGGCAACGTCAGCGGAGCAGCGCCGCGGCGGTCCACAGCACGGGTGCCTCGCCGTGCAGGTCGCCGGTGTGGCGCGCGCGGGCGAGGTAGAACTCGTATTGCTTCTGCAGGTCGGGGCCGACCTCCTGGGAGGCCTTGTTCGTGCCGACGCAGACGTCGCGGATGTCGCCGTTCGGCTCGAGCTCGCGCACGAGGCCGAGCCACGCCTTCCGCGCGGCGGGGCCGTAGGTCCGCGCGTCGAGCCAGCCCTCCTTCACACCGGTGACCATGGCGTAGGCGAACATCCCGCTCCCCGACGTCTCGATCCACGTCTGCGGCTTGTCGATGAGCTGGCGCCAGAGCCCCTCGGGCGCCTGATACTGCAGCAGCGCCGCCATCATCTTCCGGTAGCCGGCCATGACACGCGCGCGGCGCGGGTGGTCGGGGGGCATGGAGCGCAGGAGCTCCGCCATCCCCGCGGCGATCCAGCCGTTGCCGCGTCCCCAGTAGAAGGGCGTCCCCGGGCCGTGGTAGAACAACCCGCTCGGCTGCTGCAGGCTGTCGAGGTACGCGGTCATGATCCGCGCCGTGCGGTCGAGGTACACGCGGTCGCCCGTCGCGCGGTACGCCTGCAGCTCGACGAGGGGGAGCATGTACATGTCGTCGACCCAGTAGCGCGCCTCGCGCGTGAGCCCGTCGGGCGTCGTGTCCGCCCACTGCCGGTCGGCGAAGCTCCTGCCGAACGAGAGGAGCGCCGTGTCCCCCGTCAGCATGGAGATCTCGAGGGGGAGCGCGCCGAAGATGTGGTAGTCGACGTGCGCCTGCCGCGAGATGTGCTCCGCGCCCGCGGGGGTGCGCAGGGTGTCGTACTTCCGGATGAGCGCCGTGCGGAGGCCGTCGTCGTGGAGCAGGTCGGCGACGGTGAGCGCGCCGTACCAGGTCGCGACCTCGGGGTAGATGACGTACTTCCGGCGCGGGTTGACCTGCCACTCCATGGGGCGCGCGAGGAAGTTCCGCGCGACGCGCGTGCCGATCACCGCCGGCGAGGCGTCGGCCGGCCAGTCGTGGAGGTACGCGTCCGCCTGCATGGCGCGCCAGCGGAGCAGCGCCTCGATGAAGTAGTAGTCGGCGTAGATCATGCCGACGTCAACCTCGGAGTTGGCCGGCTTCGCGCCCGTCGAGTGCAGCAGCACCGCCGCGTTGGGCGTCCCCTTCGACAGGTACGACGTGGCGAGCGACGTGAGGATCTGCTCCGCCGCCGCGCGATAGCGCGCCGCCGCGTCGCCGGGCGCCGCCTTCGCCAGCTCCAGCAGCCCCGAGGCGGCGATCGCCGCGGCGGAGGCGTCGCGCGGCGCGTTCGGGATCGCCGGGTCGCTGAAGTCCCAGTACGGCACGTGGTCCGGCGGCAGGTGCGCGATGAACCAGTCGGCGGCGCGCTCGGCGCCCTGGAGGAGCTCCGGACGATGCGTCTGCTGGTACGCCGTGGTGAAGCCGTAGATCGCCCACGCCTGGCCGCGCGACCACACCGAGCTGTCGGAGTAGCCCTGCGCCGTGACCGTGCGCTCCAGCGCACCCGTCTCCGGGTCGAAGAGCGCCACGTGCGCCGTGCTCCCGTCCGGGCGCAGGTGCGCGTGCAGCGACGTCAGCGCGTGGCGCTCGGCCATCTGCCGCCACGCCGGATCGCCGCCGTGCGAGCCCGCCCAGAAGAGGAGGGGCAGGTTCATGAGGTTGTCGACGATGACCGGGAACTTCCACGTCGCACGCGGACCGCGCGTGGCGTGGATGTCCCACGACTTCGTCGCGCCCACCTTCGGGTTGAAGCGGCCGGCGAGGTGCGCCGCGGCCGTGAGGATCACGTCCTTCGCATGTGGATCCTGCGTCAGCGCGTACTCGTGGCCGAAGCTGTCGAAGATCATGAAGCCGAGGTCGTGCGTCGTCGTCATCGTGTCGGCGACCTCGATCCCCGCCGTCCAGCGCTCGGCCTGCGTGCGCCAGTACGGGTCGTGCGTGAACTCGTACATGTACCACAGCTCGCCCGGGAAGAAGCCGCTGCGCCAGTCGGTCGCGCGGCTCTGCCGCCACGCGCCGTCGGGCGTGGTGGAGGTGGGATAGCCCCTGCTCGGGTCGAGCGACTCCGCCGTGCGGCGGAGCTGCGTCTCGGCGTACTGCAGCGCGCTGTCGGAGAGCGCGCGCAGCGCGCTATTCCCGACGAGCTGCGCCTCCGCGGTGCTCGCGGCGGTGCGCGTGCTCCGCGCGCACGCGGCGCTCGTCGCGGCGAGCGCGGCGACGAGCGTGGCGGCGACACGACGGTGCCGACTGTTCATGGCGTGTATCGCTTCGCGTTCTTCAGGTGGTGACGCGCGCCTTGTCCGTGGCGCGCGCCGGCGAGTGCGCCTGGCGGGGCGGGGTGTCCAGGCGATAGGTCTCCTTGACGAGCTCGTAGGCGAGGGCGCGGCCCATGGCGCGCGCGTCGGCGA
>CAMLIT010000052.1 GCA_946480295.1 uncultured Gemmatimonadota bacterium
CGCGGGTAACGTCCGTGTCGCGCGCGGGGGGGGGCCCACCCCCCCCCCACGCCGCGGATCCGCTACGACGGAGGCCATACCGTGTCGAAGATCGCTCGCGTGCTGTTCGCGTGTGCCGCGCTGCTCCTCGCGGGGGTGTACGTCTTCCCGCTCTGGTCGGTCCGCCTCATCGCTCCGCAGTACCCGGAGGGGCTGGGGATGGAGATCCACGTCAACAGCGTGCACGGCCTGCAGCCCAACGATCTCGACAACATCAACGAGCTGAATCACTACATCGGCATGAAGCGCATCGAGGCGGCGTCGATCCCGGAGCTGACGGTGATGCCGCGGATCGTCGCCGGCCTGGCGGTCGCCGGCCTCCTCGTGGCGCTGGTCGGCCGGCGGTGGCTGGCGTGGACGTGGATCGCCGTGTTCGGCGTGCTGGGCGCCGTGGGGATCGTCGACTTCTATCGCTGGGAGTACGACTACGGGCATCACCTCGATTTCGAGCACGCGATCATCAAGATCCCCGGCATGTCGTACCAGCCGCCGCTGATCGGCTCGAAGCAGCTGCTGAACTTCACGGCGAGCTCGTGGCCGGGGGTGGGGGCGTACTTCGTCGGCGCGTCGATCGCGCTGGCGATCGTGGCGCTGCTGTGGACGAGGCGCGGCCGGGTGACGCCGCGGTCGGAGCGCGCGCGAGCCGCGCGCGGGATGGCGGCGGCTCGTGCCTGAGATGCCGAGGTCCCGCCGGGCGGCGCGCTGGCTCGTCGCCGCGCTGGCGCTGCTCGCGTCCTGCGCCCCGCGCGGTCCGCAGCCGATCGCGTATGGCGACGCCGACTGCGACTTCTGCAGCATGCGGATCACGGGCCGCCGCTACGGCGCCGAGCTCGTGACGGCGACGGGGCGGGTGCACCAGTTCGACGCGATCGAGTGCCTGGCGTCGTACTACGTGAAGGCGCACGGCGCCGCCGGGGCGACGGGGGCGGCGAAGGAAAAGGGGGAGGTGATCCGGGGCGTGTACGTCACGGACTTCCGCAAGCCGGGGACGCTGATCCCCGTCGAGGCGGCGCTCTTCGTGCGCGGCAGCGAGCACCACAGCCCGATGGGGCTCGACTTCACCGCGTACGGCGCGGACGCGGACAGCGCGATCCGCGCGCGGACGGGGACCCCGCCGCTGCGCTGGGCCGACGTCCTGGCCGCCGTCGAGCGCTCCGGCATCATGGCGGGCTCGCACACCGCGCTGCACGAGCAAACGCCTGCGCCCGCGGCGACGAGCGTCGACAGCGCCGGGGCGCCCATGGCGCACGCGATCGTCGTCGCGCCGGACGGACCGGTACGCACGCTGGCCGACGCGCTCGCGCGCGCCGACTCCGGCGCGCGGATCGTCGTGAAGCCGGGCCTCTACCGCGAGCCGACGATCCGCGTCGAGAAGCCGGTGACGATCGAGGGAGACGGCGCCGCGCCCGCGGTGCTCGACGGCGACGGGCAGCGCCCGATCATGGTCGTCCTCGCGAATCACGTCACCGTGCGCGGCCTCACCTTCCGCAACCCCGGCGTCAGCTACGTCGAGGACCGCGCCGCGCTGCGGCTGGCGAAGGTCCACGACTGCACGATCGAGGACAACCACATCGAGCAGGCGTTCTTCGGGATCTACCTCGCCGAGGTCTCCGACTGCCGCATCGCGCGCAACGTCGTCCACGGGTCGCACGACACCGAGGACAACTCGGGGAACGGCATCCACCTCTGGTCGTCGCGCGAGATCACGATCGCCGACAACCAGGTGAGCGGGGAGCGCGACGGGATCTACTTCGAGTTCGTGCGGAACAGCGACATCCACGGCAACGTGAGCGAGCACAATCTCCGCTACGGGCTGCACTTCATGTTCTCCGACTCGTGCCGGTACCGCGACAACACCTTCCGCGAGAACGGCGCCGGGGTGGCGGTGATGTTCACGAAGCACGTGGAGATGGTGGGGAACCGCTTCGAGCACAACTGGGGGAGCTCGTCCTACGGGCTCCTGCTCAAGGAGATCTACGACGCGCGGCTCGAGGGGAACCGCTTCGACCACAACACGACGGGGCTCGTCGCCGACGGGGCGAACCGGATCGACGCCGAACATAACGACTTCGTCGACAACGGCTGGGCGGTGAAGCTGTTCGCCAGCACCCAGGACGGCGCCTTCCGCGCGAACAACTTCGAGGGGAACACCTTCGACGTGGCGACGAACTCGCAGGCGGAGAACACGACGCGCTTCGCCGGGAACTACTGGAGCGACTACGAGGGGTACGACCTCGACCACGACGGGCACGGCGACGTGCCGTTCCATCCCGTGCGGCTGTTCTCGATGATCGTCGAGAACAACGCGCCGGCGACCATCCTCCTCCGCAGCATCTTCGTCGGCCTGCTCGACACGGCGGAACGCGTGCTGCCCTCCCTCACGCCGGAGACGCTGGCCGACGCCAGTCCGGCGATGCGCAGAGTGCAATGATCGAGATCCGCGGACTGACCAAGCGCTACGGCCGCCAGCAGGTGCTGCGCGGGATCGACGTGACGTTCCAGCCGGGGCGCGTGACGGCGCTCATCGGCCCGAACGGCGCTGGGAAGACGACACTCGTCAAGCTCCTCCTCGGCCTCGCCCGCCCCGACGGCGGCGAGATCCGCGTCGGCGGCGAGCGCCTGACGGGCGACGTCGCGTACCGGGCGCGGATCGGCTACATGCCGCAGATCGCGCGCTTCCCGGAGAACCTCACCGCCGCCGACCTCGTGGCGATGCTCCGCGACCTCCGCGGCGCCGACGCGCGCGTCGACGAGGAGCTGATCGAGCGGCTCGCGCTCGGCGACGCGATGAGGAAGCCCCTGCGCGTCCTTTCCGGCGGCACCCGGCAGAAGGTGAACGCGGTGACCGCGTTCCTCTTCCGCCCCGACCTGCTCATCCTCGACGAGCCGACGTCGGGGCTCGACCCGGTGTCGAGCAGCGTGTTGAAGGACAAGATCCGCGAGGAGCGCGATGCCGGCCGCACCTTCATCCTTACCTCGCACGTGATGAGCGAGCTGGAGGAGATGGCGGACGACGTGGCCTTCCTCCTCGACGGGACGATCCGCTTCGCCGGCTCGGTGCACGACCTCAAGGTCGAGACGCGCCAGTTCACGCTCGAGCGGGCGATCGCGCAGATGATGCTGCGCGGGGAGGCCGCATGAGCACCACCGGCAAGGTCATGAAGTACGAGGTGAGCGACGTCCTGCGCAGCCGCTGGCTCATCGCCTACACCCTCTTCTTCGTCATCGTCACCGACGCGCTGCTGCGCTTCACGGGCGGCGGCCCGAAGGCGCTGCTCGGCCTGACGAACGTGGTGCTGATCATCATCCCGCTCGTGAACGTCGTGTTCGGGACGATGTACCTGTACTCGGCGCGCGAGTTCACGGAGCTGCTGCTGGCGCAGCCGGTCGGCCGGCGCGATCTGTTCGGCGGGCTCTATCTCGGCCTCACGGTGCCGCTCTCGCTCGGCTTCCTGGCGGGCGTCGGCGTGCCGTTCATCGCCGAGGGTGGGGCCGACGCGGCGGCGCGCGGCGCACTCGGGATGCTGCTGCTCACCGGGGTCGGGCTGACCCTCGTCTTCACGGCGCTCGCCTTCGTGATCGCCCTCCGCTTCGACGATCGCGTGAAGGGGCTCGGGGTGGCGATCGGCGTCTGGCTCGGCTGCGCGGTGCTGTACGACGGCCTCGTGCTCCTCCTCGCCACGCTCTTCGCCGACTACCCGCTCGAGCGGCCGATGCTCGGGCTGATGCTGGCGAACCCCGTGGACCTCGCGCGCGTGCTGCTCCTCCTGAAGCTCGACGTCTCCGCGCTGATGGGCTACACGGGCGCGGTGTTCGAGCACTTCTTCGGCAGCGCCGGCGGCATGGCCGGCGCCACCGTGGCGCTGCTGCTCTGGATCGCGGCGCCCGTCGCGGTCGGTGTGCGCTCGTTCCAGCGCAAGGACTTCTGAACGACCCTCGCCGACCGCTCTTCCACCAACCGACAAGAGGAAATTTCGTGATGAAGAACCGACTGATGCTCGCTGGCGGGCTTGGCGTGGCGTTGCTGCTCGCCGCCTGCGGCGGGAACAAGGAAGGCGCCACCGCGACGTCCGGCGATAGCTCGGCGGCGTCCGCCCCCGCGGCCGCGGGCGCCCCGGCCACCCCGGCGCCCGGCGGCCAGGTGATCACCGTCGAGGCGATCAGCGACTCGAGCGGCAACTACTTCAAGCCGGCCGAGATCACCGCCAGGCAGGGCGACGTCGTGCGCTTCACGCTGAAGATCGGCGTGCACAACGTCGACTTCCTCCCCGATTCGAACAAGGGCGCGGTCGGCCTGCCGGCGAAGCCGAGCGACCTGCTCCAGCTCCCCGGCCAGACGTACGACGTGCCGGTCACCATGAAGCCGGGCAAGTACTACTTCCAGTGCGACCCGCACGCGGCGCTCGGCATGAAGGGGCACCTGACGGTCCAGTAAGCGGAGCGGATTCGTGGCGGCGCGCGCGGTGGAAAGCGCGCGCCGCAGCACGCGCGCCGGCGCACCCTCGCGCCCGGCGCGCTTTTTCGTCAGGTTACGCGCCGCATGGACACGCCCGCCCCCCAGCGCGGCGCCCGCAGCATCCTGCTCGGCGCCGCCTTCCTGATGGCCACGAGCGCGATCGGCCCGGGATTCCTGACGCAGACGACGGTGTTCACGGAGCGCGTGGGCGCGAGCTTCGGCTTCGCCATCCTCGTCTCCATCCTCTTCGACCTCGGCGCGCAGCTCAACATCTGGCGCATCGTCGCCGTGACCGAGCGCCGGGCGCAGGACGTGGCGAACGCGGTGCTCCCCGGGCTCGGCCACCTGCTGACGATCCTCGTCGCCGCGGGCGGGCTGGCGTTCAACATCGGCAACGTCGCCGGCGCGGGGCTCGGGCTGAATGCCATGCTCGGCGTCCCCACGATGGAAGGCGCGGTGGTGAGCGCGGCGATCGGGGTGGGGCTCTTCCTCGTGCGCGAGGCCGGGCGCGCGATGGACCGCTTCGCGCAGCTCATGGGCTTCGTCATGGTCGTGCTGACGGTGTACGTCGCGATCGCGTCGCACCCGCCGGCGGCGCAGGCGGCGCTGCGCACCGTGGCGCCGAGCCGGATCGACGTGCTGACGATCGTGACCCTCGTCGGCGGGACGGTGGGGGGCTACATCACCTTCGCCGGGGCGCACCGGCTGCTGGACGCCGGGATCGGCGGCCGCGCGGCGCTCGCGCGCGTGATGCGCGCCGCCTCGTCAGGCATCCTCATCGCGTCGATCATGCGCGTCGTCCTCTTCCTCGCCGCGCTCGGCGTGGTGGCGCACGGGCTGCGGCTCGACGCCGCCAACCCGCCGGCATCGGTCTTCCGGCTGGCGACGGGGAACCTGGGCTACCGGCTCTTCGGCGTGGTGATGTGGGCGGCGGCGATCACCTCGGTCGTCGGGTCGGCGTACACCTCGGTGTCCTTCCTGCGGTCGCTGACCGGTTGGGTCGAGCGGAACTGGCGCTGGACGATCGTCGGGTTCATCGTGATCTCGACGATCGTCTTCGTGCTCGTCGGGCAGCCGGTCACGGTGCTCATCGTCGTCGGTGCCCTGAACGGGCTCGTGCTGCCGATCTCGCTCGGGCTCATGCTCGTCGCGGCGCACCGGCGCAGCATCGTCGGCGACTACCGGCACCCGGTCACGCTCACCGCGGCGGGGCTCGTCGTCACGGTGAGCATGGCCGCGATGGGCGGGTGGGTGATCGTGCAGCAGGCGCGCGCGTTCTTCCGCTGACCGGCGCGCGCCGGCCGCTCAGTCGCGCCGGAACATCCGCGAGGCGATGAAGCCGAGCCCCGCGGCGGCGACGGCCATGACGATCGGGACGTCGGCCTTCTTCACGGCGCGCCGCATCGCCTCGGCGGCGGCCATCCCCTCGCGCTCCACCGACTCGATCACGTCGCCCATCCGCGCGTGCGCGACCTCGATGACGTTCTCGACGCGGCGCGTCGTCGTCTCCGGCCCGAGGCCGAGCTCGTCGAGCTCCTGGAGCGCCCAGGCGTAGTGGCGCGCCTCGTCGGCCGCCGCGCGCCCGAGCACCACGGAGACCTGCGGATCCGCGGTGATGCGCTCGGCGGCGCGGCGGTACTTGTCCCGGCTCTGGCGCTCGTTGGTCTTGAAGGCGAGGAGGACGGCGGTGTCGCCGCGGCCCATTGCGCCTGCGGCTTGGACGAGCAGCTTGAAGATGCTCGTCGGCAGGTGCGGAATCTGCACCGGCACGCCACCATGATCGCGGATGAGCCGGGTGAGCTCCTCGATGTGCCGCTGGTGATCGGCCTTGAAGGCGGCGACGGCGTCACGGTAGGCCTGGCTCCGCAGCGCGCGGATCGCCAGATCGTAGGCGGCGACCGCGTCGTGGTCGAGCTGGAGCAGGTCATTGAGCTCGGCGACGAGCTGCGCTTCCTGGAACGTCGTGTCCGCCATGGTTCCTCCGTCGGCCTACTGGGGTAGAGCAGGGATGCGTGTGTCGAGCATGCGGCCGAAGCGCAAGGGGCATTCCGGTCGCCGCCGCTCCGCGGTGCTCGCGCGGGCGATGCTCGCGCTGGCGATCCTCTCGACGGTGCCGGCTCTCGTGCGCGCGCAGCTCCCGATCGTGCACGGGCGCGTCGTCCCGGCGGACAGCGCGATGTCTGTCGGCTCGAGCGCGCGGGTGATCGTAGACTGGGGCGGGCTCGCCGACACCGTGGCGGTGGGCGACTCGGGCCGCTTCACGAGCATCCTGCGCGAGCCGGTCGGCGACTCCGTGTCGCTCACCGTGACGTCGGACGACTTCGATCCCGCGCGGCTCCGCATCGCGCGCGAGGTGCTCGACGAGGGGATCGTCGTCGTGCTGGTGCCGCGCCGCTGGGTCATCCGCGCGGGCACCTTCGCCGGCGACACGGTGGCGATCAGCCCGAGCGCCGCCATCGCCACGCGCGACAACTTCGGCCGGGTCGCCGCGGCGGGCGCCGCGCCGCTGCGCGGCCTCGTCGGGTGGCCGCGGGAGCGCCTGCCGATCCCGCTCTCCATCCACCGCGCACCCGTCGGGCGCGTGAGCGACGCGGACTCCGTCGCGCTCTGGAGCACCATCGCCGCGCTCGACAGCGCGCTGGGCACGACGCTCTTCCGCCCCGCCGACGACAGCGTCGTCCAGCGCCAAGGGTGGGGGATCGCGGTGCACGTCGACCCCTCGCTCTCGGCGAGCGGACTGACCTTCGACACGTGGGGGAACGGCGGGCAGCTCTTCGACGCGAGCATCGCCGTGCGCCACGCGGCGGACTTCGGCGACGCGTCGATCATGCATCACGAGCTGCTGCACGCGCTCGGCTTCGGCCACACGTCGGCGTGGCGGTCGATCATGCGGGCGCACGTGAACGCGGCGACGGCGGCGCTCACGCGCGAGGACGTGGCGTACGTGCAGCTCCTGCTGCGCGTGGGGGAGATGCAGCGCGCCCTCGGCACGCGCTACGGGATGCTGGCGGCGGCCGAGGGCGAGCGGTGGCAGGCGGGCGGGGCGGGCTACCGCCTGTCGACGTCGAGGCGCAGCTCCGTCCAGCCGTCCACCTGGTAGTACTGCACGCGCAGGTCGTGGTGGCCGCCGGCGATCGTCGCCGTGTCCACCGCCGACTCGTGCGGCTTCCAGTCGTCGATGGCGAGGCGGCCGTCCACCCACACGCGCACCGCGTCGTCGCTGATCGCGCGCAGGGTGTAGCTCCCCGCCGCGAGGTCGACGCTGCCGGAGGCGGCGAGTGCCCACTTCTCGAGCGGGAGCGCCTTGATCTGCGGCCCGTACCACTCGTAGTCGAGGCGCGGCACGTCGCGCTCGAGGAGGGGCGTGCCGCCGAGCAGCTTCGCGAACGCGTCCGGCTTCGTGCGCGGGTCGGTGGAGTCGCTCCACGTGAAGAACCGGGCGTGCCAGGTGATGGCGGGCTCGAAGCGGCCGTACGAGAAGCGGTAGGGCGCGCCGGCGGGGCGGCGCTCGCCGCGCGGGGACACGGTCGCGCCGCCGCGATACTCGAGGGTGATCTCCCAGTTGCCGAGCGAGTCGGGCTTCGGCGTCACCGTGATGGTGTCGGGGAGGGTGCCTGACGAGCGCGAGACCGACGCGACGCCGCGCCGCGCGACGAGGCGCCAGCGGCCTCTCGGCCCCAGCACGCGCAGGCGCAGCGGGACGGCGTGCGTGCTGTCGAGGGGCCAGAGCTTCGGCGAGCGGTAGTCGAACGGGCCCCAGTCGTCGACGACGATCGCCGAGCGAGGGAGCCGGGCGAGGGGATAGCCGCGCGCCAGCCCGCCCTTCAGCGGCTTCGGCATCGAGCGGAGGATCGCCGCCGGGATCGGCGCCGGCGCCGTAGCGGGCGCGCCGTCCGCGGTGGCGGCGACGGCGTTGTCGGCGAATCGATAGGCGCTCGTGTCCTTCAGCACCGCCACCGAGTCCACGCCGGCGAAGCGGTCGTCGCGCACGGTGAGCCGCGCCGTGTTCTGCGCGCGCAACGCCACGCGGTTGCCCCGGAAGAGATTCCCGGCGATCAGGTAGTCGCGGCTGTGGGTGTCGTGGTGCTTCGGGTAGCCCCAGTCGGCGGGCTCGCCGGGGTTCGCCCACAGGTAGATCGCGGTCGTGTCCCCGTCGAAGACGTTCGCCTGGATCGAGTCGTCCTGCCCGTGCTCGATGGCGATCCCGATGCGATTGTGGGCGAAGTCGTTGCCGACGACGAGCGACGAGTAGCTGTAGCCGCCCCACAGCCCGTGGTCGCTCCCCTCGATGCGGTTGCGGACGAAGCGGTTCCGGCTGAAGGTCGCCTCCATGCCGTTGGTGGGCGCGAAGCTGAAGTCGTTCGCGTAGAACAGGTTGTCGTTCGCGCCGCCAAGGCCGGTGTCCATCGTCTGCTGGCCGGCCCAGAGAAAGAGGCCGTCGCCCCCGTGCGTCATCGAGTTGAAGGCGACGACGTTGTGCATGCTCTGCTCGTAGATCAGCAGCGCCGCCGAGTCCTGCCCGCGGCGGTAGAAGCCGTCGCTGTAGCCACGCACATCGTAGTCGACGTGGTTGTGCAGGATGGTGTTGTCGCTCGAGCGGTACAGGCCGATGCCCAGCCCGGAGTCGAAGGAGAAGACGTTGTTCCAGATGCGCAGGTGGTCGCAGCGGGTGAGCATCAGGCCGTTCATCCCCTGCTCGGCGCGGAGGTCGTGGATCTCGCCGCCGCTCACGTCCTCCAGGTACGCGGCCGCGCCGTAGCGCAGCCACTCGTCCTTCTCCTGGTGATGGAAGGAGAGCCAGTCCACGAGGCTCTCGTGCTCGACGAGGCTGTAGAGGCGCGGCTTCCAGTTGTAGCTCAGGTCGTCGTCGGCGAGGGTCAGGTTCCGCGTGCCGCGGGCCATGATGGCGATCTTGTAGCCGCGGATGTTCGCGTGGACGACCTTCACGTCGTGGCCGCCGTCGACGCGTACGGCGACGCCGCCGGCGCGGTCGGGATCGTCCTGCTCGGAGAGGCCGACGAGGCGCGCGCCGGAGAAGTCGACCGTGACGTCGTCGCCGCGGATGGTGATGAGCGCCGAGTCGAGGGAGGCGGGGGCGGCGAGGCGGTAGGTGCCCGGCCGGATGCGCACGGAGTGCGTGATCACGAGGCCGGGGCGGAGGACGATGGTCGGCAGCTGCGCGGCCAGCGTGGCGGGGAGCGCCGCGAGCAGGGCGCCGAGGAGGGAGGGGATGATCGGTCGCATGCGCGGAAGTTAGAGCGGCGGCTCCCTCTTGTCTGGCCCTCGTGCACCGTGCGAAGTTGCGCCACGCCCGCGACGGGGGACGGCGGGCCCGCACCCTCGAGGGAGATATGACGGACCGGGTGACCGCGCCCGAGCAGGCGGCAGGCTACAGGAACGGCGCACAGGCGTCGAGGCTGTCCGCGCTCGCGCGCGAGATGCAGGGGAGCGAGATCCTGCGCGTCGCCGCCGAGGTGCGCGAGGTCGTGGCGTCGGGGCGGGAGGTCTGCAACCTCACCGTCGGCGACTTCAGCCCCTCGGAGTTCCGCATCCCCCGCTTCCTCGAGGACGCGCTCGTCGAGTCGCTCCGGGCTGGAGAGTCGAACTACCCGCCGCCGAACGGCGTGGAGGCGCTGCGGCGCGCCATCCAGCGCTTCGTCGCGACGCGGCTCGGGTTGCACTACGACCTCCCCGGGATCCTCGTCACCTCCGGCGCGCGGCCGGCGATCTACGCCCTCTTCCGCGCCGTGGTCGATCCCGGGGACCGGGTGGTGTACGCCGTTCCCTCGTGGAACAACAACTACTACTGCCAGCTCGTCGGCGGCGAGGCGGTGCCGGTACCCTGCGGCGCGGCGACGAACTTCCAGCCGACGGCGGCGCTGCTGCGCGGCGCCCTGCGCGGCGCGCGGCTCCTCTCGCTCAACTCGCCGATGAACCCGGCGGGGACGCTCCTCGACGCGGAGTCGCTCGGCGCGATCTGCGACCTCGTCCTCGAGGAGAACGCCCGCCGCGCCCCGGGCGAGCGGCCGCTGTACGTGATGTACGACCAGGTGTACTGGATGCTGACCTTCGGCGGCGCGCCGCACGTGAACCCCGTGCAGCTCCGCCCGGCGATGGCCGCGTACACGGTGCAGGTCGACGCGATCTCCAAGGCGTTCGCCGCCACCGGGCTGCGCGTGGGCTGGGCGCTCGGCCCGGCGGACCTCATCGCGAAGATGGCCGACATCAGCACCCACGTCGGCGCCTGGGCGCCGCGCGCCGAGCAGGTCGCGACCGCGCGGCTCCTCGCCGACGACGGCTACGTCGACGCGTTCGTCGCCACGATGCGCGAGGAGATCGGCGCGCGGCTGGACGCGCTCGCCGCCGGACTCGCCGCCCTCGCGCGCGACGGCCATCCCGTCGAGACGACGCGGCCGCAGGGGGCGATGTACCTGAGCGCGCGCTTCGCCCTCCACGGCTGGCGCACGCCGGAGGGCGAGGTGCTGCGCACGAACGCCGGGATCGGACGCTACCTCCTGCGGGAGGCCGGGTTCGCCGCGGTGCACTTCCAGGCCTTCGGCGGCACCGACGAGACCGGCTGGTTCCGGCTGTCCGTCGGCGCGCTCGCCGTCGCCGACATCGATTGCGTCATGCCGCGGCTCCGGGCGGCGCTGGCGCGACTGCAGCGGCCGCTCTGAGCGAGCGCTGGCGGGATGGCACCGAGTCTGCCTTGATGGGCTGATGTGTAGCATCCGCAGGCGAGCCGGGCCGGGCGCCCGGAGCCCCATGAGGAGGCGGCACGATGCCATTGCGAACTTTCAGGGATTCGAACGGAGCCGAGTGGTCGGCGTGGGACGTGGCGCCGCGCGCCGTCGAGCGGCGGATCGCCGAGCGACGCGTGCTCGCCGAGCCCACGGCGCGCGAGCGGCGTGAGCGCGAGCGTCGGCTCAGCCTCGGCCGCCCCGCCGAGCTCTTCTCCCGCTTCGGGCAGGCGTGGCTCTGCTTCGACGGGCAGCGCGAGCGCCGGCGGCTGATGCACGTCCCCGACGGCTGGGCGCAGTGCAGCGACGCGGAGCTCGAGCGCTACCTCGGCGAGGCGCGTCCCGTGCGCGCGCTCGCGTTCACGGATTCACGCCCCACCACGGCTGGAGATCCGAGCCGCTCGGAGCCGCCGGACCGCCGGTGAGCGCCGTCGCCGTGCCGCCGGCGAGCGGCACGACGTAGAGGCTCGACGGGGGCGACCGGTCGGACTCGAAGACGAGCGTCCGCCCGTCGGGCGAGACCGAGGGCATCAGGTCCGAGAAGGGCGACGTCACGATCGCGTGCTGGTCGGTGCCGTCCGCGCTCATCTCCCAGATGTCGAAGCTGCCCTGCACGTAGCGCGTCCAGACGACGTGCGCGCCGTCGGGCGTCCACGCCGGAAATCGGTCGTCCTCGGCGCTGCTCGAGAGATCGCGCACGTCGGAGCCGTCGGCGGCCATCGAGTAGATCTCGAAGTTCAGGTCGCGATTGCTCTGGAAGACGATGCGCGTGCCGTCCGGCGAGACGCGCGGCCACTGGTCGGCCCAGGGGCTGTCGGCCGTGAGGTCCACCGGCGCGCCCCCCGCGGCGGGGACGCGGTAGATGTCCCAGTTGCCGGCGAGGTCCGAGGCGAAGACGATCGCGCCGTCGTCAGGCGTCCAGCTCGGGCTCTCGTTGAAGGCGCCGTTGCGCACGAGGGCGTGCGCGTTCGAGCCGTCCGCGTTCATCACCCAGATCTCGACCGACGACACCCCGCCCCCGCCGTTGGCGACCTCGCGCTGCCAGGCGACGTAGCGGCCGTCGTGCGACAGCACGGGGGCGTAGTCGTTGTACGCCGGATCGTTCGTCAGGCGCGACATCCCACGGCCGTCCGCGCCGATGCGGAAGATCTCGTAGCGATTGTCCTGGCGGTTCGACGAGAAGACGATCACGCCCCGGGCGCTCGTCGCACCGGGCGCGGCGATGTTGGTGTCCGTGCACCCGCCGGCGAATGCGGCGAGGGCGAGGGCGGCGGGGAGCCAGGCGGAGCGAACGCGGTGGCGCATCACAGTCCGATGACGTGGATCTCGCCGGTGTGCCGGTCGCCGACGAAGACGAAGAGGCCGTCGGGGCGCAGCGCGGCCACGCCGTCGCCGCCGCCGGAGACCTGCTCCGGCGAGCCGAGCGTCGCCCCGTCGAAGATGGTGAGCGGCGACCCGCTGACGACGACGTATGGGACGTCGAAGGAGCGGACGGCGACGCCGGCCGCGTCGCTCGGCACGGGCACGGTGCGCGCGAGCGACATCGCGCCGGTGCCGCTCACGGCGAGTTGGAGCAGCCCGGTGCCCGGGATCACCACGTAGACCGCGTCGCCGTCGCGCGAGGCGGCGAGCGCCGTCGGCCGGCCGGGGAGCGCGACGCTGGCGAGCGTGTCGGGCGCGGCGGGGTCGGCGGAGACGACGTACCACGAGCCGCCGCGGTCCACGGTGGTGAAGAGGCGCGTCCCCGTCCCGGAGAGCACGACGTCGTGCGGCTCGCCGCCGACGGGCAGGCCGACGGCGACCGTGCCGCCGTCGATCGTGACGATCTTGTGGTCGTACCGTGCGGCGACGTACGCCCTGTCGCCGAACGCCGCGATCCCCTCCGGGCCCGCGCCGATCCAGAAGCGCCCGACGAGCGCCTTGGTCGCCGGACTGATGATGCTCACCGAGTCGACGTCGGGATTGGTGGTGTAGACGGCGGTCCCCGTGCTGGCGATCCCGCCCACGCGCGCTCCGACGTCCACCGTCTGGATCCGGTAGAAGCCGAAGGCGTCGAGGATGGCGACGGAGTCGCTGCCGACGGCGACGTAGGCCTTGCTGTAGTCCGGGCTGAAGGCGATCGCTCCCGGCACGCCGCCCACGCCGATGCGATAGGCGATGGTGGAGGGGACGACGACGACCGTCGCCGACCCGCTGTGCCCGTCGGGGAGGGAGGCGGTGATCGTCGTCGTCCCCACGGCGACGCCGCGCACCGTGCCGAGCGAGTCCACCACGGCGACCGCGGGATCGGCGCTCGTATAGTGGAAGTCGGTGCGGCCGATGTCGTAGCCGGCGTCGGCGATCGCGGCGGCGCGCACGTGCACCGTGCCGCGGACCTGGATCGTGTCGCCGCTCGCGCCGCTCCCCTCGAGGGTGACGCGCACGCTGGCGACGGGGACCGTCGTCGGGTCCATCGGCGCGAGGCAGGCGGAGAGCGCCAGCGTCGCGCCGAGCGCGAGAAGGCGGTCAGCGCGCAAGGGCCATCCTCCGATCGTTCGCCGGTGCGCCGTCGAGCGGCGGCCCGTCGGTGCGCACGGGCGCGGCGAGGGTGATGGTCGCCTCGCGCGTCGCGCCCGGTGCGAGCGTGGGGAGCGCGACGCGGATCGACCAGCGGTCGGTGCCGTCGAGCGTGGCGCCGCGGACGTCGACGGGCTTCGCGGCGCCGACGAGCACGCGCACGACGGCGTGCGCCAGCGGCTGCCGGCCGCGATTCGTGACCACGACCTGCAGGTGCTCGGGATCGGTGTACGACGCGGTGGCGTCGACGCGGCTGCGGCGCAGCCACCAGTCGGCGACCTCCCCAGCCGTCGCCGTCCACAGCGCGGTGTCCGCGGACAGGCGCCGGGCGACGGCGGCGAGCGCCGGCACCAGCTCGGGTCGCGACATGAGCTGCGAGTGGTAGCTGAGGATGAACAGCCCGCCGAGCGCGCGCACCTTGTCGAAGCCGCGCAGGTACTCGCTCGTGAGGACGTTCACGTCGGTGTGCCCGGCGCGCGCCACGGAGAGGAAGTCGTCGTTGATGACGCGGCCGAGGAGCACGAGCTGCCGGCCGTCCACGCTGAGGATCTCCGGGCTCGCCGTGCGCGCGTTGTTCGCGCCGAACACGTAGCGGCCGCCGAGCGATTCCCACGTGTCGAGCGTCGTCGTGTCGAACTGCTCCTCCGGCGGGCGCAGCCCGGCGACCGGGTGGCCGAGCAGCGAGGCGAGGTCCTGCTGCGTGCGCTCGAGCTGCGCCCGCTGGACGTCGGGCGCCTCGCCGCCGAGGAGCCGGTGCTTCGGCGTGTGCGTGCCGATCTCGCCCTGCGCCGCCATCGCCTTCACGAGGTCCGTATGGCGCAGCGCGAGGTCGGACACGAGGAAGTAGGTCCCCGGGAAGTGCGCCGCGCGCAGCGAGTCCACCGCGTAGCGCGCGTTGGTGAACTGGTCCTCCACGTCCTGCGCGATCACCGCCGCCGCCTCCTTGCCGTCGGGCCAGGGGAGCACGGTGGCGAGCGGCACGCCCGCCGCCCAGAGGATCGAGTTGCGCGCGAGGCGGAGCGCGATCTCCTGGTCCCACGGCCGGTCGGCGACGCGCGACAGGTCGAAGCCCCAGTACACGCTGTGCGCGTGGCCGACGGCCGCGTGCGCGATCGCGCCGTCGAGGAGCGGCTCGTGCTGCGCCGGCTCCGGGTTCAGCGTGAAGTCCGAGTAGAACGCCTCGCGCAGCGGCGAGCGCAGCGCGACGTGGTCGCTCACGACGAGCTCGAGCCGCGCGCCGGGCGGGATGTCCGCCGCGAGCGGGCCATCGCGCAGGAAGGTGACGTAGTCCTGCGTGCGCAGCTCGAGCGTGTCCAGGCGGTAGGCACCGGAGAGCGCGGTGAGGAGCCCGTAGCCCACGAAGCGGCAGCCGCCGTCGCGGATGCCGGTGAGCCAGGTGGCGAGCACCCCCTGGCCGCGCCGCGTCGCCACGTCGAGCGCGCGGCGCGACTCGCTCCCCAGGCAGGGCGAGGCCGGCACGACGAAGACGCGCACGTCGGTCGCGGCGAGCGCCTCTCGCGGCGTGACCACCCGCACGTGCGCTCCGAGGCGCGTCAGCGCGCGCGTCCAGTCGCCGATGATGCTGTCCATCGCGGCGCGGCCGTCGTAGTACCGGTCCGTCGCGCTGTCGCGCAGGATGGCGACGGACAGCGGGACGCCGAGCGGGGCCTCCGGCACGTACGACGCCAGGTAGAGCACCGTCTTCGCCCCGGAGAAGTGGCGCGGCGCGGCCTGCGCGCGGCGGCGGTGCTGCCAGCCGACCAGCGCGACCGAGCCGAGCACCACCAGGAGCGTGAAGACGAGCGGCGCGACGGCGCGATGCCCGCGGCGCCGGGACGGCCTAGTGCTCATGGACCTCCGCCGCGTCCGCCTCGAGGCGGCGCGGGAAGAAGCGCTCGAAGAACATCGGGTCGCCCGAGGCGCCGCCGACCGGCTCCGGCCGCCGGCGCTCGCGGACCTTGTAGGCCATGTAGCTGCCGACGGCGAGGATGATCGTGGCGATGAACGACACGAGGATGATGGTGGAGAGCAGTACGTTGATCGTCATTCAGATTCTCCCGGCGCGTTCCAGCTTGCCCCAGCTCATGCGCACGTTCAGGAATTCCTCCATCGTGGCGAACAGCTTCGCCACGTCCACCAGGATCACGAAGAAGTAGCGGTACACCACCGCGTACGGCACGAGCGACAGCGACTCCTCCTCCATCGCGACCGCGTACAGCGCCGCCGCCACGTCCAGCAGCGTGAGCAGCAGCCACCAGTAGATCACGTAGCTCCCCGCGCCCACCGACAGCGCGGCGAGCGCGAAGAACAGGTTCCCGAGCACGTTCATCACCGGCCAGATGATCGCCTCGAACAGCATCGCCTGGAGCGACAGCCAGACGCCGAAGCCGTGCCTCGGGAAGGCCACCGACGCGCCGCGCTTGCGGAGCGCCTGGAGGATGCCGCGCGTCCATCGGTAGCGCTGCTTGATCAGGTCGAGCAGGCTCTCCGGCGCCTCCGTGTGCGCGACGGCGCGGGGCTCGTAGACGATCTGCCACCCCGCCGTCAGCACCTTCAGCGTGAGGTCCGCGTCCTCGGCGTAGGTGTCGCTGTCGTAGCCGCCGACCTGCGACAGCACCTCGCGGCGGAAGACGCCGATCGGGCCGGGGATGATGTTCACCGCGCGCACGAACCCCTGCGCGCGGCGCGCGAGGTTGAGCCCCTCGATGTACTCGAGCGCCTGCAGGCGCGTCCACAGGTTCACGCGATTGGCGACCTTCACGTTGCCGGCGACGGCGCCCACCCGCGGGTCGGCGAAGTGCCGCATCGCCATGCGCAGCGTCTCGCGCGACAGCCGCGAGTCGCCATCCATGCAGACGACGTACGGGTGCCGCGCGAGGGCGATCCCCGTGTTCAGCGCGTTCGCCTTGCCCGCGTTCACCTTGCTCACCACGCGCACCGTCACGCCGCCGTAGAACCCCTCGAGCTCCGATGCCCGCTCGTACGTGTCGTCCGTCGAGCCGTCGTCGACGACGAGGATCTCGTACGTCGGATAGTCGAGGTCGAGGAGGCTGCGGATCGCCGCCTGGATCACCGGCCCCTCGTTGAACGCGGGGACGATGAGCGTCGCCGGGGGCAGGAAGTCCGGCGCCGGGCGCGCGACCTCCGTCTCGATGTGCTGGAGATAGCCGAGCCAGAGGAGCGCGAAGTAGCGCAGCACCAGCAGCACCAGGAACGTCAGCACGATCGCGATCCCGATGCGCAGCGCCGTGCTCTCCGCGTCGAGCGGCGTGTGCGACAGCACCACCGCCATCACCGTCGAGACGACGAGGAGGAGGAAGAGGCCGGAGAGCAGGAGGAGGAAGTAGCGGGCGCGCATCGCCGTCACCAGGCGAGCCGCACGCGCAGCGTGCCGTTCATCGACTGATAGCTCCCTTCGCGCCCGCGGCCGTAGCCGAGCGCCGCGTCCACCCGCACGCCCGGCGCCGGGCGCCACGCCACGTCGCCGCTCGTCGCGAACTGAGCGACGGTGCGGCCCGGCAGCGTGAGCCGCGTCCCGCTCGACTCGGCCACCGGCACCGACTCGATCGACCGGGCCACCCCGGGGAGTGCCCGCACGCTGATCGACAGGTCCTTGCGGGGCTGCACCGCGACCTCCACGCCGAGCATGTGCTGCGTGTAGCGCGACGGGTCCCAGTACGCCTCGCTGCTCCGCGCGTAGCCGAGCGTGCCGCCGTCGTACAGCGCCGCGACGTGGCTCGTGATCGGCAGCCGCGCCGAGACGCCGATCGCCGTCCGGCGGTTGCCGTCGCTGAGCAGCATGCGCTCGGCGCTCACCGTCACCGTGGCGCGGGCCACCGGCGCCGTGACCGACGCCGTGATCGCGCGGCCGACGAGGGCGCGCGTGGGATCGGCGACGAAGCCGCCCCGCGCCGCCGGCGCGATCGTCGGCAGCGACATGAGCGACCGGTACACCGGCCCGCGGCTGACCTCCACCGAGCCGGCGACGTGGCCGTGCGTCCACGAGGCGCCGAGCGAGCCGAGGGCGATGTCGCCGACCATCGCGTGGCGCGGCGAAGCCGCGCGGGAGCTGCTGCGTCGCGCCGACGTTGACCTCGTAGCCGTACACGTACTGCGCGGGCCGCCGGACGAACCGCTGGGCGATCCGGCGCTGGTCCGCGCCGACGCTGACGACCGTCCCCGTGCCGAGCGCGAAGCCGCGCGTCACGCCGGCGGAGAGGAAGAGGAACCCCGTGTTGTCCTCCTCGTAGTCGGAGGCGAGGGTCCATCCCGCCTCGCCGGCGCCCGCGGCGGCGCCGTACAGCCGCTCCATGCGGTCGACGTCGGCCAGCGCGAGGAGGACGCGCTGATCGTTCGGGCGGAGCGCCATCGCCCGCTCGTACATGAGGCGCGCCTCGGCGACGTTCCCCGTCCAGCGATAGACGTCGCCGAGCAGGGCGTAGCCGTCGTAGCTCGGCTGCCGGTCGAGCGCCGCGCGGAGGTCCGGCTCGGCGTGCTCGTAGTCGCCCGCCCACGCCTCCAGCTCGCCGCGGGCGAGGAGGAGCGCCGGCGTCGCGTGCCGGGCGATCACCGCCGAGTACTCGCGGATCGCCGCCGGGGAGTCGCCGCTCCAGGCGAGCGCCTGCGCGTACTGCACGCGCAGGCTGTCGTCGTTCGGCGCGAGGGCGACGGCGCGGGCGAGGAGCCGCGCGGCGCCCAGCGAGTCGCGCGCGAGCCCGCGCACCCCCGCCGCCTCGCGCAGCAGCGCGAGGTCGTCGCCCGCGGCGAGGAGCGTGTCGTACTCCGCGGCGGCGAGCGCGTACCGGTGCGCGCGGGCCAGCGCCTGCGCGTACGCGACGCGGTACGGTCGGTAGCCAGGCGCCTCGGCCAGCCATTGCCGCGCCTCGTCCGCCGTCGGCTCGAAGCTGGCGCGCACCGACCGCAGCATCGTCGCCGCGGCGGTGTCGCCAGGGGAGCGGGAGAGCAGCCATCGCAACTCGGGCTCCGCCTCGCGCGGCCGATCGCCCCAGGCGAGGGCCCGCGCGAGTCCCCACCGGTACGAGGGATCCGTGCCATCGAGCGTCACGAGCCGCCGGTATTCGCGCGCCGCGTCGTCGTAGCGCTGCGCGTCGAGCAGCACGGCGGCGAGCTCGGCGCGCGCGCCCGCCATCGGGCGTACGGCGAGCGCCTGACGATACCAGCCGATCGCCGCGTCGACGTGCCCGCGCGTGTTCTCCAGGCGCGCGAGGTCGAGCAGCACGTCCACGTCGGACGGATGCAGCGAGACCCAGCGCTGGAGGATCGGGATCGCGTCGTCGGTGCGGCCGGCCTTCACCAGCTCGTACGCGCTGTCTGTCGCGAGCTGCCGGGCCGACGGGTGCCAGCTCCACGCCGGCGAGGCGACCTCGCCCGCGGCGAGCGACTCCCACGACACCGGCGGCGCGTTGGCGGCGCGCCACGCCGCGTCGGCGCGCGCGAACGCCGCGTACGCCGACGCCGGCGGGCGGATCGCCTGCACGTCGCGGACGAGGAAGGCGTCGGACCCCTCGCGGGCGACGGGCCGCTTCGCGACCACGGCGCCGAACAGCGTCGCGATCGAGTAGACCGCGCCAAACGCGAGGAGTCCGGCGACCGTGGCCAGCAGGACTCCGTACCGGCCGTTCCGCGGCATCTCAGGGCTTCTCGAGCCGCAGCCGCCGCTCGCCGTCGGCCGGCGTCGCGTCGCCGTCGGCCTGCGTCGGCTCGACGAAGAGCAACGGTCCCACCGTGTCGTCCGCGGGCGCGTCGGGCGCGTCCGCGACCGCCACCGCCGTGCCGCTCTCGTTCGGCACGAGCTGCAGCGGCGGCTCCGGGGGCTCGGTCGTCAGCAACGCGATCACCTGGTCCTCCTCCGCCGGATAGGAGGCGACGAGGACCTCGAGCTCCCCGTGCCCCGCGCGCCGCCACTCCTCGCGCACCCGCTCGGCGAACGGGTGCACGTCCTTGCGACGCGCCGAGTGCAGGTAGACCGCGACCCCCGCGTCGATGTAGCCGGCCAGGTCGCCGCTCTCCAGGCGGAGCTTGCGGAGCACGAGCTCCCCGAGCTGGAGCGCGGTGCCCGTGCCGCCGGGGCGCAGCGAGACGAGCGTGAAGAAGGGGAGCGGGTCCCCGGCCATGTGCGCGCTGACCGCGTTCCGGAAGGCGTGAGCGTCGAGCAGCTCGTGGTGCTCACCGTCCGCCGAGGGCTGCACGACGAGCGGCACCTCGACGTCGCCGAACGGCGCGCCCGGGGCGTGGCCGCGCGCGATCGTCGCCTCGAGCCGAGCGACGAACTCGCTCGGGTGCAGGTCGCCGACGATGAAGTCGTCCGCGCCGGCGCGGAGCGCGCGGGCACGGTCGTCGGCGCGCAGCGTGAACTGCGTGACCAGCGTGACCGGCGCGTTGCTCCCGGCGCGGCGAAGCTCGCGCACCAGCGTCAGCGCGTCCTGCACCGAGTCGCGGCGCACCTCGAGGAGCACGGCGCCGACCCCCGACGCCAGCTCGGCGAAGGCGCTGGCGAGCGTCGCGCGCACGTTGACGTCGTAGCGCGACCGGAGCGCCGGGAGCACGTCGTCCGCGAGCAGCCGATCCGCGCCGATGACGAGGATCCGGCGCGCCGCCTCCGCGGAGACGTCGTTCGCGCGCCGGTGCTTCGAGTCGGCCACCGGCACGATCCCGATCCCCGGCTGGATGACGAACGCCATCGGCGCGGTGGACGAGACCGCGAAGCGCGCCTTGCGCAGCTCCATGCGATAGCCGCGGTCGCGCTCGCAGGAGAAGTGGACGATCGCGCCCGCGCGCTGGACGAGCGGCTCCAGCCGGCGGTCGTACAGCCCCGCGAGATCCGCCGGGTACGTCACCAGCGCCGTCGCGCCGAGCGAGTCGACGAAGGACATGAGCGCCTGGATGCCGGTGCCCGAGGCGGTGCTCGCCTCGAGGAAGGGCGCCACCGAGTCGATGACGATCCGCGACGGCGCCCGATCGCCGATGAGCTGCCGCAGCTCGTCGAAGGCGATCTCCGGCGCCGGCGCGCGCGCGAAGCGGCGCGTGAAGTCGAGCTGGTAGCGCAGCAGGACGAGCCGCTCGTCGGCGAGCTGGCGGTCCAGGTCCATGCCGAGATACTGGCCCTGCGCGATCAGGTCCGTCGGGTCGTCCGTCGTGAGGAGCACCGCGGACTCGCCGGCATCGAAGGCCGCCCCGAGGAACTCGAGACAGGCGACCGTCTTGCCGGTGCCGGGCGCGCCGGTGAGCACGTACGTCCGCCGGGGAACGAGTCCGCCGAGGCGATCATCCAACGGGGCGATACCACTGGGAATCATCTTGGGCTCCATCAACGGTTCAGGGCGGTATGCCTGAACGAGCTGCAAACATCGGGAGCCGACAGTGCAGAACGCGGGCCGCGCGTGTGATGCATCGCACACCCTGCCAAACGCCGAGCGGACAAGGCATTTTCACTTCCTATGGAAATGGAAACTCACGCCCTGCCGCCGGAGACCCTCGAGGGGTGGTACGCCCTGCACCAGGTCTTCCGGCTGAACCATGGAACGCTGCGCTCGCTGGACGAGACGAGCCGGCAGCGCGCGCTCGACACCGCCCGCACCGCGCTCGAGGAGCTGACCGCGCCGCGCGATGGCGGGTGGAGCATCGTCGTCGACCTCGTCGGCTCGCGTGGCGACGTCATGCTCATCCACCTGCGGCCGACGCTCGAATCGCTCGGCGCCGCGCAGTACCACCTGGCGCACTCGCCGTTGCATGACGCCCTCGAGCTCGTGTACTCGTTCCTGAGCGTCACCGAGGCTGGGATGTACTACCTGACGGCGCAGCTCGCCAAACGAGCGGCGGCGCGCGGCGGGAAGATCGGGGACGACACATACAAGAAGGAGCTGGCCGAGCGGCTGAAGGCCGAGCTCGAGACCCCACACCTCCAGAAACGCCTCTATCCGCCCCTGCCGCCCGACATGCCGTACGTCTGCTTCTATCCGATGGACAAGCGGCGCGACGCGGGGCAGAACTGGTACATCCAGCCGATCGACGAGCGCAGCCGGATGATGCAGGAGCACGGCCTCACCGGTCGGAACTACGCCGGGAAGGTGATGCAGGTGGTGACCGGGGCGATCGGGCTGGACGCGTGGGAGTGGGGGGTGACGCTGTTCGCGAAGGATCCGCTGGACTTCAAGAAGCTCGTGTCGGACATGCGGTTCGACGAGGTGAGCGCGAAGTACGCGGAGTTCGGGGAGTTCTACGTGGGCAAGAGGGTGGAGGGGACGGAGTGGCTGGGGCGGGTGGCGGGAGCGCGGGACGAGCGCGCGGGAGGCGGGAGGCGGGAGGCGTAGGGACGAGGGACGAGGGACAAGCGGGTCCTCCGCTGAAACCGAGGTGAGACGGCCTCGTAGGGAGGAAAGACTCCTTACGAGGCCGTCTCCATGGTGGCTCTGCTCAAGTGGCTCGCGTCGCGGCTCGCCGTCATCCCCTGGCTCCTGAAGACCATCGGCGGCCTCGGCGTGCTCGTGCCGCTGGCGTTCCTGCTGAAGATCATCGGGTGGCCGATCATCGCGGTCGTCCTCGTGCTCGCCGCGCCCGTGCTGTTCGTGCTCTTCGTCCTCGGGCTGCCGATCTTCGCCGTCTTCCTCGTCGGGGGCGGGCTGCTCGCCTTCGTCTTCATGCTGCTGAGCGTCGGCCTCGTGGCGCTCAAGTTCGCGATCTTCGTCGTCCTGCCGATCGTGCTCCTGTGGAAGCTGTTCCGGTGGATCTTCCGGCGCGGGGAGGGAGGGAACGGCAAGGGAGAGGTTCGGCCGTCGGAGAGCTGACCATGCTCACCCTGCTGCGCGTCTTCATCCGTGCGGTCCTGTTCCTCGTCCTGCTGATCCCGGCGGCGGTCCTCCTCGCCGTGATCGGGCTGCCGGTGGGGATCGTCCTCGCGATCCTGGCGATCCCAGTGCTCATCGTGCTCGCGGTCCTCGGGCTCCCCGTGTTCGCGGTGCTGCTCGTCGGGGCGGTGCTGCTCTGCGCGACCTTCGGTGTGCTCGCGGCGTTCGTCTCGCTCGGCTTCGTCGTGCTGAAGCTGGCGATCCTCGTGCTCGTGCCGCTGCTGATCGTCGGGTGGATCGTGCGGCGGCTCGTGGGGGGACCGGCGCCGGAGGAGTGGCACCGCGTGTGACGACCGCCGGCCCACGCGGCCGGCGAGCTCGAGACCCTATTCAGCTCCGGCAGCGCGCCGCGAGAAACCCCGTGGCCACCGCCGGATCGATGTCCGCGACCAGCAGCCCCTCCTCGCCGTACGGCTGCCAGGCGAGCACCGTCCCGTCCGGGCGGACGATCGCCGACGTCGTCGGCGAGCCCGCGATCGCGCAGTTCACGCTGGCGAACCAGCACGTGTTCTCGGCGGCGCGGCAGAGCATCGCCTTCTCATGGAAGGAATTCCGCGGATCGCCGAAGGTGCTCGCCACGTAGCCGCCCTGCTCCGGCGGATGGAAGTGCGGGTGGAACACCACCTGCGCGCCGCGCCTGACGGCCCACCGCACCGTCTCCGGGTAGCGCCACCCCTCGTGGCAGATGACGACGCCTAACGTGACGCCGCCGAGCGTGAACACCGATCGCTCGGCGCCCGGCGCGTACGTCCCCTCCTCCGACGGATCGAGCTGCACCTTGTCCTGAAAGCCGGCGCGCGAGCCGTCCGGGCCGATGACGAGCGCCGTCGCGCGGACTCCGGTGTCGGTCACGCGCTCCGTGCCGAGGACGACGCCGACGTTCGCCCGCGCGGCGGCGTCGGCGATCGAGTTCCATGCGCCCTCCAGCCAGTCCGCGTCGGGGGCGGGAGGCGAGGCGCCGAGTCCACGATAGCCGGGGACGTAGCACTCGGGGAAGCAGACGATGGCCGCGCCGCGCGCCGAGGCGTCGGCGATCGCGCGCCGGGCGCGGCGCACCGAGTCGTCGGGGGAGTCGGCGGGGGGGAGGTTGGCGAGGGCGATGCGGAGGTCGGGCATGGGGCGAGGGGCGCGGCGTGGGGGCGGCGTCGGACGCGGAGGCGCTCAGGGTCGTACCTGTCGAAGTGTTGCCCGACGAGAATGGATCGGCAACGGCGCGCGGGCGCGGCGCGCGGGCGTGGCGCGCGGGCGTGGACGTCGTCCTGGTGTTTGGCAGCGGGGCGCGCCTGGAGCGGCCGGGGAATGATCGAGCGGCTGGTTGTCGGGAGGGCGGGCGGTGATTAGACTTGGAACTCTGTCCGCCTGAGCCGTTCAGGGCGGCGGACGGGACGTAGCGCAGCCCGGTAGCGCACCTGAATGGGGTTCAGGGGGTCGCGGGTTCAAATCCCGCCGTCCCGATCGAGATCTTCGCTCTGTAGCCGCTCCTAGCTACGGAGCGATTTTCGTTGTAGGGGGACCAGTTCCGGGGGCCAGTTCCGGCCCTGTTGCCGTTCGATTGCCTCCATGCTCTTGGCAGGCGAAGGCTCCCAGCGCGGTCGAGGGGCCACGACGAGAGGCATCCAGAGGGCAGGAATCTGCCTCTGGACGCCTCTCGGTCGCCCGCGCACGGGCTGTCCCTCACGCCGGCGCGCCGGCGCCGATCGGGATGTTGCGACGCGCCGCCCGCTCCCTCCACTCCGCGATCGCGTCCAGCTCCGCCTGACGCTCCGGCGGCATGGTGCCGTTGGAGATGCGGATCTCCTGGTTCTTGAGCCACATCAGCAGGTTCACGCCGCTCGGGCGCTCGTCCTTCTTCGGCAGCAGATGGCCGTGCTCCGCCGCGTAGGCCCGGGCCACCGCCAGGTTCGCGGCGAAGCGCTCGTCGCGTGATCCCACCACGGTGCCGTCGGGCATGATCGACCTGGCGGCCGAGCCTCGGCCCTGGCCGACCGCAAGCGCGGGAGCCGGCGGCGTCTCATCCTCGGGCGTCGCGCGCCGGCGGAGGTTGCGCCGCGAGGAGGTCGTCGGCTTGTTGCCAGCCGGCCCATTCTGGTCGGCCCGGCCGCGCGAGGACGCAGCGTCCTGGTGCCCCGCCGGCGCGGCGCGACGAATCTCCACGGTGGGGGTGGTGACGACGAGGTAGGTGGTCTCCGGGTCGGCGTGCCGATAGCGCTCCACACTGCGCGGGTCCGCGTAGCCGGCCGCCACCGCCACGTCCTGGGTGGGGTAGTTCTTCCGCTCCGTGTGCCACTTCCGACGCCACGCGTGCAGGCCGCCGATGTGCGCAATCTCCGCGGCCTCCTCCGCGCGTACGAGCAGGCGTCCGACGTGCCACCGCGACCAGGGCTTGGTACCACGGCTCTTGGGCGCGGGGAACAGGTATGCGTCGTCACCGGCCTCGAGCCCGCGCAGCGCGAGCAGCTCGTGAAGCAGATCCGCGACGTGCTTCGTGAGCGGCACGCCATCGTTCCGCCGTTCCTTGTCGACGGCCGCATTCTTCATCAGCCGTCCGTATGGAGCGTGCGGCTGCGGCGTGAAGTCGATGTCGCTCGCCTTGACGCTCGAGAGGCCGGTCACTCGCCAGCCGTACTGGTTCTCTAGCTCCACCCAGTAGCGAAGGAGCTTCTGGGGGTCGACCTGGTCGAGCACCGGGCGCAGCGCCTCGAGATCATCCTCGGCGGCGACCGGCTGGCGCAGGGTTCCCGCCTGCGGCTTGCAGCGCGGCACCTTCGGCTTGCTCTTGAGCAGCGGCTCACCGTTGACGCGGTAGTTCACCGCCCAGTTGAGCGCCGCGTTCAGGTAGATCAGATCCGCGTCGATCGTGCCGTCCTGCACGACGGCCTCGCGCTTCATCCCCTTGTGGGGCGGCTGTGGCGCGGGCTCCGGCAGCATGATTCCGTCCACCTCCAGGTCCCCGTGGCGCCGCGCCTGCACGAACGTGTCGAACAGGGACTGGTCGAGGTCGCGCGGGTACACGATGGGCCGCGGCTGCTGCTCGAAGAACGCGGTCCAGAGGCGGCGGCGGCGCTCATGCTCCGCTGGCTGCTGCCCGCCGAGCTTCTTGCCCTTCTCCTCGTAGTAGAGCCGGAGGAGCACGTCCAGACGCGGCTCGCCACCGGCGCCGACGAGCGGCTGCGTGCGGAGGCGAATCTGGTCGGACAGCTCCTTGGCCTGGTCTCTCGCCAGCTCCTCGTTCGCGTGACCGAGCGAGTGCCGCTCCATGTCGTTCTTGCTGGGGCTCCACCACTCGATGTAGAGATTCCGCTTCTTCCGCTTCTGGAACACGGTCACGGCATGGCCATGGTCGCCGTGGGTGTATCGCCAGAGCGGCTCCTTGCTCCGCTGGTTCCTCTTCCCGCGGGCGCGCGCCGGTGGCTTCTTCGCGGCGGTGCGGCGCTTGGCGGCTGCTTCGTTCGGCGCGGAGCTCGACGTGGGTTCGGAGTGGGTAGTCGCGTGCGTGGACATCGTCGTCCTCACTGGGGTGGAACTGAAGTCGTGGTTCGCCGGGCTGGTTATCCCCGCGCAGCCAGCGCGCGGAGCTCATTGAATCGCTCTTTCGAGGAGCGTCGACGCGTCCCCCCGCGCATGGGCCGAGCGCGTCTGGCGGCGGTGGCGCCGCTGGCTGCTGTCTGGACGACGGCCGCTTCGGGGTGGTCGCAGGGCGACTCGACGTCGGTGGTCACCTCCTCCTCCGGTGCGCTGGAGGGGGTGGACGGCGTCTGCAGCTCCGCAGTGCCGTCGGCGAGGGAACGCTCGGCCATCTCGTCTGGCGCGTCAGTCTTCGCAGTGCTGCACTCGTCATCGGCCAGCGAGGGGTCCTCCGACTGAGACTCCGTCGCGGCGGTGGACTTCGGCTTCCGGGGGCGGTACTTCCCCCGCGGGCCCCGGGGAGCGCCGAGGCGCGGAAGGTCGCTGCGGCGGACCAGTGGCGCTCCGTCCTCGCCCACGTTGAGCTCCGGTTCCTTCTTCAGTCGCCGACGGAGCCCCTCGTACGACCAACCGGTCTCGCGCATGGCCTGCTCGAGAGTCAGCGGCTTCTCCAGGTCCGCTCCGAGCGACGCCTCCAGCCACTCGGCGCAGTCCTCGAACGCCTTCGCCGCCTCGGGCGCATAGCGCGCCAGCACCTCGCCCCGCTGCCTGAAGGCAGCGGCGAGCTCGGTGAGGGGGAGGGGGGCGAAGGACATCGGAAGCGAAGGAGATCGGAGTAGTCGAGCGGAGGAGCGGGGCCGGCGGGTTCAGGTGTCTGGCCACACCGTACTTCATCCGGCCCCCCGCCCGGTAGCGGTGCGCATTACGTAGAGGGGCCTTGGCGACAGGGTACTGGGGCAGACACTGCGTCGAGTACCCCCCGGCCGGGTGGAACCGGCTGCAGATCCTGGAGCCCTGGCACGGGGTAATGGGGGCAGCTCCCCCACCCGGTAATCATCAGGCACCTGCCCGGCATCGTATGGGTGGCGATATGTGCTGGGGCGCCGTCGATCGGCGCCCCCTGCACGAGAGGTGGCCTCAGTGTTCTCCGGCGCACCGGCGCACGGCGGCCGGGAGCGGCAGGCCAGCGGCCGCCCACATGATCGGGCGGTCCGGCCAGTCCCGCAGATACGCGATCGCGTGGAAGGCGAGCTCCCGTGTGCTCGGCTGCATGCGCTCGACGACGATGCGGAATGCGTCGAGCACCTCGCGGTCACCGGTGTACGCGTACAGGTGGACGATGTGCACGGCGGCATCGAGCGCCTTCATGTCCGTGCCGGTGAGGGGCGCCAGGGCGTGGCGGCCGAGGTTGAGCTTCAGCCACTTATAGAGGCCTTCGCAGTGCGGCTTGATGCGGGGGTTCGTCATGTGGTAGTCCGTGGGTGAAGGTGAGCACGCGCTCCACCATACCCGGTCTCCCGCTGGCGCCGGCGGCGCGATCAGCGGGCCGCTCGACTGCGCCGTCGGACCCGGAGCTCGACAGGGGGTGATGGGGCTGGGGCCGAGACGGTGGCAGCATCCGGTGCTGATTCGGAGCCATCCGCGAGAAGCGATAAGAGACGGGTCGGCTGAACGGACGCGGGCAGGCCGAGATCGCGCGTCGGACCGACGGGTTCGAGAGCCGGAGTGTCCCTCGCAATGTCCAGGCGGTGTACCCCGAGGACGAAGTGCGGGCCCCCGAAGCCGATGATCATGGCTCGGCGGGTCGCCATGCGGATGTGTTCACCGTCGGCCAGTTCGCGCTCCGTAACCCGAAGGAGCGTGTCGAATGTGCCATCGGGGCTGCTGGCCGGCGTGGCGGAGTCCAGGGAGACGCGGACGAGGGGCATGTCGTGGGCGGGAGGGCAAAGGTGTCCTTGACCACGTCTACCCGGCCGTCATCGCCCGAAACAAGCCTTCCGTTGGCCAAACAAGCCTTCCGTTGGCCAAACAAGCCTTCCGTTGGCCAAACAAGCCTTCCGT
>CAMLIT010000053.1 GCA_946480295.1 uncultured Gemmatimonadota bacterium
GGGGGGGGCGCCCGGGGGGGGGGGGGGGGGGGGGGGGGGGGGGGGGGGGGGGGGGTAGGCGGGAGGCGGAAAGCGGAAAGCGGTAAGCGGAAAGCGGAAAGCGGAAAGCCAAGAGCGGGGACTGTCCTGAAACGAAATCGACCGATCCGCCGTCGTTATGGACAATGACGGAGATCATCATCGAGGGTGTGCTGTTCGTCGCGCTGATCGCGGCGGGAGCCGCCCTTCTTTACTTGCTCCTGCTGTACTTCACGCCGGCGGGCGTGCGCATCCGGCAGACGCGGAATCGCCGCCGCCTCGAGCGCGCCGCCGCTCTCGTCTGCCCGATCCACGGCCCCTGTGCGGAGGAGCAGCTCGTCCGCCTGCCTGGCGGCGAGGTGCTCTGTCCCGAATGCTACGAGGAGACGCTCCATGACTAGCGTTGGCGATCGCTTCAGCACGATGGGATTCAGTCCCCTCCGGAAGGGCGACGTCGAGAGCAGGATCAAGCGCGTCGTCGCCGTCATCGTCGTGCTCGTGCTGCTGCTCGTGCTGCTGCCGACCAGCATGACGTACATCAACCCGGGCAACGTCGGCATCGTCATCCACCGCACCGGCGGCGGCGTCGACGCGGTGCCGCTCGGCCCGGGGGTGCACGTGCGCAACCCGCTCACGACGGGGATCGAGGAGTATCCGACGTTCATGCAGACGCTCGTGCTCACGCGCTCGAGCACGGAGGGCTCGGCGGCCAATGACGAGATCAACGTCAACAGCAAGGAGGGCCAGCCGCTCTCCCTCGACGTGTCGATGTCGTTCGAGCTGAATCCGCTCAAGGTGCCGGTGCTCTACACCACCTTCCGCACCGACATCGGCACGATCCAGCACACGTACGTGAAGCAGGCGATCCGGCAGGCGCTCCAGGAGGTGATCGGGAACGAGGAGATCGCCAACGTCATCGGCCCGAAGAAGGCGGAGGTGGTGACGCTCACGGAGGGGCTGCTGGAGAAGCGGCTCGCGCCCTACGGCGTCGACGTGAAGCAGTTCACGATCAACGAGCTGCGCGCGCCGGACGCCGTGATCCAGGCGATCAACCAGAAGAACGTGATGCAGCAGCAGGCGCTCACGGCGCAGAACGAGCTGCAGAAGAACCAGTTCCAGGCGCAGGGCGACTCCATCAAGGCCGCGGGGCGCGCGAAGGCGATCCTCACCGAGGCCGCGGCGCAGGCCAGGGCCAACGAGCTCCTCGCGCGCAGCATCACGCCGACGCTCGTCCAGTACGAGATGGCAAAGCGCTGGAACGGTCAGATGCCGCAGGTCTCGGGGAGCGCGATGCCGATGATCCAGCTGCCGAAGCCGTAGCGGGAAGCGGGAAGCGGGAGGGTCGAGGGTGTAGGGTCGAGGGTCGAGACCCATCCGCGCTCATGCTGGCTGGGATGCCGCTCGACCCTCGACCGTCGACCCTCGACCGTCGACCCTCGACCCTCTCAGTACCCGCTATCTTTCGTGCATGCCGAAAGTCTCATTCGACTCCCTGCCCGACTCCTCCCGCCTCTGGATCTTCGCCAGCGATCGTCCGCTGACCGGGGCGAACGCCGAGCGGCTGCTCGCGGAGGTGGACGCCTTTCTCGAGCAGTGGAAGGCGCACGGCGCGCCCCTGCGCTGCGCACGCGACTGGCGCGACGACCGGTTCCTCGCCATCGGCGTCGACTCGCATCAGGCCGAGGCGTCGGGTTGCTCGATCGACGGCCTCTTCCGCGCGTTCCAGTCGCTCCAGCGGGAGATCGGCGCACAGCTCCTCGGCGGCGGGCGCGTGTTCTACCGCGGGGCCGACGGCGCGCCGCGGGTCGCGAGCCGCGACGAGTTCGAGAAGCTCGCCGAGTCCGGCACCGTACGCCCCGATACGCCGGTGTTCGACACCAGCGTGACCAGCGCCGGCGCCTATCGCTCGGCGTTCGAGCGGCCCGCCGCCGAGGCGTGGACCGCCGCGTACTTCTGAGCCGTCAGTCCCGCAGGAAGTCGTCGAGGTGGGCGGCGACCCAGTCGTCGTCGCTAAGCCACGGGTAGCTCCGGTACACGCGATCGATCTCCTCGACCTGGCCTGCCGACAGCGTCTCGTCGGGGTCGAGGCACCAGGTGCCGCGCAGCAGCCCTTGCCGTCGAAGTACTTCGTGGATGCCGGGAATGCAGCCGGCGAAGGCGTGCGCCGCGTCGAAGATCGCGCCGTTCGCGTCGGTGAGCGCGGCGTTCTCTCGCAGCCAGCCCGGCTCGAGCACGCCGCTGCGCCCAGCCGCCTTGATCCGCTCGAGCAGGAGGACCGCGGTGCGGGTCCACACCGCCCACTGCCCGAGCAGGCCGCCGTCCATGAAGCGGGTCGTCATCTCGCCCGCCACGCGCACCGGGAAGGGCGTCAGCAGGTCGGCGATGATGCTGTCGTCGTTGCCGGTGTACAGCGCGACGTCGTCGCGCCCCGCGTCGGCGATGGCCCGTACCACGTCGAGCGTCTGGTAGCGATCGAAGGGCGCGATCTTCACCGCCCACAGGTTCGGCAGCTCGGCGAGGGCGCGCCAGAAGGCGTAGCTCAGGACGCGGCCCCCGACGGCGGGCTGGAGGTAGAAGCCGACGAGGGGCAGCACCTGCGCGACCTCGGCGCAGTGCAGGAGGAGCGCCTCCTCGGGTTCGCTGCGCCAGTCGCCGAGGCTGAGGAGGACCGCGTCGTAGCCGAGCGCCTCGGCGATCTCCGCCTCCGTCAGCGCCTGCGCGGTGTGGCCGCACACGCCGGCGATCCGCACGAAGGGGCGCGGTGCGGAGGCGAGCGCCTCCGATGCCGTCGCCGCGGCCAGCTCCAGCACCGGGCGGTAGAGGCCCACGTCGGCACGCCGGATGGCGAACTGCGTCGTGTGCACGCCCACGGCGATCCCGCCCGCTCCGGCGGCGACGTAGTAGCGCGTCAGCGCGCGCTGCCGACGCTCGTCCAGCCGACGCGCCTCGGTGAGCGCCAGCGGGTGGGCGGGAACGACCTGTCCCGCGCGCAGGTGCTCGCGGACGTTCACCTCAGAAGCTCCCGTCGCGCGCTTCGAACTTCGTCGGCTTGCCGAGGATCGTGCCGTCGTTCGCCACCCACTCGGCGACGAGGTCGAGCATGCGGTCGACGGTCACCTCCGGCGGCGCGAAGGTGGCGCGAAGCCGGTCGGTGTTGCTGAGCAGCGCGTCGGGCTGCTCGGCGCCAGTGAAGCGGGGCGTCCTGCCGAGCCGCTCGCCCAGCCGCGACGCGAGGTCGCGCACGGCGAGCGTCTCGCGCCCCGTCAGGTTCACGACGAAGGGCGGGGTGGCCGCGTGCGGGAGGCACTCGAGCGCGATGCGATTCGCGTCGCCCTGCCAGACGACGTTGACGTAGCCCATGGCGAGCGGGATCGGCTCGTCGCGCCATACCTTGAGCGCGAGGTCGGTGAGCACGCCGTAGCGCAGGTCGATGGCGTAGTTCAGGCGCACGATGGCGACGCGGGTGCCGTCGCGGCCGGAGAAGAGCTCGAGGAGTCGCTCGCGGCCGAGCACCGAGGCCGCGTACTCGCCGACGGGCCCGGGGCGATCGCTCTCGCGCGAGCCGCCGCCAGCCACGGGCGTGAGCGCGTAGACGTTGCCGCTGGAGAAGGCGACGATGCGCGCGCCGCGGTAGCGCTCCGCGCAATGGGCCGGGACCAGGGTGTTCATCGCCCAGGTGAGCGACGGCGCGCCCGCGGTGCCGAACTTCTGTCCCGCCATGAACACCACGTTTGGCGCGTCCGGCAGCCGCGCGACCGCGTCGCGATCGAGGAGGTCGCATCGCACGGTCGTGACGCCGGCGTCCTGGAGCGCGCGCTCGGCTTCCGGGGAGGAGAATCGCGAGACGGCGATGACGCGGCGCGAGGGATCATCGGCGACCGCGCGCGCCGCCATGCGTGCGAGCGTCGGCCCCATCTTCCCGCCGGCGCCGAGGACGACGATGTCCCCGGGACAGGCGGCGAGCGCGGCGATCGTCTCCCGCCGCGGGGTGGAGAGGAGGTCGTCCAGCGCCGCGTCGTCGAGTCGTCGCGCGCCGGCGTCCGGAGCGCTCACGCGCGCACGAAATCCGGCCGCCACTCCCGGATCTGGCGCTTCACCTCGTCCGGCGATCGCAGCTCTCCCGCCAGGCAGCGCTGGACGAGCTGCGGCAGCTCGGCGTCGCCGGCGAAGCGGAGCGCGACGAGATGGTGCAGCCGCAGGTCGGGGATGCGCGCGCGAAGGTTGTCGGGGAGCACGGCGGCGAGGCGGAGCCGCATCTCGAGCCCGATCAGCCGATCCTGCACCGTGAGCACCGCTACGCGCGCCGCGGAGACCCCGGCCAGCACGCCGAACGCGAACACGACGTACCACGCGTTGCGCAGCCCCGGGTGACGCAGGAGGTCCAGCAGCGCGACGACCACGTTCGCGGAGAGAATCGGCATCGCCACGAAATGGTAGAGCGGGAAATAGCGACGATGGTTCTCGTAGCACTGTGTCGGCTGGGACATGCTCGTCTCCGGGGATGTCTGGGCGGACTACGATGCAGCGAGAGCGCGCTGCGCGTGGCTCTTCACGCGGGCCAGGATGCCGTTGAGGCCGAACTCGCGCCCGGCGAGCCCGATTCCTTCCATCAGCCGGCGCACGAAATCGTCGGGGATGGCGAGGGTGGTCTCCGGCGGCTGGTCGTTCACGGCCGAGAAGAGGATCGCGAGGAAGGACGCGATGGTGGGCGACTGCCGGACGTTCACGTCCGCGTAGTAGTGCATCTTCCCGTCGTGGTACTCGGGGAAGATGTCCACTCGCGTCTGGCACTCGGGCACGGTGAACTGCCCCCGGTCCACGTCGCGGTAGCGCTCGGGCAGCGGCTCGAGCTTGCGGGCGTAGTGCACCAGCGCCTGCATGCGCTCCTCGCGGCCGAGGTGCTCGAAGCGGCGGAGCACGCGCTCGACGGACGGGGGCAGCTGCTGGACGGGGGTGTTATCCATAGGTGGAGATAAAATCGGCCGGAGAGGGGCGTCAAGCTGCCGGCCGCGTAGTCCCACGATCAACCAACGACAGGTGGTGGACGGATGCCGACGCGTACTGCGAGTGCCACGTGGAAGGGTGGTCTGAAGAGCGGGAACGGGAGCTTCAAGGCGGAGACCGGGCTGAGCGGCAACTATTCCTTCGGCTCGCGCTTCGAGAACGCGAGTGGGTCGAACCCGGAAGAGCTGCTCGCGGCGGCCGAGGCGGCGTGCTTCAGCATGGCGCTGAGCCTCGGCCTGGAGAAGAACGGCACCCCGCCGACGAGCGTGGACACCACGGCGCGCTGCACCATCGAGAAGGTGGGCGACGGCTTCAAGGTGACGCGCATGCAGCTCGACGTGCGCGCCAGCGTGCCGAACGTCGATGACGCGGCCTTCCAGCGGATCGCCGACGCAACGAAGGACGGCTGCCCGATCTCGCAGGTGATGAAGGGGAACGTGCAGATCGAGCTGAAGGCGCAGCTCGCCTGACGCGTGCCGCCGCGGCCGCGAAGCTTGCGCATGCCCTCGCTCACGGCCGCGGCAACGCCCGGGCCGCTCAGTCGGTGCGGCTCAATCGTCGTAGTACGCGCGGATGCACATCGTCACCACGCGCTGGAGGAGCTGCACGCGATCTTCGGGTGACGGCAGCTCCCTGCTGTTGGGCAGGCCGTACCACACCTGCTTCAACAGGATGAGCACCTGTTCGGCGACGATCGACTTCTCGTGTGCTTCCGTCGCGAGATCGCAGAGGACGGGGCGCAGCAGGCCGGCGGCGCGCGATGGATCCTGGACGTACGACACGAGCGCCGACCGCAGAGCCGTGATCGTCTCGTGGCTGATCGAGTCTGGAGGCTCGGGGCTCCAGTCGTGCGCCATCATCATACTTCAGCTGTGGCTCGCGTGGGGGCGGGGACCGACATCGTGCCGTGACGCACGAAGACATTGTGCGGCATCGCACGACGACGCCGAATGTTTACGCGCCGGGCGGGCGCGTCAAGGGGCGGACACCCGCTCGACCCGCCACTTGCCACTTCCAGCCGGCTCGGCGAGGGTTATCCGCGCCGGATGCACGCGTCCGCACCCCACTTCCCCTCCATCAGCCGCAAGACCTCCGAATGGCTACCGATCCCAAGACCACGCGCGACGTCACCTGGTACCGCTGGGAGGAGCTCCCCCGCGAGGCCGTGTCCGCCATGCTCGACCGTCGGCTCATCACCGGCGACCGGATGATGCTCGCCCACGTCTACCTCAAGAAGGGGTGCATCGTCCCCAAGCACTCGCACGAGAACGAGCAGTTCACCTACATCCTCGAGGGGGCGCTGCGCTTCTGGATCGGCGAGGACGAGAAGAAGGAGGTCGTCGTCGCCGCCGGCGAGGTGCTCCACATCCCGTCGAACGTGCCGCACAAGGCAGAGGCGCTCGAGGACACCCTCGACGTGGATATCTTCGACCCGCCGCGGCAGGACTGGCTGGACAAGACGGACGCGTACCTCCGGAAGTAGCCCGCGATGGATCTCGGACTGCGCGGCAGGGTGGCGCTCGTCGCGGCGGCGAGCCGCGGCCTCGGGCGGGCGGTGGCGGAGGAGCTGGCGAGCGAGGGCGCCTCGCTCGTGCTCTGCGCCCGCGGCGGCGAACGCCTCGAGCAGGCGCGATCGGCGATCGCCGATCGCGGCGTCGAGGTCCACGCCGTGATCGCGGACCTCGCCACGGCTGAGGGGATCGAGCGCGTCGCGCAGGAGGCGCTCGGCCGCTTCGGTCGGGTGGACGTCCTGGTCACGAACACCGGCGGTCCCCCGGCCGGACCCTTCGAGAGCCACGACTGGGACACGTGGGTGCGCGCCGTCGACCTCACCCTGCGCAGCGCCGTGGAGCTCACGCGCGCGGTGCTCCCCGGCATGAAGGAGCGGCGCTGGGGGCGCATCCTCAACGTCACCTCGATCTCGGTGAAGCAGCCGGTCGAAAATCTGGTGCTGTCGAACAGCATCCGCGCCGCTGTCACGGGGATGGCCCGCACGCTGGCGACCGAGGTGGCCGAGTACGGCATCACCGTCAACAACCTGCTTCCCGGGTGGACGCGTACGGAGCGTGTGGACGAGCTGGCGCGGGCGAACGCGGCGAAGCAGGGAATCACCGCCGATGCCTACCGCGAGCGCATCGCGAGCGAGATCCCCATGCACCGCCTCGGCGACCCGCGGGAGTTCGCCGCGCTCGCCGCCTTCCTGGCCTCCGAGCGCGCGTCGTACATCACGGCGCAGTCGATCGCCGTGGACGGCGGGTGGATCCGCTCGCTCTACTGACGCGCTACTGCGCGCGCGCCGGCAGCGCGCCGGCCGCGCCGAGCGCCGGCGACGGGCTCTGCACCTGGATCGTCTGCGTCGGGAAGGCGAACTCGATCCGCTCCGCCTCGAAGCGCCGCAGCAGCGCCAGATAGATGTTCTGCTGGATGTCCATGTAGCGGCCGTAGTCCGGGTCGAGCACGTAGTACACGGTCTCGAAGCGGAGCGCCCAGTCGGTGTAGGCGCTGAAGTGGCTGCGGTCGAATCGGACGGGGCTCTGGGCGGTGACGATCTCGCGGATCATGCCCGGGATGCGGGCCATGGCGTCGGGGGGCGTGTCGTACGTGACGTCCGTCGTGAAGACCACGCGGCGCTCGTACATCCGCTTGTAGTTGTGGATGCGGCTCTTCAGCAGCTCGCTGTTGGCGACGATGACCTGCTCGCCGCTGATGCTGCGGAGGCGCGTGGTCTTCAGGCCGATGTGCTCGACGCTCCCGGAGACGTCGCCGGCGACGATGAAGTCGCCGATGTCGAAGGGCTTGTCGAACACGATCGCCAGCGCGGCGAGGATGTCGCCGAGGATGTTCTGGACGGCGAGGGCGAGGGCGATGCCGCCGACGCCGAGGGTCGTGATCAGCGTCCGGACGTCGATGCGGAAGACGCCGAGCACCGAGATGAGGACGATGATCCAGACGGTGATCTTCCCGGCGACGGCGAGCGCGTTGATCGTGGCGACGCCAGTCGCCGTGTTGGCGGCGCGGCGCCGGTCGAGGTAGCGCTTGCCGAGGAAGTTCACCGCCGCGTTCCCCCAGAACCCGACCTGCAGGAGCAGGATCAGGTGCCAGACGTCGGAGAGCGCGGTCTCGGTGCTCGCCCTGATCTCGAGGTATCGCGAGCCGACGTACGCGGCGACGAGGAAGAGGAAGTACCACCGGGTGTGGTCGACGAGCGCCACCACCAGGTCGTCGAGCTGGTTCTCGCTGCGTTCGGCGATGGCGCCGAGGCGCACGACGATGAGGCGCCGCACGCCGACGAGGAGCAGGAAGACGATGGCGAGGACCGCCCCGGCGATGAGCCACTGGTGGGCGGAATTGTTCTGCCAGAGCTGCCAGAGGCGATGCGGGAGCTGACTGATTCGCATGAGCGCACGGAAGGGGAGGCGCAGGGATGATAACGCCTCGGGCGCGCGGGCGCTCGGCCGCGCGCCCACCCCTCACAAGCCGGCGCTCGCCACCGCGATGCCGCTCGCGACGGCCACGCGTCGCACCGGCCGCTCCGCCAGCAGCCCGTCGCACGCGTCGCAGTTGCCGCACTCCCATTCCGGATCGACGTCCTCGCCGAAGTAGTCGAGGATGTAGCGCGTGCGGCACCGCGCGCTCTGGCAGTAGGCGACCATGGCGCGCAGCTTGGCGCGGTCCTGGACGCGGCGCTCCTCGTAGTCGGTGAGGTCGGCGCTCAGGTTGACCTGCGTGAGGCGCGCCGCGAGGCGCTCCCACGCCCCGCCGCGATACTCGCGCACGACGCCGTGCCGCTTGAGCAGGACGAGGACGATGCGCGTCTTGCGCCGCGGGACGCCCGACTTCTCGGCGATGTCGTCGAGCAGGACGCGCTCGCCCACCGGCACCTGCTCGAGGACGATCGCGACCTTCGCCGCTTCCTCGATGTCCGGATACTTGCCGCCGAGGAAGTACGACTGCACGCGACTGTCCTCGACGCGGTAGAGGATCGTGCAGGTCGCCGGGAGCCCGTCGCGCCCCGCGCGCCCGGCCTCCTGATAGTAGGACTCGACGGAGCCCGGAAAGTGGTAGTGGGTGACGAAGCGGATGTCGGGCTTGTCGATGCCGAGGCCGAAGGCGTTGGTCGCGATGATGGCCTTGAACTCGTCGGCCATGAAGCGATCCTGCGTCTCCTTGCGTTCGGGGCCCGCCATCTTGCCGTGGTAGATGCCGACCGGAAAGCGCTCGCGCAGGAACTCGTGCAGCCGCTCCGCCTCGCGGATCGTGGCGACGTAGATCACACCGACACCGGGCGTCTCCTCGAGCTGCCTGACGAGTGCCGCGTCCTTCTCGGCCGGATTCACGGTGCGCTTCACCTCGAAGCGCAGGTTGGGGCGCGCGAACCCGGTGATCGTCACGTGCGGATCCGTCATCCCGAGCTGGTGCGCGATGTCGGCGCGCACCTCCTCGGTCGCCGTGGCGGTGAGCGCGAGGATGGGCGGCCGCCCGAGCCGGTTGACCACGGAGCCGAGCGTCAGGTAGTCCGGGCGGAAGTCGTGCCCCCACTGGCTGACGCAGTGCGCCTCGTCGACGACGAACAGGCTCACCTTCCGCGTGAGCAGGTGCTCGAAGAAGTCGCGGTCCTTGAAGCGCTCCGGCGTGAGGTAGAGGATCTCGCCCTCGCCGGCGGCGACGTCCTGCTCGATGCGTCGGGCCTCGCCCTCACGGAGGTGCGAGTGCATGGCGAGCGCCGTGATCCCCTGGGCCGCGAGCTTGTCCTGCTGGTCCTTCATCAGCGCGATGAGCGGGCTGACGACGACCGTGAGCCCGGGCAGGAGGAGCGCGGGGAGCTGATAGACGACGGACTTCCCGCTTCCCGTCGGCATGACCACGAGCGCGTCGCTGCCGGACAGGGCAGCGCGGATCGGCTCCCACTGGCCCTTCTGGAAATCGGCATGGCCGAAGCGTCGCGTCAGGACAGCGCGCGCCCTGGCCCGGGTGATCTGGGGCATGCTTAAACACAAGGCACGAACCGTTCCCGGACCGGCCACGCCGACGTGGAACGGGGACGCGACCTCGCGCGTCCCCGTTCCCACTCGTCAGGCAGGTGATCAGTTGGTGATCTGCTGCACGTTCTCGACGGCCCCGAGCGTATTGATCGCGATCTTCCGCGGCTGCGCGGCCTGGGCCTTCGGCACCGTGATCGTGAGCAGGCCGTTGCGCAGCTCCGCGCTGATGTGGTCGCCGTCGACGAACTCGGGGAGCCGCACCGCGCGCTCGAACGCGCCGCTCACCCGCTCGGCGGCGTAGACACGCACCTCGCCCGAGCCGTCGACGGCGGCGGTCTTCGTGCCGCGGATCGTCAGCACGTTCTGCTCGAAGCTGAGATCCACCTGCGACGTGTCGACGCCCGGCAGCTCGCAGGCGATGACGTACGCGTCGTTCTTCTCGACGACGTCCACCGCGGGCACCCAGACGCGCGTGCCGGCGTCGCCGAGCGCCCCGGAGAACGCCTGGTCGAGCGCGCGGTTGAGGGTGAGCATCCGATCGAGCGTGGAAGTCAGGGAGCGATTGATCATGTGTCTCCTCCTGAAAGCGGTTGTGCGCCGCGGGAGGGAGGCAGCGTGCGTGCCGATCGAATCCGGCCAAAGTGGCCAACGACGGCGGTTCGGAGCGCACGAGACGGCAGACGCGCGGCATCCGGCGCTGCCAGAATGGAAGGGTCGCAGGAACCAGCACGCGCGGTCCGAGGTATCTTACGCGTCCTCACCTCGACAGCCCGGAGCGAGCCATGCTGATCAAGCGACCTGCCGACGTCCGCTCGTCGGAGATCACCCCTGAGCCGGCGTACATCGGTCGGCGGAAGTTCATCGCCGCGGCGGGGGCGCTGGGGGCCATCGCCGCCGCCGGCACGCTGGTCTCGCGGCTGGGTCGACGCGACGGCGCGAAGCTCTGGGCCGCGGCCGGTCGCGGACCGGAGGAGGACAAGCCCAACAGCTACGACGACATCACGTCGTACAACAACTACTACGAGTTCGGCACGGACAAGGACGATCCGAAGGCGAATTCCGGCGGCTTCCATCCGAAGCCGTGGAGCGTGCGGGTCGAGGGGATGTGCGGGAAGCCGGGCGACTACCATCTCGAGGACCTGCTCCGGGCCGGGCCGGTGCACGAGCGCGTCTACCGCTTCCGGTGCGTGGAGGCGTGGTCGATGGTGATCCCGTGGAACGGGATCCCGCTCGCGACGATGCTCTCGCGCTTCGAGCCGCTGCCGAGCGCGAAATACGTGTCGTTCACGACCGTGCTCCGGCCGCAGGAGATGCCGGGGCAGCGGCGGAACGTGCTGCCCTGGCCGTACGTCGAGGCGCTGCGCATGGACGAGGCGATGCATCCGCTCGCCCTGATGGCGACGGGGATCTACGGCAAGCCGCTGCCGAACCAGAACGGCGCGCCGTTGCGCGTGGTCGTGCCGTGGAAGTACGGCTTCAAGGGGGCGAAGAGCATCGTGAAGATCGCCTTCACCGACCGCCAGCCGGCGACGACCTGGAACGTGGTCGCGCCAAACGAGTACGGCTTCTACGCGAACGTGAATCCGACCGTGGACCACCCGCGGTGGACGCAGTCGCGCGAGCGGCGCATCGGCGAATGGCACCGCCGGCCGACGCTGATGTTCAACGGGTACGGCGACCAGGTCGCGCGGTTGTACGCGGGGATGGATTTGCGGAAGAACTTCTAGGCGCTCTCCGCGATCCGCCCTGCGCCTTCCGCGGACCTCGGGACGTCCCGAGCGGGACGCGGAGAGCGGATGGCGGAGCGCGGAGCGCGCCGACAGGAAAAGCATGCGACGTCGCGAATACGTTTCGAAGGCCGTTCTCTTCCTCCTCTGCCTCCTCCCCGCCGCCTCGCTCGTGTGGGCGGGGGCGCACGACGCGCTCGGCGCCGATCCGATCCGGAAGCTGGAGCAGCAGACGGGGGAGTGGACGCTGCGCTTCCTCGCCGCGACGCTGGCGGTCACGCCGCTGCGGAAGCTGACGGGGTGGAACGTGCTCGCGCGCTACCGGCGGATGCTGGGGCTGTTCACGTTCTTCTATGCCTGCGTGCACCTGAGCATGTGGGTGGGCGTGGACTGGTACTTCGACTGGAGCGCCATGGGCGGCGAGATCGTGAAGCACCGGTACATCCTGGTGGGGATGGCGACCTTCCTGATGCTGGTGCCGCTGGCGGTGACGTCGACGAAGGGGTGGGTGCGGCGGCTGGGCGGCGCGCGCTGGGCGCGGCTGCACCGGCTCGTGTACGCGTGTGCGATCGGCGGGACGGTCCACTACCTTTGGGCCGTGAAGAAAGACACGCTCTTCCCGCTCGCGTACCTGTTCACCTTCGTGCTGCTGCTCGGGCTGCGGCTGCTCTGGATGCGAGCGAGGCCACGCGTGCGCGTTCCCGTGCCCCGTGCCGTCGCGCGTCCCGAGCTCGGCGCCGACTAGCGCCATCGACTGCTTCGCGGCGGCGGCGCCGGGGCTCGAGGCGCTCGTCGCGGGCGAGCTGCAGGCGCTCGGCATCGCCGCCGCGGTGGTGGAGGGGGGCGCGGAGTGGCGCGGCGATCTCGCGTCGCTCTACCGGGCGAACCTCTGGCTGCGCACGGCCTCGCGCGTACTCGTGCGCATCGGCGCGTTTGGCGCGCGCGGGTTCCCGGAGCTGGAGCGCCAGGCGCGGCGGCTGCCGTGGGAGCGCTTCGTGTCGGCGGGGGCGCCGGTGCGCTTCCGGATCACCTCCAGGAAGTCCCGTCTGTACCACACGGGCGCGATCGCCGAGCGCCTGGCCCACGCCGTCGAGCGGAGCGCCGGGGCGACGGTGCTGCCGGCCGCCGCCCAGCCGGAGGAGGCGGAGGAGGGCGCGGCCGCTGGCGCGCAGCTCTTCGTCGTGCGCCTCCACCGTGACCACTGCACCGTGAGCGCGGACAGCTCGGGCGCGCTGCTCCACATGCGGGGCTATCGTCAGGCGGTGGCGAAGGCGCCGTTGCGCGAGACGCTGGCCGCGGCCGTGCTCCTCGGCAGCGGCTGGCGCGGCGACGCTCCCCTCGTGGATCCGCTCTGCGGCAGCGGGACGCTTCCCATCGAGGCCGCGCTGATCGCGCGGCGGATCGCGCCGGGGCTGCGGCGCGAGTTCGCCTTCGCGCGCTGGCCGGCAGCCGACCGGAGCATCTGGGCGGCGCTGCGGCGCGACGCGGAGGCGTCGGCGCTTCACCGCTCCCCCGTACCGATCCTCGGCTCCGACCGCGACGAGGGCGCGATCGCCGCGGCGCGCGCCAACGCGGAGCGCGCGGGGGTCGCGGGCGACGTGGAGCTCTCCGTGCGCGCGCTGAGCGCGATCGAGCCGCCCAGCGGCCCCGGATGGCTCGTCGCTAATCCGCCCTATGGCCAGCGCATCGGCGATGTCGGACAGCTGCGCAACCTGTACGCGCAGCTCGGGAACGTCGCGCGGCGGCGGTGCCCCGGCTGGGTGCTGGCGCTTCTCTCGCCCGACGAGCGGCTGCAGGGGCAGCTCGGGCTCACGCTCGCGGAGCGGTTGCGGACGTCGAACGGGGGCATCCCCGTCCGGCTCATGGTCGGCACGGTCCCGGCGCCCTCGACGCGCTGACGCGGCGGCGCGCGCCTCACGAGGTGTGCCCGCTTCTTGCGGAAGAGTCCCTCAATCGGCCGGGGGGACCAAGGCCCTGTACGGCCGAGTCCGGCATCACTCTTGAAGAGAATCGAGCATGCGATCGTGCGCTCCCCGATCGGGGCTCCTGCCAAGCGCGATCGCGACCTGCCGTCGGTTCCAATGACCGGCGGCCGTAGGCGTTTACCTCCAAAGTCCAGGAGCTGACACGTGGGCGTCGGCGACAGACCCGAAATCGCGGAAGAAGAGTCCCCGGCGGAGCCGGGACGCAGCAACGGCGGGCGCGGCAGCGGTGCGCGCGGGGATGGTGGGCGTGGGGATGGTGGACGCGGCGGCAACGGCGGTCGCGGCAAGCGTCGCCGGCCGGCGGCGAGCAGGCGCGCCGCGGCGGCGGAGCTCGACGAGCGCGAGGTGCCGATCGAGCAGGGGATGCAGGAGCGGCGCGCCGTCACGCGCGACCGCCGCGCGGCGCGCGACAGCGGCCTGCATCGGCTGCTCGCCGGGCTGCGCGCCATCAACGCCGGCGACTTCTCCGTGCGCCTGACGCCCAACGGCGATCCGCTGATGGCGGACATCATCGAGGCCTTCAACAGCGTCGCCGAGAAGCAGGCGCGCTTCACGGAGGAGGTCTCGCGGGTCGCGAGCTCGGTCGGGCGCGAGGGGAAGATGCGCGACCGCGCGAGCCTCGGGCCGAGCGGCGGCCAGTGGGTCACCGCCGTCGACGCGATCAACAACCTGATCACGGACCTCGTGCAGCCCACGTCCGAGGTCGCGCGCGTCATCAAGGCGGTCGCCGAAGGGGACCTGTCGCAGAAGGTGGAGCTCGAGATCGACGGGAAGCTCGTCCAGGGCGAGTTCTTCCGGATCGGCTCGACGGTGAACCGGATGGTCGACCAGCTCAACGCCTTCGCGTCGGAGGTGACGCGCGTGGCGCGCGAGGTGGGCACCGAGGGGGTGCTGGGCGGCCAGGCCAACGTGCCGGGCGTCGGCGGCACGTGGAAGGACCTCACCGACTCGGTGAACGCGATGGCGTCGAACCTCACCAATCAGGTGCGGAACATCGCGCTCGTGACGACGGCGGTGGCGAACGGCGACCTGTCGCGGAAGATCACCGTCGAGGCGAAGGGTGAAGTCCTCGAGCTGAAGAACACGATCAACACGATGGTGGACCAGCTCTCCGCGTTCGCCGCGGAGGTGACGCGCGTCGCCCGCGAGGTGGGCACGGAAGGGATCCTCGGCGGCCAGGCGAGCGTGCCCGGCGTCGCCGGCACGTGGAAGGACCTCACGGACAACGTGAACTTCATGGCGGCGAACCTGACCAATCAGGTCCGCAACATCGCGCTCGTGACGACGGCCGTCGCCAATGGCGATCTCTCGCAGAAGATCACGGTGGAGGTGCGCGGCGAGATCCTCGATCTCAAGAACACGATCAACGACATGGTGGACCGGCTGCGCGTCTTCGCCGACGAGGTGACGCGCGTGGCGAGGGAGGTGGGCACCGAGGGGGTGCTGGGCGGCCAGGCCAACGTGCCGGGCGTCGCCGGAACCTGGAAGGGGCTCACGGACAACGTGAACGCGATGGCCGGCAACCTGACGGCGCAGGTGCGCAACATCGCCGACGTGACGACCGCCGTGGCCCGCGGCGACCTGTCGCGGAAGATCACGGTGAACGCGCAGGGCGAGGTGCTGGAGCTCAAGAACACCATCAACACGATGGTGGACCAGCTCAACGCCTTCGCGAGCGAGGTGACGCGCGTCGCGAAGGAAGTCGGCACGGAAGGGAAGCTCGGCGGGCAGGCGCGCGTCGAGGGGGTGGCCGGCACCTGGCGCGACCTGACGGAGAACGTGAACGGCATGGCGGCGAACCTGACGGTGCAGCTCCGCGACGTGTCCGCGGTCGCCACCGCCATCGCCAACGGCGACCTCACGCGCAAGATCACCGTCGAGGCGCGCGGCGAGATCCTGCAGATCAAGGACGTCATCAACAAGATGGTGGACCAGCTCAACGCCTTCGCGGGGGAGGTGATCCGCGTGGCGCGCGAGGTGGGCACCGAGGGGGTGCTGGGCGGCCAGGCCAACGTACCGGGGGTCGCCGGCACGTGGAAGAGCCTGACCGAGAACGTCAACGCGATGGCGAACAACCTGACCAACCAGGTGCGCAACATCGCGGACGTGACGACCGCCGTCGCCAAGGGCGACCTGTCGCGGAAGATCACCGTCGAGGCGAAGGGCGAGGTGCTCGCCCTGAAGAACACGATCAACACGATGGTCGACCAGCTCTCCGCGTTCGCCGCGGAGGTGACGCGCGTGGCGCGCGAGGTCGGCACCGAGGGAATCCTGGGCGGCCAGGCGAACGTGCCCGGCGTCGCCGGCACGTGGAAGGACCTCACCGACAACGTGAACTTCATGGCGGCGAACCTGACGAACCAGGTTCGCAACATCGCGCTCGTGACGACGGCCGTCGCCAACGGCGACCTGTCCCAGAAGATCACGGTGGACGTGCGGGGCGAGATCCTCGAGCTGAAGGACACCATCAACAACATGGTGGAGAAGCTCCGCGTCTTCGCCGACGAGGTCACGCGCGTCGCCCGCGAGGTGGGGACGGAGGGGCGGCTCGGCGGGCAGGCCAACGTGCCGGGGGTCTCGGGCACGTGGAAGGACCTGACCGACAACGTGAACTACATGGCATCGGCGCTCACCACCCAGGTGCGCAACATCGCCGACGTCACCACCGCCGTCGCGCGCGGCGACCTGTCGCGGAAGATCACGGTGGACGTGCGCGGCGAGGTCCTGGAGCTCAAGAACACCATCAACACGATGGTGGACCAGCTGAACAGCTTCGCGAGCGAGGTGACCCGCGTGGCCCGCGAAGTGGGCACGGAGGGGAAGCTGGGCGGCCAGGCGAAGGTGCCGGGGGTCGGCGGCGTGTGGCGCGACCTCACGGACAACGTGAACGGCCTCGCCTCGAACCTGACGACGCAGGTGCGCAACATCGCCGACGTCACGACGGCGGTCGCGAACGGCGACCTGTCCATGAAGATCACCGTCGAGGCGCAGGGCGAGGTCCTGTCGCTGAAGAACACGATCAACACGATGGTGGACCGGCTGCGCGTCTTCGCCGACGAGGTGACGCGCGTCGCGCGCGAGGTGGGCACGGAGGGGAAGCTCGGGGGCCAGGCCGACGTGCCGGGGGTCGCCGGCACCTGGAAGGCGCTCACCGACAGCGTGAACGCGATGGCCAACTCGCTCACCGTGCAGGTGCGCAACATCGCCGACGTGGCCACCGCGGTGACGAAGGGCGACCTGACGCGGCAGATCACCGTCGAGGCGCAGGGCGAGCTGGACGAGCTGAAGCAGAACATCAACCAGATGATCGCGAACCTCCGCGAGACGACGGAGCGCAACCAGGAGCAGGACTGGTTGAAGACCAACCTGGCGAAGTTCTCGCGGATGATGCAGGGACAGAAGGACCTCGAGTCGGTGTCGCGGCTCATCATGTCCGAGCTGACACCGCTCGTGTCGGCGCATCACGGCGCGTTCTTCATCGCCGACGGGGAGTCGGCGGGGGCCGCGCTCAAGCTCATCGCGAGCTACGCCTACCGCGCGCGGAAGAACGTCAGCAGCCGCTTCATGGTCGGCGAGGGGCTGGTGGGGCAGGCCGCGCTGGAGAAGCAGCCCATCCTCCTCACCAACGTGCCGGACGACTACATCCACATCACGTCCGGCCTCGGCGAGGCGCCGCCGCGCAACATCATCGTCCTGCCGATCCTCTTCGAGGGGGAGGTCAAGGCGGTGATCGAGCTGGCGAGCTTCCTTCCCTTCAGCCAGATCCACCAGACCTTCCTCGACCAGCTCGCCGAGTCCATCGGCGTCGTCCTGAACATGATCCAGGCGAACATGCGGACCGAGGAGCTCCTCGAGCAGTCGCAGAAGCTGACGCAGGAGCTGCAGGCGCAGTCGAAGGAGCTCCAGCAGCAGCAGGAGGAGCTCAAGAAGTCGAACACGGAGCTGGAGCAGCAGGCGCGCACGCTGCGGCAGTCCGAGGAGCTGCTGAAGGAGCAGCAGGAGGAGCTCCAGCAGATCAACGAGGAGCTGGAGGAGAAGGCCTCCCTGCTCGCCGAGCAGAACGCGAAGGTCGAGCAGAAGAACCGCGAGGTCGAGTCGGCGCGGCAGGCGCTGGAGGAGAAGGCGCAGCAGCTCGCGCTCAGCTCGAAGTACAAGAGCGAGTTCCTGGCGAACATGTCGCACGAGCTGCGGACGCCGCTCAACTCCCTGCTCATCCTCGCCAAGCTGCTGAGCGAGAACAAGGAGGGGACGCTCACGCAGAAGCAGGTCGAGTTCGCGCAGACGATCCACTCGTCGGGCACGGACCTGCTGAACCTGATCAACGACATCCTCGACCTGTCGAAGGTCGAGGCGGGGAAGATGGAGATCCTGCCGACCGACGTGCGACTCGACGAGGTGCGCGATTTCGTGGAGCGCACCTTCGAGCCGGTCGCGACGCAGAAGGGGCTGCACCTCGAGGTGGACGTGAAGAACGACGTGCCATCCGCGCTCCACACCGACGGCCAGCGGCTCCAGCAGGTGCTGAAGAACCTGCTCTCCAACGCGATCAAGTTCACGGAGAAGGGCGAGGTGCGGCTCACGGTGTCGCTCGCGGATCGCGGCCGGCGCTATGCATCCCGCTCCCTCGATCGCGCCAACCAGGTGATCGCCTTCGCCGTGAGCGACACCGGGATCGGCATCCCGAAGGACAAGCAGCAGCTCATCTTCGAGGCGTTCCAGCAGGCGGACGGCACGACGAGCCGGCGCTACGGCGGAACGGGGCTGGGGCTCAACATCAGCCGCGAGATCTCGCGCCTGCTCGGCGGCGAGATCCACGTCGAGAGCGAGCCGGGCAAGGGGAGCACCTTCACCCTGTTCCTGCCGGCGAGCATCGGCTCCGGCGACGGCGGCCGCGCCACGCCGACGGCGGCTCCGCGCACCGCGTCACGGCAATCGGCGGCGAGCGTGGAGTCGCGACTGCGGGAGCTGCGCGACCGGCGCTCGCAGGGCGCCGCCGCGCGGCAGGGCGAGCCACCGTCAACGTCCGCCCCATCCGCCGCACCGAGCAGTGCCGAGGACACCGCGACGGCGACCCTCGTCGAGCCGCCGGCCCTCGCCACCGTCGCCGACGCCGAGATGCCGGTGGAGGCGCCGTGGACCGGTGACCAGGGGATCGCCGCGATCGCCGACATCCCGGCGCCGCTCCCGCGGCCGTTCGGCTTCGACGACGACCGCGACACCCTCGAGCCCGGCGACAAGGTCCTCCTCATCATCGAGAACGACGTGAACTTCTCCAAGGTCCTGCTGGAGATGGCCCGAGAGAAGGGGTTCAAGGGGCTCGTCGCGCTCGACGGCGAGGCGGGGCTCCAGCTCGCGCACTCCTACCACCCGGACGCCATCACCCTCGACATCGACATGCCGGGGATCGACGGCTGGGCGGTGCTGGACCGGCTGAAGCATCATCCCGAGACCCGGCACATCCCGGTGCACATCATCACCGGCATCCGCGAGCGGCAGCAGGGGCTCAAGGCCGGCGCGATCGCCTATCTCGAGAAGCCAGTCACGAAGGATGCGCTCGAGGATTCCTTCAACCGCATCTCGCAGTTCATCGACCAGCAGGTGAAGCGGCTGCTCGTCGTCGAGGACGACGAGGTGCAACGGCAGAGCATGGTCGAGCTGATCGCGCACGAGGACGTGGAGATCACGGCGGTCGGCACGGCGGAGGAGGCGCTGGAGAAGCTGCACGCGCAGCGCTTCGACTGCATGGTGCTGGACCTCGGCCTCCAGGGGGGCACGGACGGCTTCGAGCTGCTGGAGACCGTGCGAAGCGATCCGACGCTCAACGAGCTGCCGATCATCATCTATACGGGGAAGGAGCTGACGCCGGAGGAGGAGACGCACCTCCGCCGCTTCGCGGAGACGATCATCATCAAGGACGTGAAGTCGCCGGAGCGGCTGCTCGACGAGACGGCCCTGTTCCTGCACCGGGTGGAGGCCAAGTTGCCCGAGCAGAAGCGGCGGATGCTCGAACGGCTGCACAACACCGATGCGGTCTTCGCCGGCAAGCGGGTGCTGATCGTGGACGACGACGTCCGCAACATCTTCTCGCTGACGAGCGTGCTCGAGGACCACGGGATGCAGGTGTCGTTCGCCGAGAACGGCCGCGACGCCATCCGGCAGCTGGAGAGCACTCCCGGCATCGACCTCGTCCTCATGGACGTGATGATGCCCGAGATGGACGGCTACGAGACGATGCGGCTGATCCGCGAGGTTCCCCAGTTCCGCAACCTGCCGATCATCGCCCTGACGGCGAAGGCGATGAAGGGCGATCGGGAGAAGTGCATCGCCGCCGGGGCGTCGGACTACATCACGAAGCCGGTGGACACGGAGCAGCTGCTGAGTCTCATGCGGGTATGGCTGTACCGGTAACGCCACGCCATCCGCTCAGTGGGCCGCCGGTCAGCTACGACTCGGAGCTCGAGCGCATCGAGATCGAGCTCCTGCTGGAGGGGATCTATCGCCACTACGGCTTCGACTTCCGCTCCTACGCCTACGCGTCGCTGAGGCGCCGGCTGTGGAAGCGCATCGAGGCGGAGAATCTCCGGTCGATCTCGGAGCTGCAGGCGCGGGTACTGCACGACCCGGAGGCGATGGAACGGTTGCTCCTGGACCTCTCCGTCAACGTGACGGCGATGTTCCGCGACCCGGGCTTCTACCGGGTGTTCCGCGAGACGGTCATCCCGACGCTGCGTACGTACCCGTTCATCCGCGTGTGGTGCGCGGGCTGCTCCACGGGCGAGGAGGTCTACTCGACGGCGATCGTGCTGGAGGAGGAGGGGCTGCTGGACCGGACGCGCATCTACGCCACGGACATCAACGACCTGGTCCTCCGGCAGGCGCGGGCGGGGATCTTCCCGCTCAACCGCATGCAGGAATACACGGAGAACTACATCAAGGCGGGGGGCAAGCGGTCCTTCTCGGAGTACTACACGGCGAAGTACGATGGGGCGCTCTTCAGTCCGGCGCTCATGCGCAACGTGGTGTTCGCGCAGCACAACCTCGTCACCGACCGCTCCTTCAGCGAGTTCCACGTCATCTTCTGTCGCAACGTCCTCATCTATTTCGACCGAGACTTGCAGGAGCAGGTGCACGCGCTCTTCTACGAGAGCCTCGTGATGTTCGGCACACTCGGGCTCGGCAGCAAGGAATCGCTCCGTCTGTCTAAGTACGAGCCTTGCTACGAGAGGCTGGACGCGCGGGAGAAACTCTATCGGAAGATCAGGTAGGCTGCGGATAGCGTGCGATACCAGATCGTCGTCGTAGGGACGTCGTGGGGAGGGCTCCACGCGCTGCGCACGCTCATCAGCGGGCTGCCGGGGGACTTCGTCGTGCCGCTCGTCATCGTGCAGCACCGTCATCGCGAGTCCAACCAGCTGCTCGCCACGCTACTCCAGGAGCACACGCCGATGCGCGTGTGCGAGGTGGAGGACAAGGCGCCGATCGAGCCCGGGCGCGTGTACATCGCACCCCCCGACTACCACCTGCTCGTCGAGCGGGGGACGTTCTCGTTGACCACCGACGAGCCGGTGCGCTTCAGCCGGCCGTCGATCGACGTCACCTTCGAGTCGGCGGCGGACAGCTACGCCGAGCACGTGATCGGCGTCGTGCTCACCGGCGCGAACGCGGACGGCGCAATCGGCCTGCGGCGGATCGCCGACCGCGGCGGGGTGGCCGTCGTCCAGGACCCGGCGACCGCGGAGAGCGCCGCCATGCCGGCGGCGGCGCTCAAGGCGGTCCCCAAGGCGCGCGTGCTGCCACTCCCCGAGATCGCGCGCTTCCTCGCCGCGATCGGTTCGCCTCCGACCGCCCAGATCGCCCAGCGATGAGCAGCGAGCCCCGCGTCGACATCCTCATCGTGGACGACCGGCCGGAGAACCTCCTCGCGCTGGAGGCGATCCTCGAGCCGCTGGGCCAGCGGATCATCCGCGCCTCCTCGGGCAAGGAAGCGCTCCGGCGCCTGCTCGAGCGCGACTTCGCCGTCATCCTCCTCGACGTCCAGATGCCGGGGATGAACGGCTTCGAGACGGCGCGGCTGATCAAGTCGCGCGAACGCACGAAGCACATCCCGATCATCTTCCTGACGGCGATCAGCAAGGACGAGGAGTACGTCTTCGAGGGGTATTCGGTCGGCGCGGTGGACTACCTGTTCAAGCCCTTCCAGCCGGCGGTGCTGCGCTCGAAGGTGGCCGCATTCGTCGACCTGCACCTGAAGCAGAGGCGGATCGCGGAGCAGGAGCAGCTCCTGCGCGAGAGCCAGCGGCGCGAGCTGGAGCTGCGGCACATGCAGGAGCTCTGGCAGTCGGAGGCGCGCTTCCGCGAGATCGTCACGTCGGCGATGGACGCCATCATCACGTACGACGCGCAGGGGATGGTGACGCTGTTCAATCGCGCCGCCGAGCGGATGTTCCACTGCCCCGCCGAGGAGGCGGTCGGCGGGCCGCTGACCCGCTTCTTCCCCGCGGAGACGAGCTCCGAGACGGTGGCGGCGATCTGCGCCACGGCCGACGGCGACCAGAGCACGTCGAGCGGCCTGCTCGACGCGCCGGGCCGGATCACCGCGCTGCGGGCGGTGCGCGCGAACGGCGAGGAGTTCCCGATCGAGGCGAGCGTCTCCTGCCTCGACACCTCGCGCGGGCGGGCGTACACGCTGATCGTGCGCGACATCTCGGAGCGGGTACGCCACGAGGAGGCGCTGCGCACGCAGGCCGTATCGCTGGCGAACACGATGGCCGAGCTGAAGGCGCTGAACGAGGAGCTGAACCGGCGCCAGGCCGAGCTGGAACACGCGATGACGGCGCGCAGCCGCTTCTATGCCTCGATGAGCCACGAGCTGCGCACGCCGATCAACGCGGTGCTCGGCTACAGCACCCTCCTCCTCGAGAACATCTACGGTCCGCTCAACGAGAAGCAGCAGGAGGGGATCCAACGCACCCAGAAGGCCGCCCGGCACCTGCTCGAGCTGGTCAACGACGTGCTGGACCTCTCGAAGATCGAGGCCGGGAAGATCGACCTGCGCGTGCAGCCGGTGGGCTTCCCAGGGATCATCGAGGATCTCTTCGTCACCGTGCGGCCGCTCGCCGACCAGTATGGCTCGGAGCTCTCGATCGAGTACGACGCGGCGCCGATGCGCGTCGTCTCCGACCCGCGACGCGTGCGGCAGATCCTGCTGAACCTGCTCTCCAACGCGATCAAGTTCGGCCGCGGGAAGCCCATCCGGGTCTGCTGCCAGCCGCAGTCCGACGGCGGCGTGGTGGTCGAGGTCGTGGATCAGGGCGAGGGCATCCCGCCGGAGGACCAGGAGCGCATCTTCCAGGAGTTCGTGCAGCTCGGCAAGACGCAGCTCCAGGAGGGGACCGGGCTGGGGCTGCCGATCTCGCGCCGGCTGGCCGAGCTCCTCGACGGCTCGCTCACCCTCGAGTCGACGCCGGGCAATGGGAGCACGTTCCGACTGTCGCTGCCGGCGGCGCTGGAGGGGCACAACGGGCGGGGGAGCGACCAGGAGATGCCGCGCGCCGCGGCGGACGAGCGCGTGCCGAACCGGCCGGAGCGCGAGGTGCCGGCACACGCCGAGCGTGACCGAGCGGCCACCGGGCTCCGCCTGGAGCCCGCGGGCGCTGGACGCCGTCGCGCCGAATAGCACGACGTGGCGCCGTCGGGGACGCGACATCGCCGGCTCCGCGCGCTCGCGCGGCTGGCGGTGCTGCCGGCGCTCCTCGCCGTGGCGGCGCTCGTCGCATGGCGGCTCGGCTACTTCCACCTCCAGAAGGACGATACCCTCGGCAAGGTGGTCGAGCGGCTCGCCAGCGTGCCGGCGACGAGCATGGTGTTCGTGCTGCTGTACGCGGGCGCCGTGACGGTGGGCCTGCCCTGCACGCCCCTCACGCTGATCGGAGGCGCCGTCTTCGGGACCGTCCGCGGCGCGCTGCTGAGCTGGGCGGCGACGATGCTCGGCACGACGGCCGCCTACTGGCTGGCGCGCGGGATCGGGCGGTCGGCCATCGAGCGCGCGCTGCGCGGCCAGGACGAGCTGCTCGATCGGGTGCGCGAGCACGGCGGCTTCCTCAACCTCGTGCGGTTGCGGCTCGTGCCGATGGCGCCGTTCGCCTATGTCGACTACGCCGCGGGTGTGGCCGGGCTCGCGTTTCGCGACGTGCTCGGCGCGACGGCGGTGGGGACGGCGGCGGGCAGCGTGGCCTACGCGTACGTCGGACACACGCTGTGGGCCGGCTTCTCGGGTGGGAAGCGGCGCGCGCTGATCATCGCCGGCGTCGTGACCGCCGGGCTGTTCGCCCTCTCCTTCGTTCCGAAGCTGGTGAACCATCTTCGCGCCGCCCGCTCCCCCGAAGTGGAGGACGAGGTGTGACGATGGTCACAGGGGCAGCCTCGGGTGCCGCTCTCACGTCGCGTCGGTGCGCAGGATATATTGACCGACATGCGAGTGTTGTGCATTGGTCGTCATTCGTTTCTGAGCGAGCACCTCTCGTCGTACTTCCGGGACCTCGGCGCGGACACGACCGCCGCGGTCGGCCTGGAGGAGGCGCTCCGGCTCGCGCCCGCGTACCGTCCCGACGCAGTCATCTGCGACTACGACCTGCTGGCGACGCTGCAGCTCGACGCGTGGGAACGCGACCCGCTGCTGTCGCGGGTGCCGGTCATCGCCGTCAGCCTGACGCGGCGACCGACGGAGGTGCACTTGCTCGACGTGAACGGGATCGCGGGCTTTCTCTATCTGCCGCGGCTCGAGCCCGTCGACGCCCAACGGGTGCTCGGCGCGGCGATGGCGCGGCGCGCGCTGCCCACCCCGACGCGGCTCTCGTGGCTGGACGCGCGGCCGCTCCCGGCCCAGTGATCGCGCGGCGCGCGGCTGTCGAGCACGCGCCGCCCCACCAGCATTAGCGCCGATCGTGGGCACGTCCGTGAACCACGGCAAGCGCGCGGCAGCGGCCGCGGAACGACACGAGGGCGATCGGCAACCGCGCGCCGACGCCGACGTCCTCGGCGCCCTGGAGCACGCGATCGCGATCTTCGACGCCGACGGCCGCATCCTCGACGTCAACCGCGCATGGGAGCGCGTGCTGGGCACGGCGGCGGGCGACTGCGCCGACCAGGAGCTGTGGTCGTGCTTCCCTGCGTTCACGCAGGACGAGGCGCGCGCGGCGATCGAGGCGACGAAGGCCGACGGGGTCGTGCGCCACTTCGACCTGTTCCTCGATCGCAGCTCCGCGACCCCCGCGTACGGGGCGCGCGTCGCGCGGACCGCGCGCGGGCTGCTCGTGCTCGAGCTGTCGCGCCCGTACCCCGCTGACGGGACGCGCGACGCCGCGCTCGAGGAGCGCAACGAGGAGAACGCCGCCCTGCGCGTGCTCGCGCGGCAGATGGCGGAGGTCTCCGACTCCGAGCAGATCCTCGAGCTCCTCTGCGACACCGCCTCCGAGCAGTGCGGCGCCTCCGGCGCGATCGTCGTGAAGGCGGACGCGGGTGCGGGCGAGATCATCGCCGCGAGCGGCGGCGCGAGCGGGGCGCGGGGACGCCGCTTCCCGCTCGACGGGTCGCTGGCCGGCGAATCGATCGACAGCCGCTCGACGGTGAGCACCGACCAGTTCAGCGGCTCGCGGCGGCCGCTCGCCCGCATCATGCCCGAGCTCGAGGTCGGGCCGATGCTCCTCGCCCCGCTCGTCGCGCACGACACCGTGCTCGGCGTCATCGCCGTCGTCCGCCGGCCGCAGATGGTGGCCTTCTCGGCGCGCGAGGCGCAGCGGCTGCACATCATCGCCGACCACGCGGCGGTCGCGCTCTGGAAGACCGAGCTGCTCGAGCAGGCGCAGGCCGCCGACCACGCGAAGGGGCGCTTCCTCGCGACGATCTCGCACGAGCTGCGGACGCCGCTCACCGCGCTCACCGGCTACGAGGAGCTCCTGGCCGACGAGGTGCTCGGGCCGCTGCACGAGACGCAGCGCGACGTCCTCGAGCGCATGCGGTCGGTGACGCACCACCTCACCGTGATGATCGAGGAGGTGCTCGCCTTCTCCAGCCTCGAGGCCGGGAAGGAGACGGTGCGGCCCACCGAGTTCCTCGCCGCCGACCTGCTCCAGGCGGCGAAGGCGATCGTCGAGCCGCTCGCGCGGCAGAAGAAGCTGCGCATCGAGCTGGACGTGCCTGACGAGCCGGTCCGGATGACGAGCGACATCGACAAGCTCCGGCAGATCCTCGTCAACCTCGCGGGGAACGCGGTGAAGTTCACGGATGCCGGCGAGGTGCGCCTGATGCTCCGCCGCGACGGGGACGAGGTGCGCTTCTCGATCCGCGACACGGGGGTCGGGATGGCGCCCACCGACCTGCGGCGGCTCTTCCGGCCGTTCACGCAGCTCGACACGGGGCTGACCCGCCGCCACGGCGGCACCGGCCTCGGGCTCTACATCTCGCAGCGGCTCGCGCGGCTGCTCGGCGGCCGCATCGACGTACAGTCGACGCTCGGCGAGGGGTCGACCTTCACCCTGACCCTGCCGCTGTAGCGCGCGTCGCCCGGCACGGGCGTCGTGCGGCACCCGGCGGCCCTCGCTCGCCGCCATTCCTCCCCCTAGATTGCTTCATCTATGAGCAGTCTCCCCATCACGAGCGTCTTCAACGACGGCTACATCGCCGAGGTCTACGACGCCTATCGCCGCGATCCGGCGTCGGTCGAGGAGTCCTGGCGGCAGTTCTTCCGCTTCGCCGAGAGCCTGAGCGGCATCGTGGCGCCGGGCGCGGGCGCGACCGGCACGTTCGACGCCGCCCTTCTCCGGAAGGCTGCGGGCGCGGCGGCGCTGATCGGCGCGATCCAGCGCTACGGCCATCTCGCCGTGCAGCTCGACCCGTTGGGCGCGCCCCCGCCAGGGGCCGCCGAGCTGACCCCGGAGTTCCACGGGCTCACCGAGGCCGACCTGCACCAGATCCCGGCGACCGCCCTCGGCTACGAGTCGGGCACGGCGGCGGACGTGGTGCACCGGATGCGCGAGCTGTACTGCGGCGCCATCGGCTACGAGTTCGAGCACCTGAACGAGGATGCCGAGCGGGCCTGGTTCCGGCGGACCATCGAGGAGGGACAGGTCACGCGCGCGCTGACGAACGAGGAGAAGGTGCGCGTGCTCCAGCGGCTGACCGAGGTGGATGGCCTCGAGCGCTTCCTCGGCCTGGCGTTCGTGAACGTGAAGCGCTTCTCCATCGAGGGGGTGGACGCGCTCGTCCCGATGCTCGACGAGGCGATCGCTGGCGCGGCCGCCGACGGCGCGCGCGCCAGCGTCATCGGCATGGCGCACCGCGGGCGGCTCAACGTGCTCGCGCACGTCCTCGGCAAGCCGTATCGCGTGCTCTTCGAGGAATTCCTCGGCCATCATGGGGACACGAACTCCGCGAGCGGCTCGGGGGACGTGAAGTACCACCTCGGCTACCGCAACCAGCGTGAGATCGGCGGCCACGCAATCGATCTCGAGCTCGTGCCGAACCCGAGTCACCTCGAGTTCGTCGACCCGGTCGTGACGGGCGTCGCGCGGGCGCGCCAGCGCACGGAGCAGGGGCGCGACGAGTCGCTCGTGCTGCCGATCCTCGTCCACGGGGACTCGAGCTTCCCGGGCGAGGGGGTGGTCGCGGAGACGCTGAACCTCTCGCTGCTGCGCGGCTACCGCGTCGGCGGCACGCTGCACATCATCGCCAACAACCAGGTCGGCTTCACGACGGATCCGGCGGACTCGCGCTCGACGCACTACTCGAGCGACCTCGCCAAGGGGTTCGACGTGCCGATCGTGCACGTGAACGGCGACGACGC
>CAMLIT010000054.1 GCA_946480295.1 uncultured Gemmatimonadota bacterium
GGATCGCGCACCTCGTCGCCGATGTAGCAGACGTCGTAGTAGCCGAGGTAGTCGTAGATCCCGATGCGCGACGCGGCGCCGATGCCGAGGAAGAAGCCGAGCGAGAAGTTGAACGCGCCCGGCGGGAAGTCGAACGCGACGCGCGGATCGAAGTGCAGCGCGCCGGTGACGATCACCGCCAGCACCGTGACGAGCGTGCCGATCCAGAGCGCGATGGTGAGCTTGGCGATCGAGTGGATGCGCCGGTAGAGCAGGGCGATGTTGATGATGCCGATCGCCGTCACGAGCGCGATCTCCTCCGGGCGCGTCATCCCCTTCCAGATGTAGCTCGCGTAGTCGCCGAAGCCGATGTAGCCCGACGCGATCTCCAGCGGCCCGCTCAGCACGAACTGCCAGACGAAGAGGAACGCCATCAGCCGACCGAACCGCTCCGACCCGAAGGCCTCGCGCAGGTAGTGGAACGAGCCGCCCGATCCCGGCATCGCCGCCCCGAGCTCGCTCCACACCATCCCGTCGCAGATGACGATGACGAGCGCCACGATCCACCCGAGCATCGCCTGCGGCCCGCCGAGCGCGGACATGAGCAGCGGGATCGTGATGAACGGCCCGACCCCGATCATGTTCGTCATGTTGAGCGCCGTCGCCGGGAGCAGGCTGAAACGGCGCAGGAGGTGTGGCTGCCCGGTCGGGCTGTCGTCGGCGCCGGGCGCCGGGGCGGGATGGGGCGCGGTCATCTGCGGGGTGGGGGGAGCCGGAAGGCAGGACCGGCCAGAATCTACGACGCGCGCCGGCGCTGCCGCTAGCGACGCGCGCCGCGAAACCCGCCTCCGGCTCCGCCCCGTAGTGATCACACCCGGTGGGATGCCCCCCGAACCTGGAGGAGACGTGGACCCGATCTTCCTGAGCGACCTGCTCGTCTTCGGCGGCCTCATGGCGCTGCTCGGCGCGGTCACGAAGGTCACCCTCGCCTTCGTCGAGCGGCGCAAGGGGCTGCCCGACGCGCGCACCGTCGCCGTGCTCGACGACATCGCCCAGCGCCTCGCGCGCCTCGAGCAGGCCGCCGACGCCACGGCGCTCGAGGTGGAACGAATCGCCGAGGCCCAGCGATTCACTACCAGGCTGCTGTCGGAGCGTGCGGGCGCGCCCGCTGCCTCCGAGCCGTCGGCGTAGCCCCGGCCGAGCGGCGGGCCTTCGCCGAACATCCTCACGCCACCGACCGATGCCCCGATTCGACACGCCGCGCGCCGCCTCACCCCGGAGTACCTGGCCCTCGAGGCACAGGGGCTGACGCGCCGCGGCGGGGAGCAGGCGCCGGCGCGCCGAGCGCCCACCGCGCGTCAGCCCAGCCGCAGCCGGTAGCCCGTCTTCCTCACCGTGAGGATGTGCTGCGGGTTCGCCGGATCGCCTTCCAGGCGGCGCCGCAGCTCCGCGACGTGGGAGTCCACCGTGCGGCTGGTGACCTCCGCCGAGTAGCCCCACACGTCGCGCAGGAGGTCGAGCCGGCTCACGGCGGCGCCGCGCGCGTCGATCAACGCGGCGAGCAGGTCGAACGCCTTCGGCGGGATCGCCACGTCGCTACCGGCGCGTTCCACGGTCCGTGCGGCGAGGTCCACGACGACGTCGCCGAACCGCGCGCACATCGTGGCCACGCCGCCGGTCACCTCGACCGCGGGTGCCCCGGCGGCCAGCTCCGCCGCGGCCGGCGCGCCCGCGCGCCCCGGACTCGTTCGGCGCAGCAGCGCCGACACGCGTGCCATCAGCTCGAGGAGCCCGAACGGCTTGGTGACGTAGTCGTCGGCGCCGAGGCGGAAGCCGAGCACCTTGTCGACCTCGTCGCAGCGCGCCGTGAGCACGAGCACCGGCGTGTCCATCCCCTCGCGCCGCAGCGCGCCGAGCACCTGGAGGCCGTCCAGGGTGGGCAGCGAGAGGTCGAGAATGACGAGATCCGGCCGGCACTCCCGCGCGACCGCCAGCCCGCGCGCGCCGTCGTGCGCGAGCAGCGTGCGATGACCCTCGACCTCCAGGTTCGACGCCAGCGTGGCGCCGAGCTCCTGGTTGTCCTCGACGACGAGGATGGTGTGCATGGCGGGACGGGGCTGGTGGTGAATGCCTTTACGAAACCTGCACACGCCCGGTTTCGAAGTATGATCACAGCCGTCGCGCCCCCGTCCACCTCGCGCGGGCCGCTCCCCACCCCGACTCGCTCCGGATGCCGCCGCTCCAGCTCCCGATCGTCCTCCTCGCCCTGCTCGTCCTCGCCCTCGTCGTCGCCACCATCCGGTTCCGGCGCGAGCGCGAGGCGCTCCGCGCGCGCCGACTCTTCATCGCCAAGCTCTCGCACGAATTGCGCACGCCGCTCACCGAGATCCGGCTGTACGCCGAGACCCTCGAGCTCCAGCCGTGGGACGCCGAGCGCGCCGCGCCGCTCGTGAGCGGCATCGGGCGCGAGGCGGCGCGGCTCGCCCGGCTCGTCGAGGACGTCCTGCACCACGTGCGCATGGACGAGCGCCATCGCCCGGAGCCGCATCGCTCGACGGTGCGGCTGGGCGACCTCGCCGAGCGCGTGATCGAGGGATTGCAGAAGGAGATCGCGATCCGGCGGGCGCAGGTCGACATCCGGCTCCACGGTCCCGACGAGGCGCAGGGCGACGAGCACTCGCTCCGGCAGGCGCTCACGAACGTGATGACGAACGCGCTCAAGTACGGCCCGCTCGGCCAGACGATCACGATCGACGTCGGCCGGCGCGTGGAGGAGATGGTGGAGCTGGCGGTGACCGACGAGGGGCCGGGCATCGCGCCGGCCGACCGCGAGCGCGTCTGGCGGGCCTTCACGCGCCTCTCCCGGACGCACCGGCTCGCGGGGGGCACGGGGCTCGGGCTGTCGATCGTCCGCGACATCGTCGAGGGACACGGCGGCGCGACGCGCATCGAGTCGGGAGCGGCCGGCGGCGCCCGCGTGGTTCTCCTGCTCGTGCCGCGGATGCGCACCGCGGAGCTCGCCCTCCCGATGCGCACCGCGGAACTGCCGGCCGCGTCGCCCGGGTGCCGCTCAGTCGATGCGGTGCCCGGTGAGCTGCAGCACCTGGTCGCCGACGGTCAGCGTGCCCGCGACCTGGTCGCCGTCGGCGCGCAGGTCGATCCGCGCCTGTCCGCGCGTCGTCGACAGCTTCGCGGTGAAGTGCCCGGCGTCGGCCCGGATGTCGGAGAGCGCCGCCGTGCCGTCGTCGTCGATCACCACGGCGACCGGCCCCTCGCTGCCGCGCTCGACGAGGAGGTGCAGCACCAGCGGCCCGACCTTCTCCGGATCCATCGAATGGAGCGTGTACGCCCCCGCCCAGTCCTGCCGCTCCGCCCGCGCGGCGATCGGCACCGGCCGGTGCGAGGCGACGGCGCGCGTCGCCGCGGCCGGCGTCGTGTTCACGAGGGAGAAGGCAACGAGCATCTTCACCGCTCCGGCAGTCATCGTCAGCATGAGCATCTCCTGTGTAGGAAGGCGTGTGGTCAACGACCATTGGATCCTACGGAGCGCGCGCGCCGGAGTTCGTGTCGGAATTGTCATGGATCGGTGAAGACGCGTCACGGCCGCGTGCGAGCGCGGAGAGCGGTGAAACCGCCGTGCCGCGCGGGCGTACGGCGGCCATGATCGCGCCGCACACCTCAACTCCACATCGAGGCATCACCATGCGCGCACGCACGCTCGCACTCGGCTACCTGGTTTCCGCGTCGGTCGTCGCCGCCCCCGTTCTCGCGGGGGCGCAGGCCGGTCCGCCGCCCGCGGCGGGTGCACACGCCGCCGCCGGCGCCGGCTGGGAGTCGCGACCGGTCGGCAAGTATCATCTCGACCTGACGCTCCCGGACCGCGTGATGCCGGCCGAGCTCACCGTCGCCGATTCGGCGGGCCGACTCACGGCGCTCTTCTGGCCGGAGGGGGACAACGACGGTCACGCCATGGAGGTGACGACGTCGGACACGGCGGTCGTGCTGCGCGCCGACTCGCCGGGCGGCCTGGTGCAGCTCGTCCTGCGTCGGCAGGAGGACCGCATCACCGGGACCTGGACGCACGGCGCCGAGCACGGCGCGCTCGAGGGGAAGGTCGAGCACTGACGCGGCGGCCCGAGTGGTACGGACCGCCACGCCGTGCTTAGCTTCGAAGGAGTCGAGGCGGGGTCGAACCGGGCACGGCGAGAGGAGACATGGACGACGCGCTGCTGATGCATCGGCTGCATTTCGCGTTCACCATCACCTTCCACTACCTCTTTCCGCAGCTCACGATGGGGCTCGCGCCGCTCATCGTGATCCTCAAGTCGCTGTACCTCCGGACCGACGACGTGCGCTACGACCGCGCGGCGCGCTTCTGGGCGAAGGTGTTCGGCGTCAATTTCGTCCTCGGCGTCGTGACCGGGATCCCGATGGAGTTCCAGTTCGGGACGAACTGGTCCGAGTTCGCGCGCGTCACCGGCGGCGTGATCGGCCAGCCGCTGGTCATGGAAGGGGTCTTCTCCTTCTTCCTCGAGTCGGCGTTCCTCGGGCTCTTCCTCTACGGCGAGGAGCGGCTCGGGCGCATCGGCCACTGGTGGGCGGCGTTCGCCGTCTTTCTCGGCTCGTGGCTCTCGGGCTTCTTCATCATCGTCACCGACGCCTGGATGCAGCACCCGGTCGCGTACCAGCGCACGGCCGACGGGATCTTCCAGGTGACGAGCTTCTGGGGGCTGCTGCTCAATCCCTGGGCGCTGATCCAGTACGCGCACAACATGTCGGGCGCGGTGATCACCGGCGCGTTCGTCATGAGCGCGGTCGGCGCGTTCTATCTCCTCGACGGAAAGTTCCTGGACGACGCGCGCACCTTCGTCCGCGTCGGCGTCATCGTCGGCGTGCTCGCGTCGGCGATCCAGATCTTCCCGACCGGCGACCTGCACGGCAAGTACATGGCCGCGCACCAGCCGGTGACGACCGCGGCGATGGAGGCGCTGTTCAAGACCGAGCGCGGCGCGCCGATGGTCATCCTCGGCCAGCCCGACGCGGAGCACGAGCGCATCGACAACCCGCTCGTCGCCAACAAGGTGCTGAGCTTCCTCATCTACGGCCACACGACGGCGCAGGTGCAGGGGCTGAACGCGTTCCCGAAGACGGACTGGCCGACGAACATCCCGCTGCTGTACTACGCCTATCACATCATGGCCGGGCTGGGGACGATCTTCATCGCCGTCATGGCGGCGAGCGCGCTGCTGCTCTGGCTCGGGCGATTGTACGACACGCGGTGGATGCTCTGGATCCTCCTCCTCTGCGCCCCGCTGCCGTACGTCGCGAACACGGCGGGGTGGCTGACGGCGGAGCTGGGGCGCCAGCCGTGGCTGGTCTACGGCTTGCTGCGCACGAGCAGCGGCTACTCGCGCTACGTGCACGCCGGGAACAGCCTCTTCACCCTGCTCGGCTTCATGGGGCTGTACGCGTTGCTGGCGATCCTGTTCGTCTTCCTGATGGCGAGGATCATCGGGGAAGGGCCGGAGGTGGTGTAACGCCGTCCGCCGTCCGCCGTCCGCCGTCCGGCGTCCGCTTCCCGCTTCCCGCGTCCCGACTCGTCCCTCGTCCCTCGTCCCTCGTCCCTCGATGCTCCTCGCCTGGTTCCTCCTCGTCGCCGCGATGCTCACCGCGTACGTCGTGCTCGACGGGTTCGATCTCGGCGTCGGCGTGCTCGACCTGTTCATCGCGCGCACCGAGGAGGAGCACCGCACCCTCGCCCGGACCATCGGCCCCGTGTGGGACGGCAACGAGGTCTGGCTCGTCGCGAGCGGCGGGACGCTGTACTTCGCCTTCCCGCGCCTCTACGCGTCGGGCTTCAGCGGCTTCTACCTGCCGCTCATGATCGTACTCTGGCTCCTCATCCTGCGCGGCATCGGGCTCGAGCTGCGGTCGCACGTGGACTCGCCGGTCTGGCGGGGGCTCTTCGGCGGCGCGTTCGGCATCGCGAGCCTGCTGCTCGCGGTGTTCTTCGGTGCCGCGTTAGGCAACGTCCTCCGCGGCGTCCCGCTGCAGCCCGACGGCTACTTCTTCCTGCCGCTGTGGACCGACTGGCGCGTCGGTCCTCAGCCGGGGGTGCTCGACTGGTACACCGTGCTCGCCGGCGCGCTGGCCCTCGTCGCGCTCACGCTGCACGGCGCCAACTGGGCGACGCTCAAGACGACCGATGCCATGAACCGCCGCGCCCGCGCCGCGGCCGCGGCGCTCTGGCTCCCCCTCGTCGTGCTCACCGTGATGAGCCTCGTCGCCACGCTGGCGATCCGGCCCGCGCTCCTCGCGAACTACCGCAGCGTCCCGGTGCTGTTCGTGATCCCGCTCGGCGTCGCCGCGGCGCTGGCGGGGACGTGGCGCTATCGGCGACGCGGGCGCGAGCGCGCCGCCTTCCTGGCGAGCGGCGGCTACCTCGTGCTCATGCTCCTCGGCGCGGCGGCGGCGGTCTACCCGAACCTCCTCCTCTCCGCCACCGATCCCCGCCTGAACATCACGGTGTACGACGCCCACTCCGGCCCGCACGCCCTCGGCGTGGGGCTGGTCTGGTGGGGGTTCGGGATGCTGCTCGCCGTGGGCTACTTCGTCGTCGTCTACCGGATGTTCCGCGGCAAGGTGCAGGGCGCCGCGGGCGGACACGGCTACTGAGGCGGCGGAACGGTGCGCGGGAGCGCGATCGTGAAGGTCGAGCCCCGTCCCGGCTCGCTATCGACCCAGATGTCGCCGCCCATCGCGCGCGCCAGGTCGCGGCTGATCGCCAGGCCGAGGCCGACGCCCTTCTGGCTCCCCTCGCCGCGATGCCGCTGGACCTGCACGAACGGCTCGAAGATGCGCCGCAGTTGATCGGACGAGATGCCGCACCCCGTGTCGCTCACGCGGAGGAGCAGGCGTCCGCGTTCGCCATCGCTCGGCTCTTCCTCGGCCCAGAGCGCGATCGTGCCCCCCGCATCGGTGAACTTCACCGCGTTGGTGATGAGGTTGAGCAGCGCCTGCTGCACGCGTTCGGTGTCGGCGTGCGCGACGACGTCGGGCGCGGGCGGGCGGAAGTCGAGTCGGAGCCCCTTCTGCCGGATCTGCTCCTGGGTCAGCTCCACCGCGCCGATCATGACCTGCTGCAGCGGGATCGGCCGCACCCGGAACTCGACGCGCCCCGCCTCCAGGCGCGTGAAGTTGAGGATGTCGTTGATCAGCGACAGCAGGTACTGGCTCGCCGCGCGCACGCGGTCGAGGTCCACCTGCTGCGACGGCGTGATCGCGCCGCGCACCCCGAGCGCGAGCAGGTCCACGTAGCCGATGATCGCGTTGAGCGGCGTGCGCAGCTCGTGGCTCATCGCGGCGAGGAAGTCGCTCTTCGCCTTGTTGGCGAGCTGCACGCGGCTGTACAGCTCCTCGATCTCCTGCCGCGCCTTCACCTGCGCGGTCACGTCGACGCCGTGGACGAAGATGCCGCTCACCCGTCCCTCCGCATCGGTGAGCGGCTGGTAGACGAAGTTCACGTACGCGTCGTCCAGCGCCGCGCCAGGATGCCGGTCGAGCAGGACGCGCGCTTCCGTGCCGACGTACGGCTCGCCCGTCGCGTACACCCGGTCGAGGAGCTCGAAGAAGCCCTGCCCGGCGATCTCCGGCAGCGCGTCGCGGATCGGCAGGCCGATGATGTCGCGGTGGCCCACGAGCTCGAGATAGGCGGGATTCGCCATCTCGAAGACGTGCTCCGGGCCGCGCAGCACGGCGCTGATCGCCGGCGAGCGCTGGAAGAGCGTGTGGAGGCGGTGCCGCGCGGCTTCCAGCTCGTCGAGCAGCTCGCGGCGCATTCGGCTCAGGTCGAGATGCGTCCGGGCACGGGCGAGCAGCTCGCGCGCGGAGAAGGGCTTCACGAGATAGTCGTCCGCCCCCGCGCTCATCCCCTCGACCGTGTCCTCCTCGCCCGCGCGCGCCGAGAGCAGGATCACCGGGAGCGCCCGCGTGCGGTCGCTCCCGCGCAGCGCCCGCACGAGCCCGAGCCCGTCCAGGCGCGGCATCATGACGTCGGTGACGACGAGATCGGGGAGCTGCCGCTCGATGCGCGCCAGCGCGTCCTCGCCGTCGCTCGCCGTCTCCACGTCGTACGACTCGGCCAGCAGGTGCGCGAGGTACGAGCGCATGTCGGCGTTGTCGTCCACGACGAGCACGCGCCCCGTGGCGCCGTGCGTGCGCTCGGCGTCGTCCGCGACCGGTCGCTGCGCGCCGTCGTGCTCGTGCCGCTCGACGGTCGTGCGCAGCACCTCGGGCGCGCCGTCGTCGGTGTCGGGGAGCCAGCGGAGCGCCTCCTCGACGAAGGGCAGGGCGCCGAGCGCGGTCGGCTGGCTCGTGCGTCGGCCGCCGATGCGCTCTTGCGGCAGGTGCGACGATCCGAAGGGCAGGTCGACGACGAAGGTCGAGCCGCGGTCCTCCTCGCTCGACACGCTCACGCGGCCGCCGTGCAGGCGCGCGAGCTCCCGGACGAGCGCGAGGCCGATGCCGGAGCCCTCGTGCGTGCGCGCGCGCGCCCCCTCGATCCGACGGAAGCGCTCGAAGATGTGCGGGAGCTGGTCCGGCGCGATGCCCGTTCCCGTGTCGGCGACGGCGAGGCGCGCGTGGTCGCCCTCGCGGCGCAGCGTGACACGGATCTCGCCGTCGAAGGTGAACTTCAGCGCGTTCGACAGCAGGTTGAGGACGATCTTCTCCCACATGTCCCGGTCGACGAACACCGGCTCGTCGAGGGGCGGGCAGTCGACGACGAGGCGCAGTCCCGCGCGCTCGACCGCCGACCGGAAGATGCTCGCCAGCTCCGTCGTCAGCGCGGCGAGGTCCTGCGGCTCGAACACCGCCTGCACGCGGCCGGCCTCGATGCGCGAGAAGTCGAGGAGCGTGTTCACGAGCTTCAGCATGCGCAGCGCGTTGCGCTGGAGGAGCTGCAGCCGCTCGCGGTCCGCCGGCGCCAGCGGCTGCGCCGGCGATCGCAGCAGGTCCTCGATCGGCCCGAGCATGAGCGTGAGCGGCGTGCGGAACTCGTGGCTCACGTTGCTGAAGAACGTCGTCTTCGCGCGATCCAGCTCGGCCAGCGCCTCGGCCCGCCGGCGCTCCTCCTCGTACGCCCGCGCGTTGCTGATGCTCGACCCGATCTGGCCGGCGACCAGCGTGAGGAAGCCCCGGTAGTCGTCGTCGAACGCGCGGCGGGGATTGATGCCGGTGATGAGCAGCGCCGACACGCCCTCCTGGCCGGCGCGGCTCACCGGCACCACCGCCGCCGTCGTCGCCGACTCCGGCCACGGCCCTCCGGGCAGGGGCGGGAAGCGCGACGGCAGGTCGTCCACGAGCACCAGCGCCTGCTCCCTCACGGCGCGCGCCATCGGCCACCCGGTGCCGTCGGCCGCGGCGAGATCGACGATCGCCGGGCTGAACTCCTCCCCGCGCGTGATCGCCGCCGTGCTCGCGAGCGTCGCGTGCCGCCCGCTGCCGTCGAGCAGGTAGATGAGCGAGAAGGGGAGGCTGGCGGGGTTGGCGCCGAGCGCCTCGGTCGCGCGACGGCACGCCTCGTCCACCGTCTTCGCCTCCGCCGCGCGCGACGCGAGCTCGCGCAGCGTCCGCAGCCGCCGCTCACCGAGCACGCGCGACGTCGTCTCGACGCACGTGACGAACACGCCGCCCGGTCGCCCGCTCTCGTTGCGGATCGCGCTGTAGCAGAAGGTGAAGTAGGTCTCCTCGAGGTAGCCGTTCCGATCGAGGAGGAAGAGCTGGTCGTCGAGGTACGTCGGCTCGCCGCCCGCCATCACGCGGTCGAACAGCGGCCCGATGAAGTCCCACGCCTCGGCGAAGCACTCGCGCGTGCTCTGACCGAGGGCGCGCGGGTGCTTGGTGGCCCCGAGCACGGGCCGGTAGGCGTCGTTGTAGAACTGGATGTACTCGGGTCCCCAGGCGACCAGCGTCGGATAGCGCGAGTCGAGGAGGATGCTGACCGCGGTGCGCAGGCTCTGCGGCCACGAGGACACCGGGCCGACGGGGGAGGACGACCAGTCGTAGGCACGCATGAGCGCGCCCATCTCGCCGCCGCCGGCGAGCACTTCGTCGGCGGTGAGGGAGGAGCCGAGCGGCAAGGCGATGTCCTGCAGCTCTTCGCTGGCGGATTGGGGCACGATCTCCTCGCGGCTGCACGCAATGAACGGACGCCCCACGTCACGGGACCGGCGCGGCGTCAGGCCGGGTCTACCGTGAAGTGGGTCGCCGAATCACCCATACAACCGCAAGTTCCAGGCGAGGCAGGCCGAAAAGCCTCGATCCTCCGTTCAGCGGAGCGCGATGTGTGCGCGCACGCCGTCGAGTTGCGGAAGCGACACCGAGACGGTACGCACGTCGGTGGTGTCGTCGTAATTCCTCACCGGGCCCGCGACGCTCGCGGCGACCCGCGCGGCCTGGCAGGAGAGCGTCTTCGACTGATACACGTGGGTGGTGTAGTCGCTCGTATCCGGCGGCGCGAACATCGCGCACGCGCCGCCCGCGGCCGTGGCCGAGGCCGACCCGGGGAGACTATTGTTCGCCGACGCGAACTTCGTGCTGCCGTCGACGTACGTGAGGTTGCCCGCCTGGAGCCCGTCGCCCGCCTTGCTCCGATCGTGGAAGAGCAGCGCCATGAGGATCTCCTGGGCTTCCCGACCGCGCCAGCCGAAGACGATGGCGATGGAATCCTGGATCACCCCGGCGGTGTCTCGGACGATGTTCCCCGCGACCACGTTGAACGTCTCGGCCTGGCCGTTCACGGTCGCCGTCATCTGACCCACCGGTGCGCCGTAGGCGGCGAGCATCATGCCGACCTCGGGGATGCCGTAGCCGGCGAGGTCGCGCGCGGAGTCCTGGTCCGCCGAGTCGAGGCTGGCATACGCTTGGGCCGGCGTCAGACCGTGGGACTTCGGCGCGGTGGAGTCGGAGCAGGCGACCACGAGCACCGCGGCCGTGAGGGAGCAGAGCACGAGTGCCGCGCGGGCGCGGCCGGCATGGGCGAGACGGAGCATCGTCAGGGGGTGGGAGTGACGGTGGAGTCGATCCCGCCGATCGGAACCCGGGGGCCGATCGCGCGTGCCGCCACGGTGGCGTGCCGGCACAGGCAACCTAACGAGCGAGCCGCGCGCTCAGCCAGTCCGCGAGTGTGCCGAGGATCACAGCGCTGATGCGCTTCGACGGCAGGCGCGCGTAGCCGGCGGGATTGCCGCTCGTGTCGGCGAGGAAGAGGTGGTCCGTGCCGGGGAAGACGTGCACCGTCACGTCGCGGTTGCCGCCGGCGCGGAACGTCGCGGCCAGCGTCTCCGCCTGGTCCGCGGTGACCTGCCGGTCGGTCGCGCCCTGGAGGATCAGCACCGGCGTCGTCACGCGACGTGCGGTGGCCAGCGGATCGTAGTCGCGGAAGAAGCGAAGCCACGCGTTCGTCGCCGCCGCGGAATCGAGGCCGCGCGCCGTCGCCGCGAGCGCGGAGTCGCGCCGCCCTGGCGCGATGCCGCTCGTGTGCTCGATCATGTAGCGCTGCTGATACGCGAGGATCTGGCGTCCGTTCTCCGCCGGTCCGGCGAGCAGCACGATCGCCTTCAGGCGCGGATCGGTGGCCGCGACCATCGGCGCGATCATGCCGCCCTCGCTGTGGCCGACGAGCCCGAGCCGGCGCGCGTCCACGTCGCCGCGCGTGCGCAGGTACGCGAGCGCCGCGCGGATGTCGTCGGCGAAATCCGCCGTGGTCGGGTTCCTCGGGCCGGCATCCGAGCCGCCGACGCCGCGGTCGTCGAGCCGCAGCACCGCGATGCCGCGGCGCGAGAGCGTGTCGGCGATCTGGCGGAAGGGACGGTAGCCGCTCACGCCGGGGAGACTCTCGTCGCGCTCCTCCGGACCGGAGCCGGTGATCATGACGACCGCCGGCGCGCCGGCCGCCGGTCGCCCGTCGGGCATCGTCAGGGTGCCCGCGAGCCTGATCCCCGCCGGCGTGCGCACGACCACCTCCGTCGCCGTGTACGGCGCGCCGGGCGGCGCCGAGTAGTCGATCCTCTCCGTGCTCGCCGCGCGCAGCCCAGCGACGCGGACGATGGTGATCTGCTGCGACGGGATCGTCGCGCCGAGCAGCCGGCCGTCGGGCGCCACGGCGGCGCGGATCACGACACCGCCGATCTGGAGCGTGGCGGAGTCGCCTCCGATCCACGTCACCGTGAGCGGCACCGTGGCGCCGCCCGCGGACTGGAACATCGGGATGGTCGTCGCGCCGCCGCGGCGTGCGTGCATCAGCGCCTGCTCGAGGATCACGCTCGACGGATTGATCCACGTCATCGCGCCGGCCTGCGTGGCGATGCGGTGCGTGCCACCGGCTACGTCGACGACCATCGTGTCGCCGTCGATGCGGAGCGTCGCCCGCTGCAGAGGCGCGGTGTCCGAAGCGGTCCGGTAGACGGAGATCGTCGTCCGCGATACGCCGCCGTCGGGCGCGAGGTCGAGGGTGTACGCCTGGCGCGGGGCGCCCGGCATCCGCAGGACGAGCTCTCCCTCGACGCGGCCGGCGGCACGGGTGTACGGCTCCGTGGCGATGGTATCGCCGCGCTGGAGCATGTAGAACGTGGCCTGCTCGGGGAGCGGCGCCGCGGCCGGCGCGGCGAGCAGGAGCGCGCACGCTAGCGAGGTGGCGCATTGCTGGCGAAGTCGGGTGCTCATCGCGAGGTCTCCTGTCTCCAGGCGAAGTACGAGTAGACGGCCGAGCCTAACGAGGCGGCGAGCACCACGGTGACGACCACGGCGATCCCCCCGCCGCCGGGAAGGAGCGCCGCCGCGATGCACAGCACTCCCGCGGCGACCATGAGGTAGCCGCCCACACGGTGCGTGCGCGCCCAGACGCGGTCGTTCGACAGCGTCCACGGCGTGCGGACGCCGAACCACCAGTTGGGCCGCGCGCGCGGGAGCACGTTGCCGATGACGACGAACAGCACGCCGAGCGCGATCGGGACGACGCGGCCCATGTCCACCGGCCAGCCGAGCCCCGCACCGAGGACGACGACGTGGATGACGACGACCATCGCCACCACCGCCGCGACCACCGCATCGTAGCTGCCGGCGAACTTCGCGTAGTTGGCGCGGCGCGGGTCGATGCGGGGAAGGACGCGGAGGAGCAGCCAGGTCGCGAGCGCGATCGCCGGCAGCACGAGCGCCGCGGACGCGCGCCCGCTGTACGCGTCCACCTGGCCGTGCAGGTTCCAGTGCGATGGGACGCGCGCCGGCAGGTGCGGATAGGCCGCCGCCGCGAACGCGACGTCCGCCGCGACGAGCACGAAGGGGAGCCACTTACGCATGCTTCCTCCGGGTTCCGGGGCGCGTCCACTCGAGGAGGTGCTGGATGACGTCGTCGATCACGGTCGTGTTGAGCTCGTAGACGATCTGCTGGCCGTCGCGCTCGGAGAGGATGAGCCCCGCGTCGCGCAGGACGCCGAGGTGGCGCGAGACGGTCGCCCACGCCGTGGGGAAATGGCGCGCGATCTCCCCGGAGGGCCGGGGACCGCCGCGCAGGAGCTCGATGATCTCGCGCCGCGTGGGGTCGGCGAGGGCGCGGAAGACGGTCTGCAGGCTGGGCATGGGAGTGATCCTTAGCCAGGTACGTAAGCATCAGGGCGATGGTTTCGCGGCAGCGGCGCGCTCCACACATGGGAGCCCTGCCCCTCGCGACCCGGCCCGCGTCCCGCCACATTCCGGGCAGCCGCGCTCCGCGCGTGCCCCGCCGATACCCGGAGTCTCCCGATGACCGTCCGCGCCGATTCCCTCGTCGTCGTCCCGCTCCTCGCCGCTCTCCTGGCGGCCGCTCCCGCTCCCGCCGCCGCGCAGCAGCAGACCGGCGGCGCCGCCGCCGCCGACCCGTACCTCTGGCTCGAGGCGCAGCACGGCGAGCGCGCGATGGCCTGGGTGCGCGCCGAGAACGCGAAGACCACCGCCGTGCTGGAGAAGGACCCGCGCTTCGCGACACTGTATCACGACGCGCTCGCCGTCGCGCAGTCGCGGGACCGGATCCCCTACGCGCGCTTCATCGGCGGCCAGCTCTACAACTTCTGGCAGGACAGCGCGCACGTGCGCGGCATCTGGCGGCGTACGTCGCTCGCCAGCTATCGCTCGGCGTCGCCGCGCTGGACGACGGTGCTCGATCTCGACTCGCTGGCGCGCGCGGAGAAGGCGAACTGGGTGTGGGCGGGCGCCGACTGCGTCGCCCCCGCCGAGCGCCGGTGCCTGATCGCCCTCTCCGACGGCGGCGAGGACGCGGTGACCGTGCGCGAGTTCGACCTCCAGACGCGCGCGTTCGTGAAGGACGGCTTCGCCCTGCCGCACGGGAAGCAGCGCTTCGCCTGGATGGGCGAGGACACCCTGCTCGTCTCGCGCGAGTGGAGCCCGGGGGAGCTGACGAAGTCGGGGTATCCGTACATCGTGAAGCGCCTCGTGCGCGGACAGCCGCTGTCGAGCGCCGTCGAGATCTTCCGCGGCGCGCCGAGCGACGAGGTGGGCGCCGGCCCGGAGACGCTCGACGACGGCACGGGGCATCGCATCACCCTGATCCATCGCGGCGTCACCTTCTTCGAGTCGGAGAAGTACGTCGTGCTCGGCGACAGCGTGGCGAAGCTCTCGCTGCCGGCCAAGTCCGGAGCGGCGGCGATGGTCGATGGGCAGGTCGTCGTGCAGCTCTCCGAGCCGTGGGATGCCGGCACGACGCACATCGGCGCCGGCGCGCTGGCGTCGTTCGACGCCGCGGCCGCGATGCGCGACCCGGCGCACCTGTCGCCGGTGGCGATCTACGAGCCGGGGCCGCGCGAGTCCGTGGACGGCGCGGCGGCGACGCGCGACGCGCTCCTCGCCACCGTCAACCAGAACGTGCGCGGCCGCATCTTCCTCTTCGCGCACGCGGCCGACGGAAGCTGGACGCGCCGCCGTCTCGCGTTCCCGGACAACCTCGCCATGGGCGTGTCGGCCGCGAACAGCCGCGGCAACGAGGCGTTCGTCAACGTCACCGGCTTCCTGACGCCGAGCAGCGTGTGGCTGGCCGACGCGCGCACGGCCGCGGTGCACCGCGTCAAGTCGCTGCACCCGCAGTTCGACGCGTCGCGCGACACCGTGCAGCAGCTCGAGGCGATGTCGACGGACGGCACGCGGATCCCGTACTTCGTCGTCGGGCCGAAGCACGTGAAGCTCGACGGCTCCAACCCGACCATCCTCAACGCCTACGGCGGCTTCGAGATCTCGATGACGCCGTCGTACAGCGCGATGACCGGGAAGCTGTGGCTGGAGCGGGGCGGGGTGTTCGTCCTCGCCAACATCCGCGGCGGCGGGGAGTTCGGCCCGGCGTGGCACGAGGCGGGCCTCAAGACGCATCGCCAGGTGATCTACGACGACTTCGCCGCCGTGGCCCGGGACCTCGTCGCGCGGCGCATCACGAGTCCGCGCCGGCTGGGGATCATGGGCGGCTCCAACGGCGGGCTGCTCATGGGCGTGGAGATGACCCAGCACCCCGACCTCTGGCGCGCGGTCGACATCCAGGTGCCGCTCCTCGACATGCTCCGCTACGAGCAGATCGACGCGGGCGCGTCGTGGGTCGGCGAGTACGGCAGCGTCTCCAACCCGGACGAGCGCGCGTTCTGGGAGCGCACGTCGCCCTACCAGAACCTGAAGGCGGGCGTCACCTATCCCGAGCCGCTCATCTGGACGACGACCAAGGACGACCGCGTCGGGCCGCAGCACGCGCGCAAGTTCGCCGCGAAGATGGCGGCGCTCGGCGATCCGTACCTCTTCTACGAGGTCATCGAGGGCGGACATGGCGCGGGCGCGAACCTGAAGGAGCGCGCGCACACCTCGGCGATGGAGTTCACCTACTTCACGAGAAAGCTCATGGACGGCGCCGCATCGGCGGCGTCCGTCGGCGCGACTCGTTCCCTACCGCGATGATCGACGACTTCAGCCAGAAGACGGGCGCGCCGCACACGACGCCCGCGGCGGCGGACCCGATGTCGCGCCGCGCCTTCGTGGAGACCGGCGCGACGGGGCTCGCGGCCGTCGCCGCGCTCCATGCCGTGCCCTCCGGCGTCGCAGCGCTGGCGCACGAGGCGCCCGCCGCTCCCATCCGCGTCTGGCAGACCACCGGGAGCGAGCGGCACGCCGCCCGCCCCGCCATCGTCTGGCAGCCTCGCGGCGCCGCCGCGCCCGGCGACGTGGAGATCCTGCCGCAGCACCGAAAGCAGGCCGTGCTCGGCTTCGGCGGCGCGTTCACCGATGCGGCAACCTACATGTTCTCGCGTTTGGCGCCCGATGCGCGCGCCGCGCTCTTCCACGAGCTGTTCCACCCGTCGGAGATGGGCTTCTCCGTCGGCCGCTGCTGCGTCGGGTCGAGCGACTACTCCACCGTCGCCTACAGCTACGACGAGAGCGCGAAACCCGATCCCACGCTGAGCGCGTTCTCCATCGCGCACGACCGGCAATGGATCCTGCCCATGCTGCGCGAGGCGCGCGGCGTCGACCCGGACATCTTCCTCCTCGCGTCGCCGTGGAGCCCGCCGGCGTGGATGAAGGACAACGACTCCATGCTCGGCGGCACCATCCGGCGCCGCTACCTCGGCGTCTACGCGAACTACCTGACGCGCTTCGTCGAGGCCTACGTCGCCGAGGGCGTCCGCGTGGACGCCGTGACCTCCCAGAACGAGGTCGACACCGACCAGGACGGCCGGATGCCCCAGTGCACCTGGCCGCAGGAGGTGGAGGTCGAGTTCGTGGGGAAGCACCTCGGCCCCGCCTTCGTGAAGGCCGGGCTCCGCACGAAGATCTGGCTCATCGACCACAACTACAACCTCTGGGGGCGCGCGCTCGCGGAGCTCGAGGATCCCGACGTGCGCCGCTTCGCCGACGGCATCGCCTGGCACGGCTACGTCGGCACGCCGGACAAGATGACCATCGTCCACGACGCGTACCCCGACAAGCACGCCTACTGGACCGAGGGCGGTCCCGATGTCACCGACCCGAAGTACCAGACCGACTGGACGACGTGGGCGTCGACCTTCACCGGCATCCTGCGGAACTGGGCGCGCTGCATCATCGCGTGGAACCTCGCGCTCGACGAGCACGGGAAGCCGAACATCGGTCCCTTCTCGTGCGGCGGCGTCGTCACCATCGACAGCCGAACGAAGGCCATCACGCGCAGCGGGCAGTACTGGGCGTTCGCGCACTTCTCGCGGCACGTGCGCCGCGGCGCGCGCGTCATCGAGTCCACGGGAAGGCCGCCCGGCGTGACCCACGTCGCGTTCGAGAACCCCGACGGAAGTCGCGTCGTCGTGCTGGCGAACGCGGGCCCCTCCGCGGCGCGGCAGCGCGTCGTGCTCGGCGGCAGCGCGGCGGAGCTCACGCTCCCATCGGATTCGGTGACCACCCTGCACTTCTGATTAGATTGAGAGGCGAGTGGCGCGGCCACATCGCCGCGCCCCGCCCGCCTCTCGTCGCATGTCCGCCGCTCCGACAATCGAACCACCCGCGCCGCCGGCGCCATCGACGCGCCGGCACATCCCCGTCCTCGACGGGCTGCGCGGCCTGGCCGTCGTCCTCGTCCTCCTCTTCCACCTCAGCCGGCTCGGCGGCTCCGTGTGGGCCGACCGCGTGGCCGCCGGCGTGTTCGGTTCCGGCTGGGTGGGCGTCGACCTGTTCTTCGTCCTCTCCGGATTCCTGATCACCGGGATCCTCGTCGACACGGCGAGGAAGCGACACTACTTCCGGAACTTCTACGCGCGGCGCGCCCTGCGGATCTTCCCGCTGTACTACGCGCTTCTCGTCGCCGCCTTCGTCGTCTATCCCGCGCTGGCGCCTTCGATCCGGGCCGATCGCGACTGGCGGCTCTTCCTCGATGGCCAGCGCTGGTTCTGGGCGTACCTCGGCAACCTCCGCCTGGCGGCCGTCGGCGGCGCCCAGATGAACTTCGGGCACCTCTGGTCCGTGGCGATCGAGGAGCAGTTCTACCTCGTCTGGCCGCTGCTCGTGTGGTGCCTCTCGCGCCGGAAGCTGCTCGCGCTCTCGTCAGGCATCGCCGTCGGGACGGCGCTCCTGCGCCTGTGGCTCCTCGCGCACGCGGGCGCGCCCGTCGCCATCGGCGGCGTCCACGTGCCGACGACCCCGTATGCCGTCTACATCCTGACGGCGACGCGTCTCGACGGCCTCGCCCTCGGCGCCGCCGTCGCCCTGTGGGCGCGCGGCCCACGCGGCTGGGCGCCGCTCGCGCGTCTCGCCATCCCCGTCGGCGTCGGCAGCGCCCTCGTCGTCGCCGCCGTCGCGTGGGCCGATGATGGATTCGCGCCGCAGGCGCACTGGACCCAGCGCCTCGGCTTCTCCGCCATCGCGCTCCTCGCGGCCGCGCTCCTCGTGCGCGCCATCACCGCACCGGCGAGCCGCACCGCGCGCCTCCTCGGCCATGCCGCGCTGCGGCACGTGGGGCGCTACAGCTACGGGCTGTACCTGCTCCACTATCCGATGCTGTGGTGGCTCGAGAATTTCGGCCTGCGCGTCGGGCGCGTGGCGACGCTGGCGGGCTCGCAGCTTCCCGGGCAGGTCGTCTTCTTCGCCGTAGCGGGCGGGGCGAGCTACGCGGCGGCGCGGGTGACCTGGTTCTGTCTCGAGCGGCCGTGTCTCGCGCTGAAGCGGTTCTTCGAGAGCGACGAGCGCGGGGGGAGGGGGGCGGTGTTGGGCGAGGTTGTGGCGACGCGGCTCGTGGCGTGAGGAGCGGAGGCGGATCACTGCTCGATGGGCCAGGAATCTACGAGGCTCGAAAGGAGAAGCTGCCGAGGTCCGGCCCCGCTTCACCGTGCTCGAGTCGGTCGGCCACGACGCGCAGCGCCAGGGCTTCGGCCCGCGCCATCGCCTTATCGCGCGTGGCGCCGTAGGCGAGGACGCCAGACAGCTCTCGGACCTCGGCAATCCAGCGGCCATCCGCTTCGGCCTCGATCTCGACGGTGAGGAACATGCCGCCACAGTACGCCGGAAATTGGCAGAGGCGCCAGCCACAATGCTGACAGCCGAGGCGTGCCGGCATCCGCTGCGAGCGGTCGGCCACCCTTGCAGCCGATTACCGGCCGGCGTCTCTGCGGCCCGGTGCCTGCTGGGTGATCAGGCCCACCACGCGCGCCCCGCTGCGTGCCGCCACATCCATCGTCTCCTGGACGCGCGCGTAATCGAGCGACCGATCCGCGCGGAGGTACAGTGCCCGATCTTCCGTCCGTGCGAACAACGCGTGGAGCCGCGGCCCGAGGGCCGTGCGTTCGATGGGCAGCTTGTTCAGATAGAGTTGGCCACGCGCGTCCAGCCCGAGCGTGAAGTCGCTCGGATCGACGGGATGAGCCGTGAGGTTCACGCCCGTCGGTGGCACGGCCGGGATGCCCGTGATCAGAAAGGGCGCGGCGACCATGACCACGATCAGGAGCACGAGCATGACATCGATCATGGGTGTCACGTTTGGCTGGCTCTGGACAGCGGAGCGCGACGGATGCGACGCGGTCATGCGATCCTCCCGGTCGGGTGTTGCCGACAAGATGCGCCCGTGAGGTGAGCGACCGATTATCGCTTCATTACGGAGCCATGAAGCGTGAATGAGGCTTCGATCATCTGCGCTCGTGGCTCGGGCGGTTCGACGCGGAATGGCGTGCCCGAGTCGCTGCCGGTCCCTCGCGCTGCGACATCGTGTGGAAACACAGGTATGTTATGCTGCGCCGGCGCGCGAAAGGCTGTAACGCACGGGCGGCCTCTGCACGGTGCCCCCCGCACAAACGACAGCGGTCCATCGCGTTAGGCCGCCGGGACGACGCGGCGGGGCGTATTATGCTGCGTGGCACGCGCCGCATAAGCTGCACGATCGAGTGCGGAGGCCCCAGCCGCCCGAAGGTCCCCCCCCTGGCCATACGCCAGGAACCGCCGCGCGCCAAACCTCGCTTCCCGCCGCCGCGCCCCAGCAGCAAACGCCCCTACTCGTCCGACCGCATCCGCAGGATCGGCAGCAGGCTGTTGTCGTCGTCCGTCCACCGCCGCAGCCCGCGCGGGACGACGATCCGCGTCCCCGCGCGCGCCACCGGCGGCAGCCGCAGGAAGGCGGTGTCCGCGGTGACGAGCACCCAGTCCGCCGCGAACAGGTCGCGCGCAAAATCATCGTCGGTCGTCACGAGCAGGGACGCGAGCCCCGCGCGATCGGCGAGCTGCCGCACCACCGGCGGCAGGTCCAGAAAGTGGTTCGACACGTGAAAGGCGACGATGCCGCCCGGCCGCAGGTGCCGGCGATAGAGCGCGAGCGCCTCGCTCGTGATGAGGTGGACGGGGATGGCGTCGCCCGAGAACGCGTCCACCACGAGCACGTCGTAGCGCTGCGGCGGCTCGCGGGAGAGCGACACGCGCGCGTCGCCGGGAACGACCTCGATCCGGGCGCGGGAGTCGCGCAAATAGGTGAAGTACCGCCGCGCGATCGGCTCGACGGCCGGGTTGATGTCGTAGAAGCGGAGCACGTCGCCCGGACGGCCGTAGGCGGCGATCGTCCCGGTGCCGAGGCCGATGACGCCGATGCGGCGCGACCGCGTACCGCAGCAGTAGTCGAGCGCCAGCCCGACGCCGGAGGGGTGGCCGTAGTAGGTCGTCGGCGTCCGCGACAGGTCGGCGCGGAAGACCTGCTCGCCATGCTCGATCAGGCCGTGGAAGAGGGTACGCACGGGCGCGTGATAGCCCCTCCCGCGCGCCTGCGTGACGTGCAGCGTGCCGTAGAAGTTGCGGACCTGGAGCAGCCGCTGCGTGCGGTCGGCGCGCACCTGCGCGACGACGACGCCGGCGGTGGCCAGGACGGCGGCGATGCCCAACGAGCGCACGAACTCGCCCGCCGGCCAGAGCGCCACGAGTCCGAGGACGGCGGCGAAGCAGAGGGCGATCGCCAGCTCGTAGTCGCCGGGGAGCACGAGCGGCGCCGCGATGCCGACGAGCATGGCGCCGAGCGCGCCGCCGACGGCGACGTGAAGATAGAATGCCGTGAGCCGCGCCGGCGCGGGGCGGGTGCGATAGAGCTCCGAGTGGCAGAACAGGCAGAGCGCGAAGAGCGCGCCGCAGTAGAGCGCCACGGCGCGCGGCACCGACACCGACAGGTCGCCGTTATGCAACCGCCAGCCGGCGGCGATCAGCGCGGCCGCGGCGAGCGCGATCACCACAGGCCGCGGGTGCCACCCCTCGCCGAAGGCGACGACGAAGCTGAGCAGGTACGCGACGAGAGGGAGGATCCAGAGCAGCGGGATCGTGGCGACGTTCTGGCTCAGGCGATTCGTCACGGCCGCGAGGAGCATCGAGCCGCACGCCGCGAACAGCACCCACCTGACGCGCCGGCCCGGCGTCGCGCGCGTCGTCGCCACCACGGCGCGTTCGGCCGTGCCGGGCACCGGCAGGTCGCCGAGGCGCCAGGCGATGGTCGCGCACGTCGCGGCGAGCAGCGCCACGCCGGCGGCGAGCGTCGCGACCTGTGCGCGAAGGCCGAGATGCGGCTCGACGAGCCAGGGGTAGACGAGCAGCCCGAGGAGGGAGCCCGCGTTGGACACCGCGTACAGCCGGTACGGCCGCCGCCCGGGTGCCGTACCGACGTCGGCGCGCGCGTACCACGCCTGGAGCAGGGGGCTCGTGATCGACAGGGTCACGAACGGCAGGCCGATCAGCACCGTCAGCAGCCAGAAGACGCTCGCGATCGGGTACGTCGGGCTCGCGCGCAGCTCCGCGTGCGCGGTCAGGACGAGCTGCCCGAGCGACAGCACGAGCAGCCCCAGGTACGTCGCCGCCTGGATGCGCGGCCGCGTGCGCGTCGCCAGCCAGTGCGCGCCGAGATAGCCGAGCAGCAGCGCGGACTGGAACCAGACGAGGCACGCCGTCCACACGGCAGCCGAGCCGCCGAGCAGCGGCAGCAGCCGCTTGCCGGCGATCGGCTCGATGAGGAAGAGCAGGGCGCTGCCGAGGAAGATCGCGACGGCGTAGCGGACGCGCGCGTCGCGCCCCGCCGCGACGGCGCTCAGTCGCGCCCCACGCCCAGCGCGTCCGCCACGCGGTTGATGTAGTTGAACCACGCCGCGATCAGCGTGATCTGCAGGATCGCCCGATCGTCGAAGCCCGCCTCGTGCAGCCGCGCGTGATGCGCCGGGGAGATGCACGTCGCGTCCTCCGTGAGCTGGACCACGTACTCGGCCATCACGCGCTCGGCGTCCGTGATGGGGGCGCTCCGCCAGTCCGATCGCAGCGCCTCCACCAGCTCCTCGTCGAGCGTCTCCCTACGCAGAAACTCTGCGTGCGAGGCAATTCAATACCGACATCGGTTGGTGACCGAGACCATCGTCGCGATCATCTCGTGCTGGCGCCGCGCGAGCGGGAGGTCGGGCGACATCAGCGCGCCGAAGGTCGCGAACGCGTGGTAGAGCGCGTCGGGGATCAGGCTGTGCGACGCGACGATCGCCGACGGCTCGCCCGCGGGCACCGGGAAGACGGGGTTGCCGTACGTCGGGGGATAGAGCGCCCGCTGCATCGCACGCGCGCGCGCCAGGGCCTCGTCGCCGCTGGCGAAGGGGACGGTTTCGATCCAGGTCATTCGATGCCCTCTGGGGAGGGGGAGGGGGTGCTCAACCCTAACGCGCGTGCCTCCCGCCGCAAGATGTCGTCCGGATCTGTCGCCCGCCGCATGGAGATGTATGATCCAGACAGACGCAGACGTGCCCAACGACAACGACCCGACGGCGAGGGCGGCTCCATGAGCGGTTCACGGGGGACGATCGCGATCCTGACCGGCGGCGGCGACGTGCCGGGGCTCAATCCGGCGATCCGCGCCATCACCATCCGCGCCCTCCGCGAGGGGTATCGGGTGGTTGGCATCCGCCGCGGCTGGGCGGGGCTCGTCGACTACGTCCCGGAGAAGGGTGTCGAGAACCACCAGAACGTGGAGGAGCTCTCGGAGGCGATCGTCAACCGCGCGGGGCGCACCGGCGGCACCTTCCTCCACACCTCGCGCACGCGGCCGAGCCACCTTCCGCGCGAGCGCGTGCCCAAGCACCTCGCCGGCTATGACGAGAAGATCAACGACATCACGCGCGACGTGCTCCGCAACCTGGAGCACATCGGCGTGGACGTGCTGATCCCGATCGGCGGCGACGACACTCTCAGCTACGGCAAGCGGCTGCACGACGAGGGCGTGCACGTGGTCGCCATCCCGAAGACGATGGACAACGACGTCTACGGGACCGACTACTGCATCGGCTTCAGCACCTGCGTGACGCGCACGATCGAGCTGACGCACCGGTTGCGCACGTCCGCCGGCTCGCACGAGCGCTTTCTCGTCATTGAGGTCTTCGGCCGCTACGCCGGCTTCACGGCGCTGCTGCCGACGATGGCCGGTGCGGCGGACCGGTGCGTCATCCCGGAGCACCCGGCCGACGTCGAGCACCTGACGGAGCTCATGACGTACGACCGCAATCGGCACCCGAGCCATTACGCGGTGCTGCTCGTCTCCGAGGGCGCGCGCCTCACCTCGCAGCAGATGATGAGCTTCGAGAGCGAGGAGACGGACATGTTCGGCCACCGCAAGCTCGGCGGCATCGGCGACAAGGTCGCCTCGGCGCTGAAGGAATACTCGCCGCGCTTCAACGACGGCCGCCGCATCGACGTCGTGAACCAGCGGCTCGGCTACCTCGTGCGCTCCGGCGATCCCGACGCGCTCGACTCCATCGTGCCGATGGCGTTCGGGAATCTCGCGCTGGACTGCGTCCTCAAGAAGCAGTACGGCCGGCTCGTGAGCATCCACCGCGGCTTCTACGACACCGTCCCGATCTCCACCGTCACGACGGAGAAGAAGGTCGTGGATGTGCCGCGATACTACAACACGGAGCGCCTGCGGCCGATCTACGAGTTCGACGGCGCCCCGCTGTTCATCATGACCAGCGACTGAGCGCGGCTCAGCGGCTCGGCACCACGCGGTAGGTCACGACGAGCGGCCCGTCCTCGCCGGGGCGGGTCTGCGGCCAGAGCATGATCGCCGCGCCACTCGGCGCGGCGAGCCGGATGCCGCGCGTCGGCAGCTCGGTGAGGAGGTCGCCGCCGGCGGCGAGTTGCCCGTCCGGCACCGCGGCGAGCATCGAGTCGGCGACGGGTCCGTAGACCGCCGGAAGGGTCTGCCGCACGGTGCGCTCGAACTTCTCCGGGTGGCGGGTGCGGGCTTCGGGCGTGTCGAAGTGCACGAGCACCGTGTCGCCCGTGCGCTCCGCGTACATCCCGGCGCCCAGGTCGTGACGCCCGTCACCGATCATCGGCGAGAGCGAAGGGGTGGCCGGAGCCGCCGGCGTTCCGGCGGCCGAACCCGTGGGCCGCACGGGGAAGGCGGTGTCGCGCGCGGCCGGGGCGGTCGCGGCCGCGACGCGTGCGGTGTGTCTCGCGACGCTCCGGCTCGCCGGCGCCGGCAGGGAGCCGGCCGCGGAGCGGCCGACGCCAAGGAGGGCGACGGCGATCCCGACGACGGCGACGACGGACAGGCCGGTCGCCACCCGCAGCACCTGGCGACGGAGGCGCGCGCGGGCCTCGAGGTTGGCCTCGCGACGGCAGTGAAGGCAGACGGTGGTGCCCGGCCGCAGGTCGTGCGGGCAGGGACGGGGAGTCGCTCGCGACATGGGTGTGTTCGTCGGCATCGGATGCAACCGTGTGACGCTCGACGGACGCAAGCGCAACGGCGCGCGCCATTGCGTGAACCCGACGGGCGTCGAATGTTGTGGCCGCGAGGACGGGGCGCCGCCACACGCGCAATGCTCGCGCGTGTCCCGCCCCCCTCGGTCCCGTGCGTCGGGAGGTGTTCCCATGGGTGCTCGCGGCTGGTTCCCGTCTCCCTCCTCTACCTCCGCGCGACGGGCCCTCCTCGCGCTGGGCGCCGCACTGGCGCTCTCCGGCTGCGGACGCGGAGATGAACGCGCGGCAGCCGACCGCTCGAACGTGCGACAGGCGGGGCAACCCGGCGGCAGCGCCGGCGCCACGATCGCGCTCATCCGCGCCGCCGACTGGGTGGGGAGCGAGTGGAGCGAGGACGCGATCCGCGTCGGCCTGCGCGAGGAGGGGCTCGAGGAGGGGCGCGACTTCCGCTTCCACGTGTCGAGCGCGCAGGGCGACCTCGCCACGATCCCCTCGCTGATCGACGCGGCGCGCGACGCGCACGCGCGGGTCATCGTCGCCCTCCAGGACCCGACGCTCCGCGTGGCGGTGCAGCGCGCGCATGACATCCCCGTCGTCTTCCACGTCCTCGCCGATCCGTTCGCGGCCGGCGCGGGCACGAGCGACTCGAACCACCTCGCGAACATCACGGGCGTCTACTCGCCCGGCTTCGGCGATCCGGAGCAGGAGCAGCGCATCGCGCTCATCCGGCGGCTCGTCCCGAAGGCGCACCGGGTCGGCGTGCTGTTCGCGCCCGACGAACCGTACGCCGTGGCGATGAAGGACAAGATGACGAGCGCCGGCCGCCGCGTCGGGCTCGACGTCGTCGCCGTGCCCGTGCCGAGCATGGGCGAGGCCGGGGCGGCCGCGACCACGCTCGTCGCCCGGAACGTGGACGCGATCGAGATCTTCGGCAATGCGGCGCACGCCGGCTTCATGCCGATCATCCAGGTGGCGAACGCGCACCGCGTGCCGGTCTTCTCGCCCTCGCCGTACGAGATGCTGAAGGGCGCGATGGCTGCCATCTACCCAGACTTCGCCGACGGCGGCATCGTCGCCGGCCACATGGTCGGGCGGATCCTCAAGGGGGAGAGCCCGGGGAAGATCCCCTTCCATCGCGTGACGAAGACGAAGACGCTGATCGGGCACGGGATCGCGGCGAGCGATGCCGCGGGCGCGGCGGCGCCAAGCCTGGGGATGGCGACGGCGCACCGGCCATAGCCGGCCAGTCGTCGCCATGCTCGTCGAGACGGCGTCCGACGGCGCGGCGGCCGTGGTGCGGCTCGAGGGCCGCCTGGACGCGGAGCACGCGCTGGACCTGGCCGATGCGCTCGAGCGGCTCGCGCACGCGGGCGCACGCTCGGTGGTCGTCGACCTGGGCGCGGTCACGTACGTGAGCTCGGCCGGCACGCGCACGCTCACGCGCTGCGCGCGCGACTTCGCCGCCGTGCGCGGCGAGCTGTTCGTCGCCGCGCCCCCGCTGGTGGTGCGCGACGCCCTCTCCGCGGAAGGGCTGGCGGAGGCGATCGTCGCCGCCGCGGGCGACGGCGGCCGCACCCGCCGGATCTCCGCGGCGCTCGACCTGGCCAGCCGCCACACGACGGAGTGGCGGCGCACGGAGCCGCGCGGCGCGAGCGGCCTGCACGAGGTGGTCCCCCGCGATGCGGGCGCCACCCTCGTCTGCCGCGTGCACGGGCCCGTGCTCGCCCTCGGCGCCGAGCTCCCCGCGTCGCTCGCGTCGACGCCGGCGTCCTTTCCCGACGACTCGATCGGGCTCGGCCTGGGAGCGATCGGCGGGCCCGCGGACACGCGCACGCGCGCGGGCGAGCTCGTAGCCGCGGGCGGCGCCGTGATCTGCCAGCCGACCGACGGCGCGCGCGTCCCCGACCACCTGGCGCGGATCGGCGACCACGTGCCGACCGCCACGCTGATCTCCGGCGTGAGCTGTCACGGGCGCATGTCGCACCTCGTCCGCTTTCGCGCGGCGCGGCCCGGGCAGCCGGTGTCCCTGTCGGAGGTCGCCGCCGTCTGCCTCGACGCGACGGGCGCCGAGTGCGCCGGGATCGTCCTCGTCGGCGAGGCGGCGTGGCTCGTCGGCGCGTCCGCGCTCACGCCGCCGGGCACCGCGATGGAGGGCGACGATGGGGTCGCGGAGCTGCGCGCCCGGCTGCACTTCACGGCGGGGCTCGCGTTCGACGGCACGACGGCGATCGCCGTCGCCGTCGTCGCGCGGCGGGCACCCGGCCTGCTCGCGCCGCAGCTCCGGCCGCTGGATCCGTCGGGCGCGCTCGTCGGCCACTGCCACGCCGCGGTGCTCACGCATCACGTCGTGCCGCAGCGCACCACCGACGTCGCGCGCGTCGTGGACACGTGCCTCCGGCGCGCCACCGTGCGCGCGGTGCTCCATCTGCTGCTCGACGACCGGGAGCCCGTCGCGCCGCGCGAGAGCGCGTTCGTGCGCGGGCTGGCCTGGGCCGCGCCGATCGCCTCCGTCGAGGAGGCGCCGCCGTGAGCCTCATGCTCGGCGCCGCGGCGATGGGGCTCGTCTTCGCGCTCCTCGCCTTCGGCGTGCTCCTCACGTGGCGCGTCCTCCACGTGCTCGACCTCCCCGCCGATGGCGCGTTCGCCATCGGCGGCGCGGTGACCGCCGCACTCGTCGTCGCGGGGACGGCACCGCTCGCCGCCACGGCCGCCGGCGTGCTCGCCGGC
>CAMLIT010000055.1 GCA_946480295.1 uncultured Gemmatimonadota bacterium
CCCGACAGCTGGGCGATCGACCAGCTCTTCCCGATCATGCCGATCCACCGGCTGGACGAGGAGCCGACGCGGCGCGGCACGCTGCAGGACATCACCTGCGACTCCGACGGGAAGATCGACCGCTTCGTCGGCGACAAGAGCGGGCGCGCCAGCCTCGAGATGCACGAGGTGCACGAGGGCGAGCCGTACATCCTCGGCGTCTTCCTCACCGGCGCCTACCAGGAGATCCTCGGCGACCTGCACAACCTCTTCGGCGACACGAACGCCGTGCACGTGCGCCTCGGGCCGAACGGCGGCTTCGAGGTGAGCGACCTGGTGCACGGCGACACCGTGACCGAGGTGCTCAACTACGTGCAGTTCCGCGCCTCGGACCTCCTCCAGACCTTCCGCCGCAAGGTGAGCGCGGCGAAGCACATCAGCCGGCAGGAGGCGAACACCTTCATCGCCGACTACGTGGCGGGGCTGGAAGGCTACACGTACCTCGAGGGCGAAGCGGCGCAGTAATGCCCGTGCACTTCCTGCTGCAGTCCGCCACGACGTCCGGCGCCGGCGCCGGCGCGGGCGGCGGCGAGGGAGAGATCCTCAAGCTCCTCGGCGCGCTCATCGCGATCTTCGTCGGCACGAAGGTGCTCGGCGAGATCGCGCAGCGGCTCAAGCAGCCCGCGGTGCTGGGCGAGCTCATCGCCGGCGTGCTTCTCGGCGGCTCCGTCCTCGGCCTCGTGGACGCGAACGATCCGGTCCTGCGGGTGATGGCCGAGATCGGCGTCATCGTCCTCCTCTTCGAGACGGGGCTGCACACCGAGCTCAAGTCGCTCCTCCGCGTCGGCGCGAGCGCGACGACCGTCGCCCTCGCGGGGGTGATCATCCCCACGGCGCTCGGCTACGCCGCCCTCGTCGCGCTGGGGCTCGGGCCGATCGCGGCGCTCGTGTGCAGCGCCGCGCTCTGCGCGACCTCGATCGGCATCTCGGCGCGCGTGCTCTCCGATCTCGGCTGTCTCGACACCAACGAAGGGCAGGTCGTGCTCGGCGCGGCGGTGCTCGACGACATCGTCGGCCTCGTCATCCTCTCCGTCGTGGCGACGCTCGTCGGCGGCGAGGCGATCAGCGCCGCGCACGTGGTGCGCACCGCCGGCGTGGCGATCGCCTTCGTCGTCGCCGCGGTCCTCATCGGCCTGCGCGTCATGCCGCCGGCCTTCCGCGTCGTCGAGCGGGTGAAGTCCGCCGGGACGCTGGGGCTCGCCGGCTTCGCCTTCGCCTTCCTCCTCTCCTGGCTCGCCGCGCGCGCCGGCTCCGCGCTCATCGTCGGCGCCTTCGCCGCCGGCGTCGTCCTCTTCAGCATCCCGCAGAAGCGCGAGGTGGAGAGCGCGACGACGACGATCGGCCACTTCTTCGTCCCGATCTTCTTCGCCAGCGTCGGGGCGGCGGTGGACCTCCGCGCCCTCGCCAGCCCGCGCGCCCTCGGTGTCGGCGCCCTGCTCATCGCCGTCGGCATCGCCGGCAAGGTCGCCGCCGGCTTCGTCCCCACCTGGTTCCGCGGGCGCAAGCTGCTCGTCGGCGTCGCCATGATCCCGCGGGGCGAGGTGGGGCTCATCTTCGCGCAGCTCGGCCTGTCCACCGGCGCGCTCGACGCGGGGCTCTTCGGCGCCGTGATGCTCATGGTGCTGGCGACGACGCTCATCACGCCGCCGCTGCTCACGCGCGTGGTCGCGCGCGAGCCGACGCTGGAGCTGTTCGCGCCCACCGAGGTCCCCGGGGACGGCGGCATCGACGACCTCGTGGTCGGGGCGTCGAGGCCGGAGGCGGAGCCGGAGCAGCGCTAGCGAGCCTGGCCGCCACACGCGAACGCCCCCGCGCCGGGTCTCCGGCGCGGGGGCGTTCGCGTCCAGCCGATCGCTCAGCCGAGCTTCTTCGCGACCTCGTCCCAGTTGATCGTGTTCCACCAGGCCGCGATGTACTCCGGCCGGCGGTTCTGGTACTTGAGGTAGTACGCGTGCTCCCAGACGTCGAGGCCGAAGATCGCCTTCTTGCCGTCCATCAGCGGGTTGTCCTGGTTCGGCGTGCTGGTGATGGACAGCTTGCCGTTGCCCTCGTCGACCAGCCACGCCCAGCCGGAGCCGAAGCGGCCCGCGGCGGCGGCGTTGAACTGCTCCTTGAACTTGTCGAATCCGCCAAACGAGGACGTGATCGCGTCGCCGAGCCGGCCCTTCGGCTCGCCGCCGCCGTTCGGCTTCATGATCGTCCAGAACAGCGAGTGATTCCAGTGGCCGCCGGCGTTGTTGCGCACCGCCGTCCGCACGGCGTCGGGGACCTTGTTCACGTTCTTCACGATCTCGTCCAGCGACTTGCCCTGCCACTCGGGCGCCTTCTCCAGCGCCGCGTTCAGGTTGTTCACGTACGCCTGGTGGTGCTTGCTGTGGTGGATCTCCATCGTCCGCGCGTCGATGTGTGGCTCGAGCGCATCGTAGGCGTACGGCAGCGGGGGAAGTGTGAACGCCATGTCTCGTCTCCTTGGTGGTTCAGGCAAACCGGAACTGACCTGCGTCTCCTGGCCGCACGGCGCGCGCGAGCGCGTCTCGCTCCGCGTCTCGCTAAGGCTTCGGCGATTCCGTCGCCGGGGGCGTCGCCCGCGCGCGTGCGCGCAGCCAGCCGATGATGCCGGGCAGGATCGAGACGAAGATCACGAGCATGATCACGAGCTCGATGTGCTGCTCGACTCCCGGAATGTAACGACCCAGGAAATAGCCGATGAAGAGCATCGACCAGATCCAGCCGACGCCCCCGATGACGTTGTAGAGCGTGTACGCCCGCACGTCCATCTCCCCCGCGCCGGCCACCACCGGCACGAAGGTCCGCACGATCGGCATGAAACGCGCAAGGACCACGGTCTTGCCGCCGTGTCGCTCGTAGAAGGCGTGCGCGCGGTGCAGGTGCTTCCGGCTGAAGAACAGGGACTCCTCGCGGGTGAACAGCTTCCGCCCGGTGACGCGGCCGATGACGTAGCCGGAGGTGTTCCCGAGGATCGACGCGATGGTGAGGATCACGCCGAGGAGCCAGACGTTGAAGAGCCCCTTCGTGGCCGCGAGCAGCCCCGCGCTGACGAGGAGGGAGTCGCCGGGGAGGAAGAAGCCGATGAGGAGCCCCGTTTCCGCGAAGATGATGGCGGTCAGCCCGATCGTTCCGCCCCATTGGACCAACCCTTGAACATCACGCAGGCGGTGCAGGAACTCGAGAAGGGAATGCATGCAGTGGGCGGATGAGGAGTGACGTGAGCATCGGAAGTTCGACGCCCCCCACCCGGGGGTCAACTGGCGGCCCCGGCCGTGCCGCGACGCACCACGACGACCACGTGGCGCGGGCACTCCGGCTCCCCGAGCGCCCGCAGGGGCCGTGGTGGAGCCGGCCGGGGGTGTCGCCGCGCGTCGAACGCGTCCTCGACGTCGTCGGCATCGCCGTCGTCGCCCTCTTCGTGGTCGGCTGGACGTACTCCATCGCCGCCGCGCCCTCGCTCGGCGCCGTCGGGGGCGACGTCGGCGCCACCCCCGGCGGAGCGGCGATCACCAGCGCCCTCTCGCACGGCGACGCGCCGACCACCGCGTATCTCACCGACGCCGCCGTCACCGCGCTCGCCGACCGCATGTTCGCCAGCGCGCGCGGGATCAGCGGCAAGCTCTATGTGCGCATCGACACCGCGACGCGGCCGCTGCGCCCCGATACGCTCCCGCCCGGCGCGCGCGTCGGCTACGCGCCGGCGAACCGCGGCGGCGCGAAGGCGGCTCCGCTCAGCTCGCCCGTCGGCGCGGGGATCTGGAACGTCGTCCTCGCCATCGGCAACGCCGTCAGGCCGGTCCCCAACTTCAACGTCATCACCGAGGTGCCCTTCAGCGCCAAGCGGAACGGGCACATCGGCCTCTACTATCTCGGAAGCTGGCCGGCGGAGAAGGGGCTGCGCCTGAAGACGCCGGCGTACGCGAACCCGTCCGGCTTCATCCAGGTCACGCCGCAGAACGAGGACACGTACGTCTCGGAGCACTTCCGGCTGCGCGACTTCCTCACGCACGACCAGGCCGACGTCTGGCCGAAGTACATCGTCCTCAGCCCCAAGCTCCTCGACAAGCTCGAGCTCGTCCTCTCCGACCTGCAGCAGCGCGGGATCGACCCGCGCGGCGTGCACGTCATGAGCGGCTTCCGCACCCCGCAGTACAACGTCCACGGCGGCGACCCGACGGGGCGCGCGGCGGCGAGCCGGCACATGTACGGCGACGCGGCGGACATCTACATCGATGACGACGGGAACGGCGCCATGGACGACCTGAACCATGACGGCCGCGTCGACATCGGCGACAGCCGGGTCATCCTCGGCGCGTTGGACCGCGTCGAGGCGGCGCATCCGGAGCTGGTCGGCGGCGCGGGCGTGTACGTCGCTGCGCCTGGGCACGGTCCTTTCATTCACATCGACGCGCGCGGCTATCGCGCGCGCTGGGTCTCCACGGGAGGCGGATGATGATGGTCGAGAATCGGCGAGTCACGGACGTCGACGTCAAGCCGGACGAGCAGAAGGTCGCGAAGGAGAACGGCAAGCACGTCGAGCACGACGGGCATCTCGATCTCCTCAAGGAGGTCCGGCGCTCGGACATCGAGCCGTATACCGGGCTGCGCTACCTGTCGAAGCTGTTCCGGTTCATGGCGGTGATCCTCGTCCTGCTCCTCATCGCCGAGGTGGTGACGGGGATCTACGCCCAGGGAGCGGCCTCCATCCCCACGCTGCTCGGCGAGGCGAGCCGGCTGATCGTGCTCGCGGGCGTGCTGTGGGGGACGGGCGACCTGGCGCACCTGCTCATCGACGTCGGCCACGACGTCCGGGCGGCGCGCATCCTCGTCGCGCGGCAGGTGCATCACAACCTCGGCGATCGCGGTCCGGTGAAGCTCGCGCTGCCCACGCGGAAAGACGAGGTCAGGCTGCCGGAGAATCCGCCGCCGATCCCGTGATCGTCTACACGATCGGGCACTCCACCCGGTCGGCGGCGGACTTCGTCGCGCTCCTCGAGCGCGAGGGGGTCCGCCGTCTCGTGGACATCCGGACCTTTCCCGGCTCGCGGAAGTTCCCGCACTTCAACCAGGACGCCCTCGCCGCCACGTTAGGCGCGCACGGCATCGCCTACGAGCACCAGCCGGCGCTCGGCGGCCGACGGCGCCCCTCGCCCGACGCCCCGCCCTCCGCCTGGCGCAACGAGGGCTTCCGCGGCTACGCCGAGTACATGCGCACTCCCGCCTTCCACGCGGCCCTCGACGCGCTGATCGCCGAGGCGGCGCGCGAGCCGCTGGCGGTCATGTGCTCCGAGGCCGTGCCCTGGCGCTGCCATCGCAACCTCGTGAGCGACGCGCTGGCCGCACGCGGCGTGGACGTGCGGCACATCACCGAGGGGAGGCTCGCGCGTCACGCCATCACCCCCTTCGCCGTCGTGCGGGAGGGCGAGGTGACCTATCCGCCGCCTGACGACGCGGCCGAATCGCGGCGACCGCCGAGCGATCGCGAATGAGCGTCGGGTCGGGTACGACTGTTGCCCGATGACCATCCGCAGGCGCACACCAACCACCATCAGAGGGAAGACCTATGCTGTGGACGCTGTTCGTGATCCTCCTCGTGCTGTGGGCGCTCGGACTGATCTCCGGCGTCGGCGGCGGCCTGATTCACATCCTCCTCGTCATCGCCGTGATCGTGCTGATCATCCGGCTGGTGACGGGTCGGCGGCCGGTGGTCTGACGCCGCGCACCGCGGGCGCTCCCGCCCGCGGGTCCGAACATCCGCGCGGCGGCGGGAGGCGAGCGATCGCCCTCCCGCCGCCGCGTCGCGTCGGCCCCTCCCGTCTGGCGCGCGCCCTCCGCTCCGGCGTACTTGTACCGCCATCATGTACGTCGTCCACGTCGTCACGCACACCCACTGGGACCGCGAGTGGTACCACACGGCGGGCCGCTTCCGCCAGCGGCTCGTCGCGCTCGTCGACGAGCTGCTCGACGACCCGCCGCCGCCGGGCCGGAGCTTCCTCCTCGACGGGCAGGCGATCGTCGCCGAGGACTATCTCGCCGTGCGCCCCGACAGGCGCCCGGAGCTGGCCGCGCTCCTTGCCGCCGGCCGCCTCGAGGCGGGCCCGTGGTACGTGCTCGCCGACGAGCTGATCCCCGGCGCCGAGGCGCTCGTGCGCAACCTCCTCACCGGCCGGCGCGTGCTGCGGGAGCTCGGCGCCGAGGCGCCGCCGGTGCTCTACTGCCCCGACTCGTTTGGCCATCCCGCCGCGCTCCCCGAGCTCGCGCGCGGCTTCGGCCTCGAGCTGGCCGTCGTCTGGCGCGGCTACGGCGGCAGCCGCTGGCCGGAGGGGGACACCTTCCGCTGGCGCTCGCCGGGCGGCGCGAGCGTGCTCGCCTTCCACCTGCCGCCCGACGGCTACGAGTACGGCGCGAATCTCCCCGTCGACATGGAGGCGGCGCACGCGCGCTGGCGCGTCGTGCGCGACGAGCTGGCGCGTCGCTCGGTGACGCGCGTCCTCCTCCTGCCGAACGGCGCCGATCACCACGCGCGGCAGCGCGGGCTGGACGAGGCGCTCGCGCGGCTCGCCGACGCCGCGCTCCCCGACGCCGTGCGCGCCAGCTCCCTCCGCGCCTTCGCCGACGCGCTCGTCGAGAGCGCGGCCATCCTGCCGCTGCACGTCGTCGCCGGCGAGCTCCGCGACTCCTACGGCTACACCTGGACGCTCCAGGGGACCTTCGGCACGCGGACGCACCAGAAGCGCCTGAACGCGGTCGTCGAGCGCCTGCTCGTGCGCGACGCCGAGCCCTGGGCGGCGCTCGCCCGCCGCGCCACGGGGCGCTCGCGCGCCGCGCTCGCCGCCGCCGCGTGGAAGCCGCTCCTCCAGGCGCATCCGCACGACACGCTCTGCGGCTGCTCGATCGACGCCGTCGCCTCCGCCATGGAGGCGCGCCTGGCCGACGCCCGCTCCCAGGCCGAGGGGATCCGGGAGGACGCGCTGGTGGACCTGCTCGGCCTCGATCCCGTACGCGCACGCTCCGCGCGCGACGCGTGGCAGCCGCACCTCGTCGTGCGCAACCGCGCCGCCCGCCCGCGCCGCGGGCTCGCCCTCGTCGACGTCCGCGAGTTCGTCGCCGACGTGCCGGTCGGCCCCGCCTCCGGCGGCGCGACGATCGCTCCGTCGGCCAGGTCGCCGCTGCCGGGAATCCGCGGCGCCGCGGCAATCCAGGTGCTCGAGCGCGGCACCGCGTTCGACCGCGTCGAGTCGCCGCGGCACTATCCGGACAACGACCTCGTCGCCGTGAGCCGCGCCGTCGCCTGGCTGGAGGACGTGCCCGGCTACGGCCTGATCGCGCTCCCGCTCGTCGGCCGGGCGGCCGGAGGCGGCGCCCTCCCCGACAGGGTGCAGGCCAGGGAGCGCTCGCTGGAGAACGGCGTCCTGCGCCTGACGATCGCCGACGACGGCGCCGTCTCGCTCGACCATCTCCCGACCGGCCGCACCTTCCCGTCGCTCGTCCGCTTCGAGGACCTCGTCGATCTCGGGGACCTGTACACCCCGTCGCCTCGCGGGCCGGCGGCCGAGGCGCGCTTCACCGGCTGCCGTGTCGCGCATGGCGGCCCGCTGCGCGGCGAGATCGTCGCGCGCTGGCGCCTCGAGGGCGCGCCGACGCCGCACGGCCCGCGCCTCTGCGCCGATGTCGCGCTCCACCTCGTGCTCGACGCCGGCGCCCCCTTCCTGCGCATCCGCGTCGTCGGCCAGAACTTCGGCTCCGACCACCGCCTGCGCCTCGGCATCCGATCGAACGTCCTCGGCGCCGAGGTCTGGGCGGATGCGGCGTTCGGCCCGGTCCATCGCGTCCCGATCCAGCTCCCTCCCGAGGATGCGCTCCGCGAAGCGCCGCCGCCGACCGCGCCGCTGCATCGCTACGTGTCGCTCTTCGCCGCCGATGCCGGCGCGACGATCTACAGCGACGGCCTCGCCGAGTACGAGGCGCGCGCCGACGGGGAGCTGCTCGTGACGCTCGTGCGCGCCGTCGGCCAGCTCTCGCGCAACGACATCCCCGAGCGGCCCGGCCACGCCGGCTGGCCAGCGCCGACACCGGCTGCGCAATGCCACGGCCCCTTCGAGGCGGAGCTGGCCTTCCTCCCCCACGGCTCGCGCGGCGATGCCGAGGTCGAGCTGATCGAGCGCGTCGCCGACGACGTCCTCCTCCCGCTCGAAGGCACGACCATCCGCTGGGCCCTCGCCACTCCCGCGCCGGTACATGGCGTCACCCTCGAGGGCGCCGGTCTCGCGCTCTCGTGCATCAAGGAGGGAGAGGACGGCGAGTCGACCGTGCTGCGCTGCGTGAACCTGCTCGATCGCCCGACGACCGGGACGTGGCATCTCGGCGTCCCGATCATCGAAGCCCGCCTGGCGCAGCTGGACGAGACGCCCGTCGAGCCGCTGGAGGTCCGGGAGGAGGGGGTGGTCCGGTTCGAGGTGGGGCCGAGGGAGGTGAGAACGATCGTGGTGCGGTAGGGCTCGGGCAGGTCGTGCGACTGCACTGCGTACTGCGGACTGCGGACGTCACTGCGGACGCACGGCGACTCGGATTGGCTGCGGACTGCGGACGTGCTGCGGACGCGGATGGTTGGACACGAGCCGTGCCACGGTCACCGGCTCTCGCGCCGTTGAGTCCCCCATCCGCAGTTGATCCGAGTCCGAGGTCCGCAGAACATCCGCAGTCCGCAGCGAGGTCCGCGTCCGGGTCCGCAGTACGTCCGCAGTCCGCAGTGACGTCCGCAGCGTATTAGCGGAGTCCCGGCCCCTCCACCCTCGCCTCCCCCGCGATCCTGTCCCGAATCCCATCACCCAGCAGCGTGCACGCCAGCACCGTCAGCACGAGCGCCAGCCCCGGGGCGATCGCGACCCACGGGGCCGACACGATCAGGTCCCGCCCGCCGGCGATCATGTTCCCCCAGCTCGGCTCCGGTGGCTGCACGCCGAGGCCGAGGAACGACAGCCCCGCCTCCAGCAGGATCGCGTTCCCCACGCCCAGCGTCGTGGCGACGATCGCCGGCCCGAGCGCGTTCGGGAGCGCGTGGCGCCAGAGCACCCGCCACGAACGCGCGCCGAGCGCCACCGCCGCCTCGACGTAGGGCTGGCGGCCGACCCCGAGCACCTCCGCGCGGACCATCCGCGCCACCCCCATCCAGCCCGTGGCGATGAGGACGACGACCACCGTCGTGAGCCCGGGGCGCCACAGCGCCGCGCAGACGAGGAGGAGCACGAGTCGCGGCACGGCGAGCAGCGCGTCGGCGATGGCCATCGCCACGGCGTCCATCGCGCCGCCGCGCCACGCCGCCAGCGCGCCGACGAGCGTCCCGAGCGCCGCCGCGGCCACCGATCCGACCACGCCCACCGCGAGCGAGATGCGGCCGGCGAGCATCATGCGCGCGAAGAGGTCGCGGCCGAAGTTGTCCGTCCCCAGGAGGTGGAAGTCGCCGTGGACGTCGCGCGCGCCCGGCGGGAGCAGCCGCAGGGCGAGCACGTCGCCGATCGCCCGCGGGTCCCGGCCGGCGGCGAGCGCGACGACGACGGCGCCGAGCGCGAGCAGGACGAGGGCGGCGAGCGCCGCGCGCTCGAGCGTGCCGAGCGAGGCCAGCGCGCGGCGCCACCGCGCGGCGATCGTCATGCGGCGCGCCGCGGGTCGAGCAGCGGCAGGGCGAGGTCGGCGGCGAGGTTGGCGAAGATGACCAGCGCCGCGTAGACCGCCGTCGCTCCCATCACCACCGGGTAGTCGCGCGCGCCGATCGCCGTGACCATGAGGTGCCCCATCCCCGGCCAGGCGAAGATCGCCTCGACGAAGATCGAGCCGGCGACGACGCCGGGGAGCGTCAGCGCCAGCAGCACCACCAGGGCGGGGAAGACCGTGGCGAGGACGTGGCGGAGGTAGACCCGCGCCGGCGACAGCCCCTTCGCCCGCGCGGTGCGCACGAACTCCTGCCGCAGGACGTCGGCCACGCTCGTCCGTGCATAACGAGCGATCCCCGCCGCGCCCACCGCCGTGAGGATCGTCACCGGGAGCACCGCGTGGCGCACGAGGTCGAGGAACGCGCGGACGCCGTGCAGCGCCGCGCCCGGCGTGTGCAGCCCGAACGCCGGCAGCCGCATCGCCGGCGGGAGCCCCCACAGCGCCGCGCCGTACGTGAACACCGCGACGAGCGCCAGCGCGAGCCAGAAGCTCGGCGCCGCGTACACGGCGGTCGTGAGCACCGTGAGCAGGTGGTCGAGCGGCCGCCCGCGGCGCACCGCCTGCGCCATCCCGATCGGCACGCCGATGGCGAAGGTCAGGAGCAGCGACACCGCGCCGAGCCCCACCGAGATCGGCAGCGCCTCGCGCAGCACCGCGACGACCGGCCGGTGCTCGCTGAAGCTCTCCCCCAGGTCGCCGTGCAGCAGCGCGCGCAGCCAGAGTGCATATTGCACCGCGACCGGCCGGTCGAGGCCGAGCTCCGTGCGCAGCCGCGCCGTCTGTGCGGCCGTCGCCGACGGGGCCACGAGGAATGCCGCGGGGTCACCCGGCGCGAGGCGGATGAGGGCGAACGTGATCGTGAGAACGAGCCAGAGGAGCAGCACCGCGCCGCCGAGGCGGCGCCAGACGACGGACAGGCGCACGCGTCCATAATGCACGCGCGCTCCCTCGCGTCAACCGCGCTGCTCGCCTTGGGCGCGCTCGCCGGCTGCATCGCGCCCCAGCGCCCCGCCGACACCGTCGTCTACGCCAGCGGTACCGACCTCGAGTCGGCGAACCCGCTCGTCACCGTCCACACCCTCTCGCGCCAGGTGCAGCGGTACATGCTGTTCGTCACCCTGGCGCGCTACGACACGGCACTCGCCCCCGTGCCGTACGCCGCGCGCGCGTGGGAGTGGTCGCCCGATCGCCGCGCCCTCACCTTCCACCTCGTGACGGGCCTCCGCTGGCACGACGGCGTGCCGACCACCGCGCGCGACGTCGCCTTCACCATCGACGCGGCGCGCGATCCGGCCACCGGCTATCCGCGCGCCGCCGACCTCGCCGCCGTCGATCGCGTCGACGTGCCTGACGACAGCACCGCCGCCGTGCGCTTCACCGCGCCGCAGCCGTCCTTCCCGCTCGTCTTCTGCGAGCTGCCGGTGCTCCCCGTCCACCTGCTCGGGCGCGTCCCCCACGCCGACATGCGCCGGGCGCCCTTCGACTTCGCGCCCGTCGGCAACGGCCCCTTCCGCTTCGTCGAGCGCGTCGCCGGCCAGCACTGGACCTTCCGCCGCAACGACGACTTCCCGGCCTCGCTTGGCGGGCCGCCGCGCGTCGCCGGCTTCGTCGTCGCCGTCGTCGACGAGCCGACCACCAAGTTCGCCGGCCTCGCCAGCGGCGATCTCGACGTCGCCGGCATCGCGCCGACCATGGCCTATCTCGTTCGGCGCGACCCGGCGCTGCGCGTGCTCGACTATCCGGTGCTCTTCACCACCGGCGTGTTCTTCAACGCGCACCGCCCGCCCTTCGACGACGTTCGCGTGCGGCGGGCGGTGGACCTGTCGATCGACCGGGCCCGGATCGTCCGCGCCGCGCTCGCCGGCTACGGGACCCCCGCCGCCGGGCCGGTGCCGCCGGAGAGCCCGCTCGCGCTCCCCGCGTCGCCGCCGCACGACACCGCCCGCGCCGACTCGCTCCTCGATGCCGCGGGCTGGCGCCGCGGCGCCGACGGACTTCGCCATCGCGGCGGCCGCACGCTCGCCTTCACCCTCCTCACCGTCGGCAGCGGCGACAACGCCCTCGAGCAGCTCGTCCAGGCCGACCTCGCGGCGCGCGGCATCCACATGGACATCCGTCAGGTGGAGCTCGGCGCCTTCCTCACCGAGGCGCGCGCGCCCGCCAAGCGCTTCGACGCGCTCGTCACCGGAATTCCCGGCGACGTCTCGCTCGCCTACCTTGGGGCGATGTTCGACGGTCGGCAGGCGGGCGGCGCCCTCGATTACGCGGGCTTTCACACCCCGGCGCTCGACGCGCTCTTCGCCCGCACGCGCGCGGCCCGCAGCGATGCCGAACGCGTGGCGGCGTGGCGCGCCGTCCAGGCCGAGCTCGCGCGCGACGTGCCCGTCGCCTGGATCTACCACTCGCGCGGGCTGCAGGGGATCTCCGCGCGCCTGCGCGGCGTGCGCATGGACCTGCGCGGCGAGCTGGCCACCGTCGCGCAGTGGCGGGTCGCCGCCGCGCCCGGCCGCGTCGCCGCGCGATGACCCTCCTCCTCGCCGACGATGCCCTGCCGGCGCGCGCGGCCGCCGCCGCCGGTCCGCTCGCGCCCCTCGCGCGCGCTCTCCTCGAGGAGCGCGAGCCGCTGCTCCAGCGCGAGCCGTACATTCCGCGCGAGAAGGCGCTCCTCTCGCGCGAGGGCGGCCGCTGTCCGCTGGACGGCGCGCTCCTCGACTTCGATCCCTTCAGCCCGCACCGCCACCGCTGCCCCGTCTGCGGGCGCGAGTACACCGGCGAGCTGCACGACCGATTCTGGCTCTACTGGTACCAGCTCTGGCTCGCCGAGCGCGCCGTGCACGGGGCGCTGCTCGGGACGCTCACCGGCGACGAGCGCTGTGCCGCCCTCGCGCGCGACATCCTCCACGGCTACGCGGAGCGGTACCTCGACTACCCCAATCGCGACAACGTGCTCGGGCCCACGCGGCTCTTCTTCAGCACCTATCTCGAGTCGATCTGGCTCCTCCAGCTCTGCGTCGCCGCCGATCTCCTCGCCCGCGCCGACGACGTCGCCATCCGCGACCGCGTCGTCGAGCGGATCGTCGAGCCGAGCCGCGCCCTCGTCGCCAGCTACGACGAGGGCGCGTCGAACCGGCAGGTGTGGAACAACGCCGCGCTCCTCGCCGCGGCGCTCCTCCTCGGCCGCCGCGCCGACGCCGAGCGAATCGTCCACGGCCCGTCGGGCGTGGTGTTCCACCTCGAGCACGGGCTCCTCCCCGACGGCACCTGGTACGAGGGGGAGAACTATCACCTCTTCGCGCACCGCGGGCTCTGGTACGCCGTGACGATGGCCGAGGTGGCGGGCATCGGGCTGCCCGCGCCACTCGTCAGGCGCTTCCAGGAAGGCTTCGCCACGCCGTTCGTCGCCGCGCTCCCCGACTTCACCCTGCCGTCGCGCCGCGATTCCCAGTACGCGATCTCGCTGCGCCAGCCGCGCTTCGCCGAGCTGTGCGAGCTCGGCCTCGCCCGCGCCGCCGACGAGCGCCTCGCCGGGGCGCTGTACCGGCTCTACGACGACGAGCTTCCGCGCGCGGACACCGGACGCGCGCGCACGTCGGCGGACGTCGAGCGGAACGGACCGCCGTCGCGCCTCTCGCGCGCCGACCTCGGCTGGCGCTCGCTGCTCCACGCGCTGCCGCAGCTCCCGCCGCTGCGCCCCATCGCGCCCGCGTCGGCGCTGCTCGAGGCGCAGGGGCTGGGGATCCTCCGCCGCGACGCCGGCCGCGTCTACGTCGCCCTCGACTACGGCCACTCCGGCGGCGGCCACGGGCATCCGGATCGCCTGAACCTGCTCCTCTTCCGCGGCGCCACGCGCTGGCTCGACGACATGGGCACCGGCTCCTACGTCGACCCGTCGCTCCACTGGTACCGCAGCACCCTCGCGCACGACGCGCCGCTGGTCGACGGCCATTCGCAGGAGCGCGTGCACGGCGCGCTCGTCGCCTGGGACGAGCGCGGCGACGCCGGCTGGATCTCCGCCGCCGCGCGCGACATCGCTCCCGGCGTGTCCGTCGCCCGCACCGTCGTCGTGATGGACGGCTACCTCGTCGACGATCTCGTCTGGCGCGCCGACGCGGACGTCACCCTCGACCTGCCGCTGCACGTCGACGCTCGCGTCGACGGCGTGTCCGATCGGCTCGTCGCCGCGTCACTCGCCGGCGGTGCGGGCCTCGAGGACGGCTTCGACTTCCTGCGCGACACCGCCTGCGCGCGCGTGGACGCCGGCGCGTCCCTGCGCTTTCACGCCGTCGCGCCCGACGAGCAGCGGCTCGACGGCTGGTGCCGGTCCGATGCCAGGACCGAGTGGTGGCGCGCGGTCGCGCCCGGGCCGCCCGGTGCGGGCGACCGCGCCTTCTGGCTCCTGCGCGCGCGGGCGCGCGAGGGGCGCCATCGGTTCGTCCTCGCGTGGGACTCGCGCGTCGTCGCCGCGCGTGACGACGGTGTGCAACTCGTGGTGGAGCTCCGGGGTGGCGAGCGGCACGTGCACGCCGACACGACCGACGGATGGCGGGTGGAGCGCTTCGCCGGCGCGACGCACGCGACCATCGCGCTGCGCGGCCTCGCGCCGCGGCGCGACGAGAGCCCCGCGCCGGAGCGGCCGTCGTCGAGCGCCGGCGCTCCACCATACGAGCTTCCGCGCGGCCGCCCGCTCCGCTTCCCGCTCGGCGGTTCGCACTACCGGCGCTCCGAGGAGAGCTGGCAGGAGGCGGGGCGTCCGACGGCGGAGGTGACCGTGAGCCGGGAGCGCGACGCGCTCGTCGTCGCCATCGACGTCCACGTCGGCGCGCGTCCGCTCACCTTCGTCGCCGCCGGCGCGCGGAATCCGTACGACAACGAGCCGCCCGACATCAACGGCGACGGCGTGCAGCTCTACGTCGCGAGCGCCGTCGGCGACGGGGCGTGGCTCCTCGTCCCCGAACCCGACGGGCCCGGCGTGCGTGCCCGTCCGCTCGACGGCTGGTCGCACGACCTCGCCGTCGGCGCGGCGTGGGAGCGCACCGCCGACGGCTATCGCATGGACGTGCGCATCGCGCTGTCGGCGACCGTCGCGCGCGAGGTCGCCCTCGGCGTCGTCGTCAACGAGAAGCCGCCCGGCCGCGAGCGACGGCGCGGGCAGCTCGTCCTCGACGGCGCGGAGGGGGAGTTCGTGTATCTTCGGGGCGACCGCCACGAACGCCAACGCCTGCTCCGCTTCCAGATTGCCGATGCCTGACTCGCCGCTCGACGCCGTCGTCGTCGTGCTCTACGAGCCCCTCGATCCCGTGAACATCGGCGGCACCGTCCGCGCGATGAAGAACATGGGCGTCTCGCGCCTGCGCCTCGTCCGGCCCGTGGCGTACGAGCCCGACCGGCTGGAGGGGATCGCCCACGGCACGCGCGACGTCATCGACCGCATCGAGCGCTTCGACGACTTCGACCAGGCGGTGGCCGACTGCGTGCGTACCGTCGGCTTCACCGCGCGCCGCCGCGCCGCCAAATGGCGGGTGATCGAGCCGAAGGCGGCGGCCGACGAGCTGCTCGACGCCGCGCCCGACGGCCCGGTGGCGCTCGTCTTCGGGCGCGAGGACAGCGGCCTCCCGAACGAGATCCTCGATCGCATGCACGCCGCGGTCACCATCCCGACGACGGAGCATGCGTCGCTGAACCTCGCGCAGGCCGTGCTCATCGGCCTCTACGAGCTGCACCTCGCCGCGGGGAGCGCGACGCGCCGGCTGGCGCCGCCGCGCAAGTCGACCCCGCCGCCCCCGGCGATCGAGTTCGAGCGCTACTACGCCGACGTCGAGCGCGCCCTCGCCGCCATCGAGTTCTTCAAGACGCGCAACACCGAGGCGATCATGCGCAGCGTGCGCTCGCTGAGCTTCCGCGCGGCGCCCGACGCGCGCGAGCTGTCGCTGATGCGCGCCATCGCCATCGAGGTCGTCCGTTACATGGAGCGGACCGGACGGACTTGACTCCGATGGCCGGCCCATACTTCTTCCGCGCATGCCCTTCCGCCGATTCTTCGATCGCAGCGTGAAGCAGCCGCCCGCGGACGCGGAGCCGGAGGAGTCGCGGGCCGAGCTCGCGGAAGAGGAGCTGGAGGAGGACGCCGAAGCGGCGGCGCCCGAAGAGGTCCCGGAGGGGGCGGAGGAGCCCGACTGGCGCGTACGCGCCGCGGCCGTGCTGCCGACCGGCTCCTCCACGGGCAGCAAGCGCCCCGAGGCGCTCTTCGGCGACCCCGAAGCCGATGCGCCCACGCACTTCGCGCGCGCGGCCGGCTGCCACGTCATCGATGCGTTCGGCGACAGCTACATCGACTGCACCATGGCGCTCGGCGCGGTGGCGCTCGGGTACGCGGAGCCGAACGTCACGAGTGCCGTGATCGACGCGGCCGCCAACGGCAACGTCTCCGCCCTCCCCGACGCGCGCGAGGTCCAGGTCGCGGAACGCCTGTGCGGCGTGATCCCCTGCGCCGAGATGGTGCAGTTCCTGAAGACGGGCGCCGAGGCCATCGCCGCCGCCGTGCGCATCGCGCGCACGTACACTGGGCGCGATCTCGTGATCGGGTGCGGCTACTTCGGCTGGCTCGACTGGTCGTCCACGGCGGCCGGCGTGCCCGCCGGCGTGCGGGGCGACTATCGCGCCGTCCCCTTCGACGACGTCGAGGCGCTCGAGCGGGCGGCCCGCGACGCGGGGACGCGCCTCGCCGCGATCGTCCTCGAGCCGGTGATCGAGCGGCTGCCGTCGCCGGAATGGATCGCGAAGGCGCGCGCGCTCTGCGACGAGCTGGGCGCGGCGCTCGTCTTCGACGAGGTGAAGACGGGCTTCCGGCTGCGCACCGGCGGTTACCAGCAGTACGCCGACGTGTCGCCCGACCTCGCGGCCTTCGGGAAGGCGATGGCGAACGGCTATCCGCTCGCCGCCGTCGTCGGCCGACGCGATCTCATGGAGGCGGCGCGGCGCACCTGGATCTCCTCGACGCTGGCGAGCGAGAGCACCGCGCTCGCCGCCGCCAACGCCGTCCTCGACTGGCACGAGCAGGCGGACATCTGCGAGTCGCTGTGGAGCATCGGCAACGAGCTGCGGGCCGTCGTGAGCGCGGCGATCGAGGCGGCGGGCGTGGCCGGCGTGACGGTGGAGGGGATCGATCCGATGTGGTTCCTGCGCTTCGACGATGATCGTCGGCAGACGCGATTCCTCGAGCTCGCCGCGCGGCACGGCGTGCTCTTCAAGCGCGGCGCGTACAACTTCGCCGCCCTCGCGCACGACGAGGACGCCGTGCGGGACATCGAGAAGGGCGCCAGCGCGGCGTTCGTGGACCTGCAGGAGGAGGAGGAGATGGCGCGGTGAGCGGGCCGCTCGTCGACGCGCACGCACACTTCCTGCACGCGGGCTGCGGCCGCAGTGATTGGGCCGACGTCAACGCGGCGCGTTTCCGCGCCGGTGAACGCATCGGCATCACCTATCACGTCGCGTCGGTGCTCGGCACATACGGATTCACCTCGCCCACGTACTTCCCGTCGCCACCCGACGTGACGCTCGGCAACGACGCGATGCTCGCCATCGCCGAGCGCGAGCCGCACCGGGTGCGGATGTTCGTCACCGTCAACCCGAACCACACCGACCACGCGCTCCGCGAGATCGAGCGCTGCGTCGCGCGCGGCGCGATCGGCGTGAAGCTGCTCGCGAGCCGTCGCGCCGACGATCCGCTGCTCGACCCGATCGCCGAGCTCGCCGGCGAACGCGGGCTGCCGATCCTGCACCACATCTGGCAGCATCGCCGCCGCGAGTGGCCGGCGCAGGAGATCTCCGACGGCGCCGACCTCGCGCGCCTCGCCGCGCGGCATCCGCGCACGACGTTCATCCTCGCGCACATCGGCGGGGGAGGGGACTGGGCCCACACCTTCCCCGCGGTCGTGGATCATCCGAACATCCTGCCGGATCTCTCGGGCAGCGGCGTCGATCGCGGCATGCTCGACGCCGCCGTCGCCGTGCTCGGCGCGCAGCGCCTGCTCTGGGCGACCGACCTCACGATGGAGACCGGCCTCGCCAAGCTCCGCGCCCTCGACGTCATCGAGCTGCTCTCCCCCGACGACATCGAGGACATCCGCTGGCGGAATGCGGCCAGGATCTTTCCGAAGGGAAGCTTCCCGCGCTGCGAGGAGCTCTCCACGGCGACGGGAAGTGACGCCTCCCGCCTCCCGCCTCCCGCCTCCCGCCGATGATCGACGTCGACACCCTCATCGGTCCCTATCCCTTCCGCTACGTGCCGCACCCGGATCCCGAGATCCTCGTGCGCGTGCTCGACCGCGAGGGGATCGAGATTGCATGGGTCGGCCATCTACCGTCGGCGTTCTACCGCGACCCCACGCCGGGCAACGCGCAGCTCTACACCGCGCTCGCGCCCTTCGCCGAGCGGCTGCGTCCCGTGCCCACCATCCGGCCGGACTGGCCGGGCTGGCTCCGCGCGCTGCAGGCGGCGCGGGACGCCGGCGCGCCCGCCGTCCGCGCCTACCCGCCGCAGTGGGGGCTGGGGCCGCACGACCCAGGGATGCGGGAGCTGGCGCTCGCCGCGGGGGAGCTCGGCATGGCGCTCCTCCTCACCGTGCGCTTCGAGGACCTGCGGCAGCGCCATCCGATGGACGTCGCGGGGGACCTGAGCGCCGCCGCGATCCGCGCGCTCGCGCGCGCCGGGGAGCGCGTGCGCCTCGTCGTCACCGCCGCCGGCCGGGAGATGATCGAGGAGGTGCACTGGGGGCTCACCCCCGCGGAGCAGGAGCGCGTCCTCTGGGACATCGCCTGGATCTGGGGGCCGCCCGACGATCACCTCGCGACGCTGCTGCGCACGATCGGGCCCTCGCGCTTCGTCTTCGGCACGCAGTGGCCGCTCCGGCTGACGCAGAATCCGCGGGCGAATCTCGACCTGCTCCCCGACGACCTGCGCGGCGTCACGCTCGCGTCGGTGGACGACCTGTTCGCGGAGCGGTGTCGATGATCACGAACATGTGGTGCACGCGCGAGCGTCGATGTTCGCGCAAGCGTGCGGGGCATCTCTTGCGCGCAATCCATAGGACGCCCAAATTTCTCGGCCGGTTCGGTGCTTGTGAAATAGTTCACAAAGTGCCGCGCCTCTTGCCACCTTCACTCGATCGCGATGACCAAGCGTAGGAAGTGGACCGCCATCCCGGGGCTCTTCGCCCTGGCGGCGGGCGCCGTCATGCTCTCCGCCTACAGCGGAGCTTCCTCGTCTCAGGGCAGTGCACCCACCCAGCCGATCGCCTTCTCGCATCCGGTGCACGTGCAGAAGCTCGGCATCAACTGCATCTACTGCCATTACGCCGCGAACAAGTCCATGGACCCCGGACTCCCCGCGGTTTCCACCTGCATGGGTTGCCACACCATCGTGACCTCCAGCAACCCGGCGGTGAAGAAGGACGTCGGCGACCTCGCCCCCGAGATCGACAAGCTCCAGAAGTACGCGGCGCAGAACCATCCCATCCCGTGGATCCGCATCCACAAGGTGCCGGAGTACGTCCACTTCCCGCACATGCGCCACGTCAACGCCGGCGTCACCTGCCAGACCTGCCATGGCCAGGTGCAGAAGATGATGCCGGTCTATCAGGCCTCCTCGCTCAACATGGGCTGGTGCGTGAGCTGTCACGTCAACGGCTACAGCCCCAAGGAAGGCCTCGAGGCCGCGGGCTACGCCCCCGACAGCGCGAGCAAGGCGGCGGAAGCCATGCTCCTCAATCCCGCCGAATCGCATCGCCGCCTCACGGTCGTGAACGGCCGCATCAAGGCGCGGTACGACTGCGCCGCCTGCCACTACTGAGGCCCGCGTGTCTCGTCCAACCGATCGCCCAGAAATGAGCAACGATTCTCCGAAGCCGGGCGTCAAGCGCCGCGAGTTCCTCAAGGTGCTCGGCGTCGGCAGCGCCGCCGTCGCCGCCACCGCGTGCGTGCCCGAGAAGACCGGAAAGCTCATCCCCTACCTCGTCTCGCCTGACGAGACGATCCCCGGCGTCTCCACCTACTACGCCACCACCTGCCGCGAATGCTCCGCGGCGTGCGGCATCGTCGCCGAGACCCGCGACGGGCGCGTCATCAAGCTCGAGGGCAACCCGGACCACCCGCTGAACCGCGGCGGCCTCTGTGCCCGCGGCCAGTCGGCGCTCCAGGGCCTCTACAACCCCGATCGCCTCCGCCGCCCGATGCTCAAGCAGAACGGCGCGTGGAAGACCATCACCTGGGACGAGGCGCTCACCACCCTGTCGCAGCAGCTCGGCGCCGCGCGCACGCGCGGCGGCGCCGCGAACGCCGTCTTCTTCAACCAGCACGAGACGGGCAGCTTCCCCGGCTTCCTCGACGCGTGGCTCGCCGGCTACGGCATGAAGCCGCACCTCAGCGTCGACGTCGAGGCCGACAGCGCGGTGCTCGAGGCCAACAAGCGCGCCTACGGCGTCGCGTGGCCCCGCCTCTCGTTCGGCGACGCGAAGCTCATCGTCTCGTTCGGCGGCGACTTCCTCGAGGGCTGGGGCGCCAGCGTCCCGCAGCAGCTCGACTTCGCCGAGGCGCGCGCGAAGCTGGACAGCGCGCCGCGCTTCGTCTACGTCGGCCCGCGCCGCTCCCTCACGGGGCTCAACGCCGACACGTGGATCCCGTGCGCGCCGGGCTCCGAGCTCGCCATCGTGAACTTCCTCGCCGGCAAGGGGTCGGCCCAGCAGGCGGCGCAGGAGAGCGGCGTCCCCGCCGAGCAGCTCCAGGCGCTGCAGAAGGAGTTCGCCGCGGCGAAGCCGAGCCTCGTCCTCGCCGGCGCGCGCACGGACAACGCCTTCGAGCTGGCCTCCGCCGTCGCCGCGCTGAACCAGGCGCAGGGCAACGTCGGCACGACGATCCGTCCCGCCGAGGCGGTCGCCTCGTTCGAGGGCATCGCCCGCTACGACCAGCTCCTCGACGCCGTCGAGCGCATGCGCGCCGGCCAGGTGCCGATCGCCTTCGTGCGCGGCACGAACCCCGCCTACTACCTGCCGAAGGGCTACGGCTTCGCCGCGGCGTTCGCGAAGGTGCCGTTCAAGGTCGCCTTCTCGACGATGCCTGACGAGACGACGGAGCTCTGCGACCTCGTCCTCCCCGACCTGCACTCGCTCGAGTCGTGGGGCGACGCGGCGCCGGTGAAGGGCACCATCGGCCTCCAGCAGCCGGCGATGGACCCGGTCTTCCCGGAGACGCGCGGCTGCGCCGACGTCCTCATCGCCGTCGCGAAGAAGGACCCGGCGATGGCGGCGAAGTACCCCGAGCCCGACTACCGCACGTGGCTCATCGGCCGATTCCCGGGCGGGGTCAACGCGTTCACCGCGGGGCTGACGAAGGGCGTCGCCGCGGGCACCCTCGCCACCGCCGGCGGCGCGCCGGTCGCCGCGCCGGCGACCACGCGCCGCCCGCAGCCGATCGCGCGCACGCAGGGCGACTTCGTCCTCGTGACCTATCCCTCGCCGGTGCTCGGCGCGGGGGCGGGCGCGAACAAGCCGTGGCTCCAGGAGCTGCCCGATCCCGTCATGAAGGCCGCGTGGACGTCGTGGGTGGAGATCCACCCCGAGACGGCGACGAAGCTCGGCATCGAGCGCGGCGACATCCTCGAGGTGAAGACCGCGGCGGGCACGGTGACCGCGCCGGCGATGCCGTACCTCGGCGTGCGCCCCGACGTGATCGCCATCCCCTCCGGCCAAGGGCACCGCTCGGCGCAGAACATGGCCCACTTCAACCCGGGCGACACCGCGGTGCAGTGGGGCTACGGTCGTTATGCACGCGCCGTCGGCATCAACTCCTTCGACCTCGTCCAGGCCGGCGCCGACAACGGCGGCGGCTTCGTCTGGACGTCGACCCGCGCGTCCATCCGCAAGACCGGCGACCAGATCACCGTGCCGAGCACGGAAGGGTCGGCGCGCCAGCACGGGCGCGGCATCGCGCAGGCGATCCCCGTCGGCGCGCTCCTCGCCCCGAAGCAGGAAGGAGAGGGGAAGGAGGAGGAGCACGAGCCCGGCGACGCCAGCCACGCCTTCCTCCCCGGCCTCCGCTCCCCCGTCGCCGCCGACGCCCAGGGCAACCTCGGGGCGCCCACCGCGGCGGACAACGGGAAGGACAAGGGGCTGTACGCGCCGAGCAACCCGCTCGGCATGACGAAGCGCCGCTGGGCGATGACGGTCGACCTCTCGCGCTGCACCGGCTGCTCGGCGTGCGTCGTGGCCTGCTACGCCGAGAACAACATCCCGACGGTGGGCGCGCGCTGGCAGGCGCCGAGCGTGCTCGCCGCCGACGAGCCGGGGTTCAACATCACGCGCGGCCGCGAGATGAACTGGATCCGCCTCGAGCGCTACTACGAAGGCGCCGACGACGGCAAGTTCGGCGAGGAGTTCGAGGCGCGCTTCGTCCCGATGCTCTGCCAGCACTGCGGCAACGCGCCCTGCGAGCCGGTCTGCCCGGTGTACGCGACGTACCACTCGCCGGACGGGCTGAACGTGCAGGTCTACAACCGCTGCGTCGGCACGCGCTACTGCTCCAACGGCTGCCCCTACAAGGTCCGCTACTTCAACTGGTTCGGTTACGGGGAGCCCGACCGGCGCCAGTACGCCTTCCCCGAGCCGCTCGATTGGCAGCTCAACCCGGACGTCACCGTCCGCGGCAAGGGCGTGATGGAGAAGTGCACGATGTGCGTGCAGCGCATCCGCGAGGCGGAGAACCGCGCGACGCTCGAGCAGCGCGAGGTGCGCCCCGACGAGTTCACGACCGCGTGCGCCGCGGCCTGTCCGTCGCGGGCGATCGTCTTCGGTGATGCGGCGGATCCGCAGTGGACGGTGGCGCAGCTCGCGCAGGATCGGCGCGCCTACCACGTCTTCGAGGAGCTCAACACCTACACCGCGGTGGTCTACTTGAAGAAGGTCAATCATCCTGCGGCCGGAGCGGCTCCCGCTCCGTCGGCGAGCTGAGGAGGGCACGCGATGAGCACTGCTGCCGCTCCCCTGCCTGAAGGCGTCCGGCCGAACATCCCGTCGGCCGCCGTCCGCTACCCCGCGGTCAAGAGCTACGAGCAGGTCGATCGCGAGATCATCGCGACCCTCGGCCCGTCGCCGAAGTGGTTCGCGATGCTCGCCTTCGCGATCCTCTGCATGCTCTGCGGCGCCGTGGCGTGGATCTACCAGATCTACTCCGGCCTCGGCGTCGCCGGCTACCAGCCCCCGGTGATGTGGGGCGTCTACATCGTCACCTTCGTCTTCTGGGTCGGCATCGGCCACGCCGGGACGCTGATCTCGGCGATCCTCTACCTCTTCCGCGCCGGCTTCCGCACGAGCATCTACCGCGCGGCCGAGGCGATGACGGTCTTCGCCGTCATGACGGCGGGGCTCTTCCCGATCCTGCACCTCGGGCGCCCCTGGAAGTTCTTCTACCTCGTCCCGTATCCGCACTGGCGGCTCATCTGGCCGAACCCGAAGAGCCCCCTGCTCTGGGACGTGTTCGCGATCCTGACCTACCTCACGATCTCGAGCACCTTCCTCTACGTCGGCCTCCTGCCGGATTTCGCGGTGCTGCGCGACCGCGAGGTCAACCCGCTCCGCAAGCGGATCTACGGGATGCTCTCGCTCGGCTGGCGGAACTCCGACAACGAGTGGCGGCACTTCACGCGCGCCTACCTGTTCCTGGCCGCGTTCTCCACGCCGCTCGTGCTCTCGGTGCACTCCGTCGTGTCGTTCGACTTCGCGATGGCGCTCACCCCGGGGTGGCACGCGACGATCTTCCCGCCGTACTTCGTCGCCGGCGCCATCTACTCCGGACTCGGCATGGTCTTCACGATCATGATCCCCATCCGGAAGTGGTTCAAGCTGCAGCACTACGTCACCCTGAACGACCTGGACGCGGCGGCGAAGATGTGCCTCTTCGTCTCCCTCGTCGTCGGCCTCTCCTACCTCACCGAGTTCCAGGTGGCGTGGATGAGCGGCAACCAGTTCGAGCAGGAGTACTTCTGGAACCGCGTCTTCGGCCAGTGGGCGTGGGCCGCGTGGATCATGCTCATCTGCAACTGCGTGCTCCCGCTGTCGCTCTTCTCCCAGAAGCTGCGCCGCAACACGACGTGGCTGTTCATCCTGTCGCTGTTCATCAATCTCGGGATGTGGTTCGAGCGCTTCATCATCATCCCCCAGTCGCTGTCGCACGAGTTCGAGCCGTGGCAGTGGGGGACGTACGCGCCGACCTACATCGACTACGCCATCCTCGTCGGCAGCTTCGGCTGGTTCTTCATGTGGTTCCTGCTCTTCGTGAAGCAGATGCCCGTGATGGCCATCTCGGAGATCAAGGAGATCCTGCCGCCGCGGATGCGGCATGCGCACGACATCGACCACGACCTCGACGTGCCATACGAGCATCCCCAGGAGAACCTCTGACATGCCCGGCGTACTCGGAGCCTTCAGCGAGCTCGACGCGGCGGTGCACGCGATCGAGGACCTCAGGAAGCAGCGGCTCGGGGACATCACCGTGTTCTCGCCCACGCCCCGGCACGAGCTGGAGCACGCGATGGAACACGGGCCGAGCCCCGTGCGGCGCGTGACGCTCATCTTCGGGCTCCTCGGCGTGACCTTCGGCTACTGGATCGCCGCGTGGATCTCGGACTACTGGCCGATCGTCGTCGGCGGCAAGGCGATCGTGACCTACGTGCCGTACACGATCCTCGGATTCGAGGTGATGGTGCTCATCGGCGGACTCGCGACCGTCTACGCGATGTTCGCGTACTCGCGGATCCCGCGACTCACTCTCACGGTCGGCTACGACCCGCGCTTCAGTCACGGCGACTTCGGCGTGTGGGTGGACACGACCCCTGACCTGTCGGAGAAGGCGATGACTCTGCTGCGCAAGCACGGAGCGGTGGAGGTGCGCAGTGAACGGTGAACTGACCCCAGGGGTGAGGGTCGACGGTCGAGGGTCGAGACGGACGACCCGACCCCACGCCACTTCTCGACCCTCGACCCTTGACCCTCGACACTTTCTCGCGTCGGCGCTGCTGGCGCTCGCGGTGACAGGCTGCAGCTGGTTCACCGACTTCAAGCAGCAGCCGAAGATCGATCCGTGGGAGACGGCGTCGGACACGATCCCGTTCCGCGGCAATCCGCAGAACTCCGTGCCGGTGTACGGGACGGCGGCGCCGGGGTACGAGTACGCGCGCACCCCGCTGCCGGCGACGATCGAGTCGATGGCGAACATCCCGAACCCGGTGCCCGCCGACGCGCGGTCGCTGGAGAACGGGCGCAAGAACTTCCAGATCAACTGCGAGCCCTGCCACGGGCCGGGCGGCCTCGGCGACGGCCCCGTCACGAAGTTCGGCATGCCGGGGATGAACATCGGCGGCCCGACCAGCAACGCGGCCACCAAGTACACCGACGGCTACATCTTCGGGATGATCCGCAACGGCCGCGGCCTGATGCCGACGTACAACCGCATCGAGGAGTCCGACCGCTGGGACATCATCAACTACCTGCGCGCGCTGGAGGGGAAGGGGAACACCCGCGTCGTCGCCGCGCCGGTCGGCCGGCCGGGCGAGACCGGCCCGGAGATCCCCGGCGTCTCGACCTCCGCGCCGACGCGCCCGGCGCCGTACTACAAGCAGGTCGCCTCGCAGGCGATGGTGCCCCTCGGCCCAGACAACCGGACCCCGGCCGCCGGCGCCGCGCCTGACGCGCCCGCCGCTGGTGCCCCGGGCGCCGCGGATTCCACGGGCCGCGCCGGAGCCGCCGACACGGCGCGCGGCGCCGCTCGTCCCTCGTCCCTCGTCCCTCGTCCCTCGGCCAAGCCGTGAGCCTCTATCCCCAACGCGCGCCCACGCGTGAGGAAGTCCTCGCCGCGTCCAGCCGGCCCATCCCGGCCTCGCTGCACACCGCGGCGGTGGTGCTCACCGTCATCGGCGCCATCGTCTTCATCGTCGGCCTGTTCGTCGCGCCCGACCGGGTGTGGCTCGCCTTCCACTTCAACTGGCTCTTCTGGGCCGTGCTGGCGAGCGGCGGCATCACCTTCGTCGGCGTCCAGCGCATAACGACCGCGCGCTGGTCGCGGCCGGTGATCCGCTTCATGGAGGGCTACGTCGCCTTCCTGCCGATCGCCTTCATCTTCCTCCTCCTCATCCTCTTCGTCGGGAAGAACTACATCTTCCCGTGGACGCACGAGGCGTATCCCGTCGCCGAGAAGGCGACGTACTACAACCCGGCGTTCCTGAGCATCCGCGACATCGTCATCTTCGGCCTGTTCACGCTCTTCGGGCTGTGGCACGTGTACCTGTCGCTGAAGATGGACGTGGGCGAGCTGCCGGAGGGCGGCGGATCGTGGGCCGCCGGCCTGCGCGCGCGCATGCGCCGCGACTGGCGCGGCGAGCGCCGCGAGCTCCACAGCATCCACTCCGTGCAGGGGAAGACCTCCGTCGCCCTCGCCCTGATCTACGGCCTCGGCTTCTCCGTGCTCGCGTGGGACCTCTCGATGGGGCTCACCCTGCACTTCCAGAGCACGATGTACAACCTGTGGTTCTTCATGGGCGGCTGGCTCAGCGCCCTGGCGCTCTTCGGCCTCGTCACCACCTGGTGGGACGGCTTCCTCGGCGGCGCCCGCGGGTTGATCACCGAGGTGAACTACCACGACATCGGCAAGCTGATCTTCGCCTTCACCGCCTTCTGGGGCTATCTCACCTTCGGCCAGTACCTCGTCATCTGGTACGGCAACATGGGCGAGGAGACCTGGTTCATGCGGCTGCGCCTGATCCAGCCGTGGATGTGGTTCACCCTCATCTCGCTCTTCCTCACCTTCGCCGCGCCCTTCTTCGGCTTCGTGTCGCGCGCGACCAAGGTGTACCGGCCGACGTTCATCCTGTTCGCGCTGTGCAGCCTGCTCGGGATGTGGATGACGCGCTACACGGAGACGTACCCGTCGGCGTACGGCGTCGCGAAGTCGCTCCCGTTCGGCATCTGGGAGATCGGCGTGACGCTGCTCTACATCGGCGTGTTCGCCTGGAGCTACATCGCCTTCTTCGACGCGTTCCCGCGCATGCGCGTGACGCTGATGACGTCGCCCTACCGCGACGAGGTGCAGGTGCCCTGCGACCCGGAGACGATGGAGCCGCTGC
>CAMLIT010000056.1 GCA_946480295.1 uncultured Gemmatimonadota bacterium
GGTCGGGCGGGATCCTCGTCTGGCACGGGGGCAGCCGCGACGGGGTGATGGCCCGCTTCCTCGATCGTGACTGGTGGCGCACCCGTGACGGAACCATGGTCGCCCAGGAACGCGAGTTCGACGCGCTCTCCGGCGTCCTCACCATCCACACGAACTGGGAAGGGCCGAGCGGACGCGGCGCGCGCGAGCACAGAATTCGCCTCTATACGGCGACGCGGCTCGCGGAGCTGTGCGCGGACGCGGGGCTCGTCGTCGAGGCGGCGTACGACGGGTGGCGCGATCGCCCGCTCACGCGCCGCTCGAGCGAGATGCTGCTCGTCGCCCGCGCCGAACGCGCGGCCGGAAAGTTGCCCCGCCGCTCCGGACGCGGCTAGCTTTTCAACACGGTGGCGCCGCGGCGAGCTCGTCGCCCGCGTGCCGCACGCCTTCAACCATTCGAATCCATGCGTCCAATACGCGTGCTGGTTGCGAAGCCGGGCCTCGACGGCCACGATCGCGGCGCCAAGGTCGTCGCCGCCGCGCTGCGCGATGCCGGCATGGAAGTCATCTACACGGGGCTGCACCAGACGCCGGAGATGATCGCGAACGCGGCGATCCAGGAGGACGTGGACGTCGTCGGCCTCTCCATCCTCAGCGGCGCCCACATGACCCTCTTCCCGCGCGTGCGCGAGCTGCTGCGCGACGCGGGGCGCGACGACATCCTCATCACCGGCGGCGGCATCATCCCCCGCGAGGACATGGAATCGCTGCACGCGCAGGGGATCGGGAAGCTCTTCGGCCCCGGGACGCCCACCACCGAGCTGGTGGACTACATCCGGAGCTGGTTCGCCGAGCACGAGAAGCAGGAAGCGTGACGTCGCGGCTGCGGGAACTCGGGGATGCGGTCCGCGCGCTGGAGGAGCAGCTCCGGCAGGGCGGCGGGCTGGAGAAGATCGCGCGGCAGCACAAGCAGGGAAAGCTCACCGCGCGCGAGCGCATCGCGAAGCTGTGCGACGCCGGGTCGCGCTTCCTCGAGATCGGGCTCCTCGTCGCCTACGACCAGTACGACGGCCAGGCGCCGGCGGCGGGCGTCGTCACGGGGCTCGGGATCGTGCACGGGCGCGAGGTCGTCATCGTCGCCAACGACGCGACGGTGAAGGCCGGCTCCTGGTGGCCGGAGACGATCCGGAAGATGCTGCGCGCGCAGGAGATCGCCATGCGCTGCCGCATCCCGATCATCTACCTCGTGGACTCCTCCGGCGTGAACCTGCCGTACCAGGGGGGCGTGTTCCCGGGGCAGTACGGCGCGTCGCGGATCTTCTACTACAACTCGATCATGCGGCGCTACCTGCGCATCCCGCAGCTCGCCGCGGTCATGGGGCCGTGCATCGCCGGCGGCGCCTACCTCCCGGCGCTCTCCGATCTCATCGTCATGGTGAAGGGGACGTCGTTCATGGGCCTCGGCGGCCCCAATCTCGTGAAGGGCGCGACGGGGCAGACGATCGACGCCGAGACCCTCGGCGGCGCCGTGACCCACACGGAGCTGAGCGGCGTCGCGCACTACGCCGTGGACGACGACGCGGCGTGCCTGGAGAAGCTGCGGGAGCTGGTGGGGATGCTGTCCGAGGGACGCGGGACGCGGGACGCGGGACGAGATGCGGGAGGCGGGAGGCGGGAGGCGGGAGGCGCTGGGGACGCGGGACGCGGGACGCGTGGTGGCGCCGCGGCGGTGGATGGAACACCTCGGCATGAGGGCGATCGCGAATTCGAAGGGTCGAACGCACCGCGCGTCCCTCGCCCCTCGTCCCTCTACGACCTCCTCCCCCACGACCACCGCATGTCCTACGACGCACATGCGGTCCTCCGCGCGCTCGTGGACGACGGCCGGCTCGACGAGTTCCAGGAGCACCTCGCGCGTGAGATGATCTGTGCCGACGCGCGCATCGAAGGCATCCCCGTCGGCGTGATCGCCAACCAGCGGGGGCTCATCAAGACGCGCCCCGGGGAGAAGCCGCGCTTCGGCGGGATCGTGTACGCCGAGAGCGCGGACAAGGTCGCGTACTACATCGAGCGCTGCGACCGCGAGCGCATCCCGCTCCTCTTCGTCCAGGACGTCTCCGGCTTCATGGTCGGCCCCGAGGCGGAGCAGGCGGGGATCATCCGCGCCGGCGCGCGCTTCGTCGAGGCGATGGCCACCGCGCGCGTGCCGAAGATCGTGCTCACGGTCAACCACGCCTCGGGCGCCGGCTACTACGCGATGGCCGGCCAGGGCTTCGATCCGGATTTCATCTTCACCTGGCCCACGGGGCGCATGGGCGTGATGGAGGGGGAGGCCGCCATCCAGGCCGTGCACGGGCCGGCGATCGAGGAGGCGCGGCAGAAGGGGAAGGAGCCGTCGGCGGAGGTCGTCCGGTCGGTCGAGGAGATGCGGCAGGACTACGAGCACCAGCTCGACGCGCGCTTCGCCGCCGCGCGCGGCTTCGTCGACGCCATCATCCATCCGGAGGAGACGCGCGACGTCCTCGCCCTCGCCCTCCGCGCCGCGCTGCAGAACCCGGGGCCGCACCTCGGCCCCTTCGTGCTACCCGCGCACTTCGACGAGACATGACTCGCACCGTACGCGTTGCCGCCGGGCAGGGCTTCTGGGGAGACTGGCTCGAAGCGCCGCGCCGCCAGGTGGAGGGTGGCGAGATCGACTACCTGATGCTCGACTACCTGGCCGAGGTCACGATGTCGATCCTCCAGAAGCAGAAGGAGCGCGACCCGAACATGGGCTACGCGCGCGACTTCATCGGCGCGGTGGAGAGCATCCTCGCCGCCGTGACGCAGCGCGGCGTCCGCGTCGTCGCCAACGCCGGCGGCGTGAACCCGCCCGCCTGCGCCGCCGCCGTCCTCGCCGTCGCCGACAGGCAGGGCGCGCGCGGCGCGCTCCGCGTCGGCGTCATCACCGGCGACGACCTCCTGCCGCGCCTCGACGAGCTGATCGCCTCCGGGCACGCGCTCGCCAACATGGAGACGGGGGAGCCGCTCTCCGTCGTGCGCGACCGCGTCCTCTCCGCCAACGCGTACATCGGCTCCGTGCCGATCGTCGACGCGCTGCGCCAGGGCGCCAACATCGTGATCACCGGGCGCTCCACCGACACGGCGCTCACGATGGCGCCGCTCCGCTTCGAGTTCGGCTGGGGCGACACCGACTGGAATCGTTTGGCGGCCGGCATCGTCGCGGGCCACATCATCGAGTGCGGCGCCCAGTGCTCGGGGGGCAACTGCCTCTACGACTGGCGCAGCATCCCCGACCTCGCCAACGTCGGCTACCCGATCGTCGAGGGGTGCGCCGACGGGAGCTTCGTCGTCACGAAGCATCCGGGCACCGGCGGGCGCATCTCCGTCCCGTCCATCACCGAGCAGCTCGTGTACGAGATGGGCGACCCGCACTCGTACATCACCCCCGACGTGATCGCCGACTTCACGACGATCCAGCTCGAGCAGGTGGGCCCCGACCGCGTGCGCGTGTCGGGAATCCAGGGGCGCCCGCCCACCGACAAGCTCAAGGTGTCGATCGCCTATCGCGCCGGCTTCAAGGCGGTCGGCACGCTCGTCTACGCCTGGCCCGACGCGCTGGAGAAGGCGGAGGTGGCCGACCGCGTCCTGCGCGAGCGCCTCGACCGGCTCGGCCTTCGCTTCGAGCAGGTGCTCACGGAGTTCGTCGGCGCAAACGCCACCCACGGCCCCCTTGCCCAGAGCAGCCAGGAGATCCCCGAGGTGCAGTTTCGCATAGGTGTTCGGTCGTCGTCGCGCAGCGACGTCGAGCGCTTCACGCGCGAGCTCGCGCCGCTCGTCCTCAACGGCCCGCCGAGCGTCACCGGCTTCGCCGGCGGCCGGCCGAAGGTCGAGGAGATCGTCGCCTACTGGCCGGCGCTCGTCGACAAGTCCGTCGTGCAGACGAAGGTGGAGGTGATCGCGTGAAGGTGCGCCTGCTCGACATCGCCCACGCGCGCTCCGGCGACAAGGGGGACACGGCGAACGTCGGCGTCATCGCCCTGCGCCCCGAATGGTACGACCTCCTCGAGCGCTACGTGACGCGCGAGCGCGTGGCCGAGCACTTCCGCGGCGTCATCACCGGCGACGTGGAGCGCTACGAGCTGCCGAACCTCCGCGCCCTCAACTTCCTCCTCCACGGCGCGCTCGGCGGCGGGGGCACGCTCTCCCTCAAGACCGACGCCCAGGGGAAGGTCTACTCCACCGCGATGCTGCGCCTCGTGCTGGACGTCCCCGACGACGTCGCGCGCCGGTACACTCTGCCGGGAGCCGCCCGATGAGCGTGCGCGTGGAGCGCGACGGCGTCATCGGACGCGTCGTTCTCGATCGGCCGCAGGTGGGGAACGCCCTCGACCGCGAGTCCGCCGACCGGCTCTTCGAGGCGATGCAGCAGCTCGAGGCCGACCGCCAGGTGCGCATCGTCCACCTCATGGCGGCGGGCGACGACTTCTGCGCCGGCGCCGACCTGCTCGCCATGGCGCGCCTGATGGACGAGCCGGCGGACGCGCAGCGCCAGGATGCCGAGGCGATCGGCCGCGTCTTCCTCGCCATCCGGGCCCTGATGAAGCCCGTCGTCTGCTCCGTGCACGGCCGCGCCCTCGGTGAGGGGGTCGCGCTCGCGCTGGCGTGCGACGTCGTGCTCGCGCGCGCCGACGCGGAGTTCGGCTTTCCCGAGGTGCGCATCGGCTTCGTGCCGGCGGTGGCGATGACGATGCTCCGCCGCACCATCGGCGAGAAGCGCGCGGCCGACCTCGTGCTCACCGGCCGCGTCATCGACGCCGAGGAGGCCGAGCGCGTCGGCCTCGTCAGCCGCGTCCTCCCGGAGGTCACCTACCAGGAGAGCGTGACCGCGACCCTCGCCGGCCTCGCGCGCTCCTCGCCGACCTCGCTGGCGCTCACGAAGTGGCTGCTCTACAAGCTCGACGCGCTGTCGTTCGAGGATGGCATCGCCGCCGGCGTCGTCACGAATGTCGAGGCGCGCGCCACCGACGACTTCCGCGCGAACCTCCGCCAGATGCGCGACGGGCAGGGCGGTGTTTGAGCTCCCGCGGCGCTCGGTCGCCCAGATCGCGCTCGCCGTCATCGGGCTGATCACCTTCGGCTACGGCGTGCGCGTGGATCACGAGCCGCTGCGCTGGATCGGCATCGCCTTCTTCGCCGCGGCGTTCGCCCTGCGCTTCTGGCCGAAGGGGCCGGAGGAGAAGCGGCCGGAGCGCTGACGCGCCTCCGCCGCCGCCCGGCTCAGAAGCCGTCGCGCGCGCGCGCCTGGCGCTCGCGCATGAGCGCCTCGTAGCGCGCCGCGAGCGGCAGGTAGCCCAGCGCGTCGACGCGGCTGGCGTAGTGCTCGACGAGCGACCACACGGTCTCGTAGCCCGCGGCCGCGAGCAGGGGAGCGGTGTCGGCGACGAGCCACGCCGCGGCGTACGGGTCGCGCTGCTCGGCGAGCATCATGGCGTCGCTGAAGCGCTGCTCGGCCATCTCCACATGGCCGTCGGCGAGCGCGACCCGGACGGCGAGCGCCTCGGCCAGCTCGCGACCCTGGAACCAGGTCGTCGTCCGATCGCCGATGAGCGCGTCGGACTTCTCGCGTGCGCCGCGCGCGTACTCGTGCAGGTCGAGCCCGAGCCCCGCCAGGCCGGCACCGGCGACCGCGCCCGTCTCCACGTCGCGCATGCCGATGCGCCGCGCCAGCGCCGCCGCCTCCTCGTACAGCTCCAGCGCGCGGCGCACGTCGCCCCGCTCGCGGGCCAGGTTGCCCATGTTGTACAGCGCCGCCAGGCGGTGCGGCTCGTTCTTGACCGTGACGAAGAGGCGGCGCGCGTCCTCGTAGCTCTCGTTGGCGAGGTCGAACTCGCCCGCCTTCATCTGGAGCACGCCGAGGTTCAGCGACGCGAGGCCGGCGAGGTCCGGGGCGTGCGCGCTGAGCCCCAACTCCACGCCCTTGCGGTAGGCGTCGCCCGCGGCGACGGCGTCGCCACTGTTGGAGAAGACGTTGCCGATGTTGATCGCGCAGCGCACCACGCCGTACCGGTCGTCCAGCTCGTTCCAGATCGACTCGGCGCGGCGGAAGTGGTCGTTCGCCTCGACCGATCCCGACTCCCAGAGCGTGGAGCCGAGGCGCATGAGCGATTCGGCGAGCAGGCGCTGGTCGCCCAGCTCTTCGGCGCGCTCCACGCACGTCCGCGCGAGGCGCATCGCCGCGGGGATGTCGCCGAGGCGGCTATAGGTGCGCGAGATCATCGTCAGCAGCGCCACACGCTCCGTCTCGAGCTTCGCCAGCTCGACCTCCTGGAGCAGCGCGTGGCAGGCCTCGAGCGTCTCGGCGAGGGGCTGGCCCATCGACTCGCGCAGCCGCTCGCGCATGCGGCGGATCGGCAGGAGCACCGAGGGGTCGCCGATCGGCTGGGCGGTGGCGAGCGCGGACTCGCACAGGTCGATCGCGTCCGCGTAGCGCCCGGAGGCCTCGGCGACGTGCGCGAGCTGGAGCGCCGCGGCGAGCTGCTGTTCCGGCCCCGAGGCGTGCCGCTGCGCCATGGCGAAGAAGCCCGCCGCCTCGTCGTGCGCGTACACCGACGTCGCCGCCGTCCCGGCGCGCATCGCGTAGGCGTACGCCTTCTCGCTCTGCTGCGCCTGGTCGTAGTGCGACGCGATCTCCGCGACCGCCGACGGCAGCCGCCGCTCCATCGCCTCGGCCACGCTCTGGTGGATGCGGCGCAGCCGGCGCGCGTTCGCCGTGCTGCGGATCGCGTCGAGGAGGAGCGTGTGCGCGAAGGTGTACTGGTCGCTGTCCGTGCGCGACGGCTCGAGCACCGCGGCGTTGACCGCCTCGTCGATCGCGTCGAGGAGCTGGTCCTCGGTGCCGGCGCCCGCCTCGATGGCGAGATCGATGTCGAACACGCGGCCGATCACCGCCGCCGTCGTGAGGATGGCGCGCGTCTCGGGGGAGAGGCGGTCGAGCCGGCGCGCCATCAGGTCGCTGACGGCGACGGGGAGCCGCAGCTCCGAGGTCTGCCGCCACTTCCAGCGGTCGTTCTCGTAGCGGATCTCGCCCTCCTCGATGAGGGCGCGCAGCACCTGCACGACGAGGAACGGGTTGCCCTCCGTGTGCCGGTAGAGCACGGGGAGCAGCTCGCGCCCCAGCTCCTGGCCGTGCGAGGCGGCGGCCAGCCACTGCTCTAGCTCCTCGCGCGTGAGGCGCTGCAGCGACAGCTCGGCGAACCGCTCGTCGCGCGACAGCCGTCGCCGGCGGTCCATGATGTCGCGGCTCTTGTCCTCGGCGCGGATCGTCAGGCAGATCATCACGCGGTCGTGCTCGAGCTGCGGCACGAGGTGCTCGAGCGTGTCCCACGTCGCGGAGTCCGCCCACTGCATGTCGTCGAGGACGATGACGAGCGGGCACGCCGCCGCGGCCATGCGCACGTACTCGACGATCTCGTCGTAGAGGGCGTACTTGCTTCCCGGGCTGTCGCTCGGCAGCGGCAGCTCGCCGCCCTGGCCGAGGCTCGGCACGAGGCGGGGCAGCTCCCGCCACGTCCGGTCCGGGGTGACGACGCGCGGCTGGATCGCGCTGATGATCTCGGCCCACGGCCCGTACGGCGGCTTCACGTCCGCCTCGACGCAGCGGCCGATGACGAGCGCGCCCCCGCGCAGGCGCACCTCCGGCAGGAGCTGCCGCACGAGCGTGGACTTGCCGACGCCCGCCTCGCCGACGATGGCGAGCACGCGCGCCTCGCCGCGGTGCGTCGCCTCGAGCAGCCGCACGAGGCGCCGCATCTCCTCGACACGGCCGACGAAGCGGTTGAGGTTGAGCTGCGGCTGCGCCGCCTCGTTCCCCGTGCCGGCGACGGCGACCGCGTTGCGCCCCGCGCGCTTGGCGTCGTAGAGCGCCCGGTCGGCGGCGGCGAACACCGCCTCGACGTGGTCCGACGACTGCGCCGCCGCCACGCCGATGGACAGCGTCACCGAGATCGACGCGCCTCCCTTGCCGCGCAGCGTCACCTTCTCGGCGTCGACCGCCACGCGCAGCCGCTCCGCGACCTCCGCCGCCGCCTCCACCGGGGTGCGCGGCAGCAGGATCACGAACTCGTCGCCACCGTAGCGGCCGATCACGTCGCCGGTGCGCAGGTGCGACCGGAGCACCGCGACCACGGTGCGGAGGATGTCGTCGCCCTGGAGGTGGCCGTAGGTGTCGTTGACCAGCTTGAAGTGGTCGACGTCGACGACGAGCAGCGACGGCGGCGTCTCGTTGGGGCGCCGCCGCGCCAGCACCGCGTTCGCGTGCTCGAGGAACGAGCGGCGCAGCGGCACGCCCGTGAGGTCGTCGAGGTCCGTCTGCTGGTCGGGCGCGGGGAGGGGCGGCGGCAGCTCCCCGTCGTCCTCCGCCACGTGCCGCACGAGCGAGCTGCGGCGCGCCATCACCGTCTCGAAGCGCGGGAAGAGCACCGGGTCGAACTGCCCGCCGACCTCGCCGCGCATGATCTCCATCGCCTGCTCGTGCGGCACCGGCTTCTTGTAGCTGCGCTCCGACGTCAGCGCGTCGTATACGTCGGCGATGCACAGGATGCGCGCGGTGAAGGGGATCGCCTCCCCCTTCAGCCCGTGCGGATAGCCGCCGCCGTCCCAGCGCTCGTGGTGCGACTCGACGATCGGCCGCACGTCCCACGGGAAGTCGATGTCGGCGAGCATCTGCACGCCGGCCACCGGGTGCTGCTTGACGAGCGCCCACTCCTCCGCCGTCAGCCGTCCCGGCTTGTTGAGGATCTCCGGCGGGATCATCAGCTTGCCGACGTCGTGCAGCAGCGCGCCGATGCGGAACCAGAACAGCGACTTCGGGTCGAGCCCCGCCTCCTCGGCCAGCGCGCAGGCGATGTTCGCCACGCGCTCGCAGTGACCCTGCGTGTAGTGGTCCTTCGACTCGATCGACTCGCCCCAGCGCCGCACCACGTCGAGGAAGTCGCTCTCGAGCTGCGTCGTCTGGCGGTCGATGTCGGCGATGTCCGGGCGCGCGTGCAGCTGCGTGAACAGCCGGTGCGCGCGATTGAGGCTCTGCAGCGTGTCGCGGTTGCGCCCCTGCCGCCGGTACAGCTCCGCCATCTCGCGCGCCACCTCGGCCGACAGGAGGGGATCCTGGCGCTCGTCCGCCTCGCGCTGCGCGTGCACGAACGACTGCTCGGCGAGCACGAAGTCCCCCGTCTCGCGGGCGATGATGCCGAAGCACTTCTGGATCTCGCCCATCGCCTGCGTGTCCTGCGTCTGCTGCGAGATCTCCAGCGCGCGCTGGCAGGCCTGGTGGGCGCGCGCGTACTCCTGCCGCGCGATCCACATCGCCGCGAGGTTGACCTCGAGCACCGTCTGCATCGCGAGGTCGCCCAGGACGTGGCTGATCTCCACCGCCTCCTCGTACGCCCGCTCCGCGGTCTCCCAGCGCTGCATCCGCGTGTAGAGCATGCCGAGGTTGTTCAGCGTCATGCAGATGTACTTGGCGAGGCCGAGCGCGCGATACTCGGCGAGGCAGGCCTCGTAGTGCCAGAGCGCCTGCTCCAGCTCCCCGCGGATGTTGGCGATGATGCCGAGGTTCTGCGACGTCATCGCGGCGAGCTTCGCCTCGCCCGACCGGCGCGCGCTCTCCCGCGCCTTCAGGTAGAGCCGCTCCGCCTCCTCGAGCTGCCCCTGCTTGTAGTACGTCGCCGCCTGGGCGTTGATCGCCATCCCGATGGCCGCGTCGTCGGCGCACGCCTCCGCGACGGCCAACGCCGCCTCGAAGCAGTCGAAGGCGGCGTCGGGGTTCCCGTCGAACTGGTGCGTGAGCCCGATCCAGCGCAGCAGGCTCGCCGCCATCGCCGCGTCGGCCGGGTCGGCCAGGCAGGCGAACGCCTGCTCGTAGAGCGCCCGCGCATCCGAGTACCGACCCTGCCGCTCCGCGAGCTGCGCGTCGTCGATCAGAGCGGCGGTCGTGCGCTGCTCCGACTCGGGGACGAGCCGCAGATGGAGTGGTCGGTCGTAGGCACCGGAGCTCCGGTGCGGTGGATGGCTCATGGCGTCCTGCGCTGTGCGGCGGTGTTCCAGGAGGAGGCCCTCTCAGCAGGACGGCCGATGCCGGTCGGCCGTCACGGGGTGGGGGCCATTCGGGGGGAGAGCAGGGGGGCGGGGTCCAGCGCCTCGCAAGATGACGGGGCCCGACGGCCATCGCCAGTCTTGCCGGACGGCGTGACGCGCTCCAGAAAACGACGTCGGGGCGAGAGCGGTCCCGCCGCTCTCGCCCCGCCTGCCGGAACAGCGCTCCGGCTCAACCCACCGCGACCATGTACCCGGAAATCCCGCAGTCGGTCGTGATCTTCACGCCGCTCGCGTTCGAGCTCGGGCCGTGGCTCGCGACGAGCGTGGGCACGGCGCTGGCCTGCCGCGGTGCGACCGCGCTCACGCACAGGGCGACTATGGCCATCGCGGCCAGCCGCGCCAGGAAAGTCTTCTTCGACATGAGAATCGAGCCTCCGTCGGATCGATCGTAGAGTGGATGCAGCGTCAGGGTGCCGTCGGGGTCCGCATCGGACGCGATGCGGATCGCGGCTCGATTAGTAGGCGATGATCGAGGTGGAGCTGATGCAGAAGCTGTCGAGCAGCGGATCGCATGCATCCACACTCGCCGAAACGTTGTACCCACTGAAGTGCTTGATCCGACGCGAGACGGTGTTGTTGCCGAAGTCGAGCTGCGCCTGCTCGCTCGCATCGACCGCGCCCTCGTCCACCCACAGCCCGTCGGACGGACGCTGCCAGAGGATCGAGTAGCCGCCGTTCGCCTGGACGGCGTAGCCGTCCTTCAGCGTCAGGACCACGTAGTGCGCGGTGTCACCCGCGGTCGCCGGCACGAAGCGCAGCGCCGGCTGGAAGTCCACGTACGCGTGCCCGTGCTTGTTCGTCCAGGTCGCGGTGATCGTGATCGGCGTGGTGAGCGCCGAGCAGGGCGCGTCCCACAGGTCCTCGCCGTAGCCGGAGGTCGCGGGATCGCAGATCGAGTACGCCGGGAAGCGCACCGAGTGATTGCCGAACTTGTACGTCTGGCTGACCGTCGGGTCCACCACGAAGCTGGTGGTCTGGACCGTGTTGTCCGGATTCGGACGGCCGCGGCCCACGGACGACGTGCTCGTCGTCGAGAGGGCGAGCCCCGGAGTCCGCATCTGCCGCGGCGCACTGGGAGCCTCGGTACACGCCGCGAACGTCGCGGCTATCCCGGCCAGTACGCCCGCTCGTATCATCGTCGACACGCGCATGCGATGTCTGTCCTTCCTGAAGAGAGTGGAGTCGTGAAGTGGTGGACTTCGGACTGCGACTTTCCGCTACCGCTCGTGCACCAGCATCCTGCGATTCCGCGACAGTCGGCGCCGCGGTCAGTACATCATGAACGCGTCGTCGAGGCTCGCGCTGACGTTGTAGCCGCTGAAGTGCTTGATGCGGCGCGCGACGACGTCCCTGCCGAAGACGAACGTCCTCAGCGTGGGATCGGTGAGCGACTCGTCGACCCACTGGCCGTCCTCGTTCAGCCACAGGATCTGGAAGCTGCCGTTGTCGACCGACTGCTTGTCGTGAAGCGCCAGGATCACCGGCGGCGCGTCGGCCGCGGGATCGAAGCGGAGCGCCGGCTCGAACTCGACGTAGGCATGGCCGCGCCGGGTGGACCAGACGGCCTTGACCTGGATCGGCGCGGCGGGCTTCACGCAGCTCGACGCGTCGTCGAAATACGCCGTCCCGTACGGCGAGCTGAGGTCGCACAGCGCGCCCGGCGGGACGATCAGGGTGTGCAGCCCGAGCTGGAACGTGCCGCCCTGCGACGTCAGGGTGAACGTCCCCGAGTCGATGGCCGCGTTCCGATCGCCGTTTCGCCTGACCGACGTCAGGGGATCCGACGTCGCCTTCGGACCGTGACCCGCCCTGGGTCCGTGATCGGCCCGGGCGTACGCGGGCCCCTGAAGGTCTATGCTGCGCTCAGCGTGCGGCATCACGGGCGTGTCGCTGCACGCGGCGAGTGCGGCCACCGCGAACCCGACCAGACCGCTTCGTATCATCATCGATACGCGCATGTCAAAATCCTCGACAGGTGTTGAGTACATCCTGCGGACGGGGTCGCCTTTGGCAATCGGCATACCGTGCTCTGGAGCACCTTTCTCTCGTGCGATTCCGCGGTCACGTCGTCTTTTTCGACCGACGGCGGTTGTGAGCTTTCGCGACAGGGGCGGTCGCCTTGACCGGCTTCCCTTTGTCCAGCGATCGCGATCGGTAATCGCGTCCGGAATCGCTCGTCGCGCCGTTTTGCAGATTGCGGGAGTTTTTCGCGTTTTGCATGGCGTCGCGGAATCGATCGCCGTCGCGTTTCTCGCCGCCCCCGTTGCGCGCGCCGTGACGCGGAGACCTCACGCGCCTTCCACTCGCGCCGACAACAGACGAGCCGAGCGCGACGAGGTAAATCCACGGAGACCGGCGTCGGCCCCATGTGCACACGCGACTTCAATCGAACGCCGCAAGACGTTATGTTTCAACGCTTATGAAGACGCACCTCATCCCCGAGCTGCTCGCCCCCGCCGGCTCGCTCGACGCCGTCCGCGCGGCCCTCGCCAACGGCGCCGACGCCGTCTACCTCGGCGCGCATCGCTTCAACGCGCGCGACGAGGGCGCCCAGCTCACCCTGGATGAGCTCGAGCAGGCCTGCCGCCTCGCCCACGAGCGGAGCCGCCGCGTCTACCTGACGCTCAACATCCTCATCAAGCCCGCGGAGCTGGAGGACGCCCTCCTCTTCTTCGGCGAGGCGCTCGACCGCGGCGTGGACGCCGTCATCGTCCAGGACCTCGGCCTGGTGCGCCTCATCCAGCGCCTTTATCCCGGCACCGAGATCCACGGCTCCACCCAGATGACGGTGCACGACGCCAGTGGCGCCGCCGTCATGAGGGAGCTCGGCATCGCCCGCGTCGTGCTCGCCCGCGAGAACACCCTCGAGGACATCCGCGCCATCCACGATGCCGTCCCCGAGCTCGGGCTCGAGACCTTCATCCACGGCGCCCTCTGCATCTCGTACTCGGGGCAGTGCTACATGTCCGGCATGATCTCCGAGCGCAGCGCCAACCGTGGCTCCTGTGCCCAGTCGTGCCGCAAGGACTACGTCCTCACCGACGCCGGCGACGGCGCCGAGCTCGATCGCGGCTACCTCATCTCGGCGCGCGACCTCGCGGCGTACGACCACCTCGAGGGGATCGCCGAGGCGGGCGTCGGCTGCCTCAAGATCGAGGGGCGGAAGAAGCGCCCCGAGTACGTCGCGACCGTCACGAAGGGCTACCGCGACTTCCTCGAGCGGCTGCGGCGCGGCGAGCCCGTGAACCCGACTCCAGACGAGGTGCAACCGCTCGTCCAGATCTACAGCCGCGGCTTCACCGGCGGCATGTACGGCGGCCGCGTGGGGCGCGACTACATCACCCGCACCCAGCCGGACAACCGCGGGCTCCCGCTCGGCGCGGTCGTCGGCTACGAGCGCGGCGACCTGCTCGTCGAGCTGTCCACCCCCGTGCAGGTCGGCGACGGCCTGGGCTTCGAGCCGCCCGAAGGCACCGGCGGCGCCCAGCTCGGCTTCGCGGTCACGGCGGTCCGCACGCTGTCGTCGCGCGCCACCGTGCGCCAGGCGATCGCGACGCGCACGCGCGTGCCCGTCGGCTGGCGCGTCGTCCGCACCTCCGACGTCAATCTCCTCGAGCGCGCGCGGGCGAGCTACGCCGCCCTCGGTCACGAGGTCCGCGCGCGCAAGGCGCGCCTCGACGTGCGCCTCTTCGGCGCGCCCGGCACGCCCCTCAAGGCGATGTTCACCGCGGACGGCGAGACGATCACGGTGCGCTCGGAGATCGAGCTCGTCCCCGCGACGAAGCGCGCGCTCGATCGCCAGCTCCTGCGCGACCAGCTCGGCCGACTCGGCGACACGCCGTTCGTGCTCGGCGCCGTGGACGACGACGGGCTCTCCGCGGGGCTCTTCCTCCCCGTGAGCGAGCTGAATCGCCTGCGCCAGGGCGCGGTGGAGCAGCTCATGCTCGCCCGCGACTGGGCGCGCCAGGCGACGCTCGCCGAGCGCGCCGCGCGCGTGCACGCCGCCGTCGCCGATCTCCCGCTCGCGCGCGCGGATGCGACTCCTCTCGCCAGTTCCGGCGACGCCGAGCCGTGGCGGCTCACCGCGCAGGTCTACCGTCTCGAGGACGCCGAAGCCGCCGCCGAGGGCGGCGCGACCGAGGTCTGCCTCGATCCGTTCCTGCGGCATCCGGCGCCTTCGGTGGCGAAGGTGCGCGCGCTCCAGGCATCGCTCGCCGGCCGCGGTGTGTCGCTGCGGCTCCGCACGCCGACCATCGTGCGTCCCGAGGAGCGGCGCACGACCCAGAAGTGGCTCGATCTCGGCCTGCCGCTCCTCTCCGGGCATCTCGGTCTCGTGGGAGAGTTGGGGCGCGACGGACGCGACGTCGTCGCCGACTACGCCGTGAACGTCATGAACGCGCACACCGCGGCGGAGATCTTCCGCCTCGGCGCGCGGCGCGTCGTGCTCTCGGTGGAGCTCACGGCCGAGGAGATCGCGCAGGTCGTCGCGCCCTGGTCGGGGCGCGGCTTCGACGTCTTCCTCTACGGCCGACCCGAGGGGATGACCATCGAGCACTGCGTGCTCTCGGCCGCCTTCGACCGCGTCCCGACGACCTGCCGCGACCTCTGCGTCCAGAAGCACACGAACGTGCAGATCACCGATCCCGCGGGCTACACCTTCCCGGTCGCCACGGATTCGGCGTGCCGCAACCGGCTGCTCCACTCGCGCCCCATCGAGGGCTCCGAGTACCTGCCGCGGCTGTGGGAGCACGGTGTCCGCGGCTTCCAGGTCGTGTTCAACGTCCCGACGGACCCCGTGCGCGCCATCGTCGCCGGCTACCGCGCCAGCCTCGAGCGCCTCGCCCAGGGCGACGTCGAGAGCGCGAGCGCCGTGCGCGCGCTCGTCGGCACCGCGTTCACGCGCGGGCATTTCGCGCGTGCGGTCTAGTGGCGACGGTCGCCCGCGTTGGATGACGCACGCTCCGGCTCCCGTCGCGAGCGTGACCGCATGACCGACGCGCTCACCCTCGAGCACGCGCGCGCGACGCTGCGGCAGAGCTTCGGCTACCCCGAGTTCCGCCCCGGCCAGGAGCGGGCGATCGAGTCGGTGCTCGCCGGCAAGGACACGCTGGTGGTCCTGCCGACGGGCGGCGGCAAGTCGCTGTGCTACCAGGTGCCGGCGCTCATGCTCCCGAAGCTGACCGTCGTCATCTCGCCCCTCATCTCGCTGATGAAGGACCAGGTCGACGCGCTCGCGGCGCGCGGGCTCCCGGCCACCTTCGTCAACAGCACGCTCACGCCGAACCAGGTCGCCGACCGGCTCGCCCGCGCCCAGCGCGGCGAGTTCAAGCTCCTCTACGTCGCTCCCGAGCGGTTCGACGCCGGCAGCACCGCGGAGCGGCTCGCCCACTCCGGCGTCTCGCTCCTCGCCATCGACGAGGCCCACTGCATCAGCGAGTGGGGGCACGATTTCCGGCCGAGCTACCTCCGGATCGCGCAGCTCCGCGAGAAGCTGGGGTGGCCGCCCGTCGTCGCGCTCACCGCCACGGCGACGCCCGAGGTGCGCACCGACATCGTACGGCAGCTCCGGCTGGAGAGCGCGCAGACGATCATCACCGGCTTCGACCGGCACAACCTCCGCTATCACGTCGTGCCGACGCGCACCGACCAGGAGAAGGACGACGCCCTCGTCCAGATCCTCCGCGGGCGCGAGGGGCTGGCCGTCGTCTACGCGTCCACCCGGCGCTCCGTCGAGCGCATCACCCAGCTCCTCGACCGCGCGCGCATCTCCGCCGCCGCGTACCACGCGGGGCTGGACGACGCGCACCGACACGAAGTGCAGGATGCGTTCATGGCGGAGCGGGTCCGCGTGATCGTCGCCACGAACGCGTTCGGCATGGGGATCGACAAGCCGAACGTGCGGCTCGTCATTCACTCGGCGATGCCCGGGACCCTCGAGGCGTATTACCAGGAGGCGGGGCGCGCGGGCCGCGACGGACAGCGCGCCGACTGCTATCTCCTCCACGCCTTTCCCGACCGCTTCACGCACGAGTTCTTCATCAAGGGCGCGTATCCCGAGCGTGCGCTCGTCGAGAGCGTGTACGACGCCCTGCGCCGCGCGTCGAGCCGCGACGGGGTCGTCGCCGCCGACGCGGCGGAGATCGCGGGTCGGCTGCGCGCGAAGACGAGCCCGCGCGAGGTCGAGTCGGCGCTGCGCATCCTGACGCAGGCCGGCGCCTGGCGCGACGAGCCGGAAGGCGGCGGCCGCGTCCTCGTCCGGCTCCTCGCCACCCCCGCCCGCATCAAGCGGGAGCTGGGGACGGGCGACTCCCTCGAGCTCGGGCTGCTGCGCGCCCTCTGGCGCGCGGCGGGGAAGGCGATCGAGCAGGGCGCCGTGGTGGACCTCGACGGCCTCCCGCCCGGCTTCGGCGGGGCGGCGGGCGCGACGCCCATCCTCGACGCGCTCCAGTCGCGCCAGTTCGTGGAATGGAAGCGGAGCGACGGCGGGCAGCGGCTCACCGACCGCGCCAGGCCGCTCTCCGCGTTCCCGATCGACTGGGCGCTGATCGAGCGGCGGCGGCGCGCGGAGCTGGCCAAGCTCGATGCCATGCAGCAGTACGCGTATTTCAAGCGCTGCCGCCGCGGCTTCGTGCTGCGCTACTTCGGCGACGCGGCGGCCCGGGACCGTTGCGGCGGGTGCGACAATTGCCTTGGAGACCATCTGGTGGTCGAAGCCGGCGCTGCTCCGGGCGACCCGCGGTCGCCGCGTCGTCCCGCGAAGAAGTCGGGGGCGAGGGCGAAGCGGGACACCCTGGCGGCGCCGGAGCAGGAGCTGGTACTCTCTCCTGGTGACGAGGGCGTGCTCACGCGTCTGCGGACGCTGCGCACGTCCATCGCGCGCGAGGAGAAGGTGCCGCCGTACGTGGTGTTCTCCGATCGGACGTTGATGGAGATGGCCGTGCGCCGTCCCAGGTCGCTTCACGCCCTCGAGGGGATTCGTGGAGTCGGGCCGGTGAAGCTCGAACGCTATGGCGAGCGCTTTCTGGAAGTCCTGCGCTCCGCCGACGAAACCGAAGCCGCCTGACGCTCAGTCATGAACGAAACTCTCTATCTCGACGAGCAGCATCTCGCCACGCGTGAGATGGTGCGCGCCTTCGCGCGCGACGAGGTGGCGCCCGTCGCGGCGAAGTACGACGCCGAGGCGAAGTTCCCCTGGGACAACATCCGGAAGATGGGGGAGCTCGGCCTTCTCGGTGTGCCCTGGCCCGAGGAGCTCGGCGGCGCGGGGCTCGATTACATCAGCTACATCATCGTCATCCACGAGCTCGCGAAGGTCGACGCGTCGCACGGCCTCACCGTGTCGGCGCACACGACGCTCGGCACCTCGCCGATCGTGAACTTCGGCACGGACGAGCAGCGTCGGCGCTACGTGCCCCTCCTCGCCACGGGTCGCGTCATGGGCGGCTTCGGGCTCACGGAGCCCGAGGCGGGCAGCGACGCCGGGGGCACGCGCACGACCGCCGTGCGCCGCGGCGACTGCTACGTGCTGAACGGGGTGAAACGCTTCATCACCCACGGCAGCGTCGGCGAGATCTTCGTCGTCACCGCCGTCACCGATCCGTCGAAGGGCACGAAGGGGATCAGCTCCTTCATCCTGACCAAGGAGACGAGCGATCTGGAGAACGCGCGCCGCGTCGGGGTGGGGGATGACCCGTCGCTGCCGCGCATGTCCGGATTCCACGCCGGCCGCAAGGAGGACAAGCTGGGCTGGCGCGCGTCCGACACGGCGGAGCTGATCATGGAGGATGTCGAGGTCCCGGCGGAGAACCGGCTGGGCGAGGAGGGGCAGGGGTTCGTGAACTTCATGCGGACCCTCGACTCGGGGCGCATCGGCATCGCCGCGCTCTCGCTCGGCATCGCCGAGGGGGCATTCGAGCAGGCGCTGCAGTACGCGAGCGTCCGCAAGCAGTTCGGGCAGGCCATCGCGCACTTCCAGGGCGTGCAGTTCCAGCTCTCGGACATGGCGACGGAGATCGAGGCGGGGAGGCACCTCGTCTACCACGCGGCGTGGCTGGCGAAGAACGGCCACCCGTACACGAAGGAAGCGGCGATGGCAAAGCTCTTCTGCTCGGAGCTCGCCATGCGCACGACGATCAAGGCGGTCCAGATCCACGGCGGCTACGGGTACACGAAGGAGTATCCGGTGGAGCGGATGATGCGCGACGCGAAGATCTGCGAGATCGGGGAAGGCACCTCCGAGATCCAGCGCATCGTCATCGCGCGGCAGCTCCTGCGCGAGCTGGCCGACTGAGCGGCGGCTTGGTGTCGATCGCGTAAGTCGTTGTCGCTATTGCCGAAAGCAGCCGCTGGCATTATCTATCCCGCAGTGACGATTCCCCTTTGCTTTCCCGCTTCCGTGGCCTGCGGCGACTCGCGGCGCCCCGGAAGCCGTGCGCGAACGTTGGCGGCCGAGACCCTGTTGGCCGCTCTCTGCGCGCTCGTCCTCTCCCTCGTGCACGACCTCCTGGCGAGTGTCGATCGCACGCTGTCCCGTTCCATGCCGAAGCAGACGATGCGCCCCCGGACCGCTGCGGGTCCGGGGCGGGATCTCGCGCGCTTCCGGCCGGGCTCCGCGTGGACGATCACACGAGAGGGCAGGACACCGACGAGCCTCCCGACCGGCGACGAGACCACTCGCGCTCCGGCGGCCATCGACACCCCGACTTTCCGCCCCGCACCGCGCGCCGAGTCGCCGCGCGGCCGCCCGGGAGCGGCATCCGATGAAACGAGAGATTCTCATCAACGGCAACCCGCGCGAGACGCGGGTGGCCATCCTCGAGGACGACGAGCTCGTTGAGCTGCTCGTCGATCGTCCCGAGGCGCGCCGCATGGTCGGCGACATCTATCTCGGCCGCGTCGAAGCCGTCCTTCCCGGCATCCAGGCCGCGTTCGTAGACATCGGCACCGAGAAGAGCGCCTTTCTCCACGCCTCCGACCTCGTGTACCCCGAGGACGAGGAGCCCGAGGAGCCGGACGAGGACGACGACAACGGAGCGGACGAGGGGCGGGAGAGCGCGCGTCGCAACCGCAGCAAGGCGCCGCCCATCCAGGACCTGCTCAAGCGCGGCCAGGACATCCTCGTCCAGGTGTCCAAGGAGCCGATCTCGACCAAGGGACCGCGCGTCACGGCGCAGATCTCCCTCGCCGGGCGCTTCCTCGTCTACATGCCCTTCGCGTCGCGCGTCGGCGTCAGCCGGAAGATCGGCGACCGCGCCGAGCGCCAGCGCCTGCGCGCCCAGGTCGAGGACGTGCTCCCCGAGAACTCGGGCGGCGTCATCGTCCGTACCGTCGGCGAGGACGTCACGAAGGAGACCTTCGAGCGCGAGCTGACGACCCTCATCAACCAGTGGAAGCGCATCAAGCGGAAGACGCGCTTCGTGCACGCGCCGTCGCTGGTCCACCGCGAGACGAGCCTCACCCGCGGCCTGATGCGCGACGTCTTCAGCACGAAGGTCGAGCAGGTGACGGTGGACTCGAAGCACGTCTACAACGAGATCATCGAGTACCTGAAGGGGATCGCGCCCGAGCTCATCGACCGCATCAAGCTGTACGAGGAGCAGGTTCCGCTGTTCGACAAGGCCAACATCGAGCAGGAGATCCGCGACCTTTTCAAGCGGCGCTGCGACCTCCCCTCCGGCGGGTACCTGATCATCGAGCCCACCGAGGCGCTCGTCTCGATCGACGTGAACTCCGGCCGCTACACCGGCAAGAAGGACCCGGAGAAGACGATCCTGAAGACCAACCTCGAGGCGGCGCGCGAGGTCGCCCGCCAGCTCCGGCTGCGCGACACGGGGGGCATCATCGTCTGCGACTTCATCGACATGGAGTCGAAGCAGAGCCGCGACCGGGTGCTCCAGGAGCTGCGCGCGCACCTCGGCCGCGACCGCGCCCGCACGAAGGCGTTCGCCGTGAGCGAGCTGGGCCTGATCGAGATGACCCGGCAGCGGGTGCGGCAGAGCCACCTGCAGATGATGACCGAGCCCTGCCCGACCTGCCACGGCACGGGCCGCGTCTTCACCGCCGAGACGATCGTGCGCCGGGTGGAGCGCTCGGTGAAGCGCATGGCGGTGGAGGGGAAGAAGGACAACCTCCTCGTGAAGCTGCACCCCGAGGTCGCGATGTACGTGCTCGAGCACGAGCGCGACTTCCTGCGCAAGCTGGAGAAGGCGGTCGGCTTCTCCCTCGAGCTGCGCGACGATCCGCTGCTCAGGCCGGACGAGTTCAAGCTGGTGGTGAAGTCGGTGGGGCGGGACGTCACACAGCAGTACGCCGTCGCCTAGCGACGGCGAGGGTCGAGGGATCAGGGTCGAGGGGCGATGACGTGACTAGTTCCTGATTCCTATCCCACCAACGGCGCCTCGCCCCTCGACCGTCGCCCCTCGACCCCGCGCTGACTACAGTTGACACAACTCGGTATCCGGTCTACGTTTAAAGGCTCATTGCCCCACGACTCAAGAGTCTTCCCATGTCCTACGCCATCATCCGCACCGGCGGCAAGCAGTTCCGTGTCGAGCCGGGCAAGACATACCGCATTCCCTCGCTCATCGGTGACGAGGGGAGCCAGGTCGAGTTCAACGACGTCCTGCTCGGCTCCGACGGCAGCGCCGTCCGGACCGGCGTCCCGACCCTCTCGGGCGCCCGGGTCACCGGCCAGATCGTGCGGCACGGCAGGGGCGAGAAGATCGTCGTCTTCAAGCACAAGCGCCGGAAGAACTACGCCCGCAAGCAGGGGCACCGGCAGGGCTTCACCGAAGTCAAGATCAGCGACATCACGCTCGGCTGAGCGAGGATCGATCCCATGGCACACAAGAAAGGCGTCGGCTCTTCGCGCAACGGCCGCGACAGCAATCCGAAGTACCGTGGCGTGAAGAAGTACGGCGGCGAGCAGGTCGTCGCCGGCAACATCATCGTCCGCCAGTGCGGCACGAAGTGGCATCCCGGCCGGAACGTCGGCATGGGCACGGACTACACCATCTACGCCCTCGTCGACGGCGTGGTGAAGTTCGAGCACCACTCGAAGACGCGCTACAAGGTGAGCGTCGAGCCGGTGGCGGCCCGCGAGGCGGTCGGCGCGGCCTGACGGATCGCCTGACGACAGCCACGTAGGAAAAAGCGCCCTCGTCTCGAGGGCGCTTTTCTTGTATCCATGAATGGCGTGGCTCGCGGCGAGCCCTCTCGACGGTCGCCGCAACTCCGCGCGTGCAACGTCCGTACGAACGGGGGACGAGACCCCGGGGAGCACACCATGGCACTGTGGGACAAGGTCAGGACGGAGCTCGATCGCGCCGGTCGCGCCGCGCAGCAGGCGCTCGACGAGGGCAAGCTGCGCCTCGAGGTGCACCGCGCGCGGCAGACGGCGGACAAGTACGCGATGCGGCTCGGCTACGCGGTCTATCGCTCCCGCAAGACGGGCGGCGACCTGCCCGCCGAGGAGTACGCCGGCATGGCGGCCAACCTCGCCAACGCCGAAGCCGAGATCGCGCGACTGGAGCGCCTGCTGGACGAGGCGGTCGGCCGTCGCAAGCCGGCGGCCGACGGCGCGACTCCAGAATCCACGCCGCCGGTCAGCTAGGGTCGAGGGGTCAGGGTCGAGGGTCGAGAGGCGACCCTCGCCTTCCGCTCTCCGCCGTCCGCTAACCGCGAGCCCCTCGGGATATGGACGTTACCCGGAGCGCGCGGATAGCGGTGTGCGGAACGCGGTTGGCGTCGCTGCTCGACCCTCGCCCCTCGCCCCTCACCGCTCGTAGTCAGGCGGTAGCGTCCTGTATCGCTGCTCGAGCAGATCCTGTCGCGACGGCTCGATCATCGCCTTGCCATCGATGAACACGTGCTCGGCCTGCGTCGCGAACTCGAACGGGTCGCCGCTCCACACCACCACGTCGGCATCCTTCCCCGGCGTCAGCGAGCCCACGCGGTCGGCCACGCCGAACACCTCGGCGGGGGTCAGCGTGATCGCGCGCAGCGCGGCGTTCCAGTCCATCCCGTAGGCCACGGCGTTCCCCGCCTCGAAGCGGACGTTGCGGACGTTGAACGCGTCCTCGTCGCCGCCGCCGGCATTGCCGATGATGACCACCGGCACCCCCGCCTTGCTCAGCAGGCCGGCGTTCTCCTGCCGCTGGCCGAGCGTGGCGAAGCTCGTCGGGATGTTGTTCATCGCGCCAGTGAGGACCGGCACCTTCGCCGCCGCGAGCTCCTTCGCCACCATCCACGCCTCGGCGCCGCCGGCGATGATCAGCCGGAGGTTGTACTCCTTCGCGAGCCGCAGCGCGCTCAGGATGTCGCTCGCCTTGTCGGCGTTGACGAGGAGCGGGATCTTGCGGTCGAGCACCTGGCCCAGCGCCTCCAGGTCGAGCCGGTCCTCGGTGAAGGGGCGCGTCTGCGCGCGCTCCCACGCCGCCCGGTGCTGGTTGAAGAAGCGCGCGTCGTCCAGCACCTCGCGCAGGCGCAGCAGCACCTCGCCGCGCGAGCCGGCGTTGGCGGCCTGCGCGTCGCCCACCGTGGCCACCATCGCCACCGGCGCACGCAGCACCATGTCCTCGGCCGTGCCGTCGACGAGGTGCACGACCCCCGCCTGGCCCGAGATCAGGCCGCCGCCCGGCTCGATGACTACCGTCGTTATGCCGCCGTCACGAGCCGGCGCGATCAGCACCGACCGCGGGTTGAGGCCGTCCCACACCGAGAACGCCGCCGCCACCTGGTCGTGGCCGCGCGCGAAGCCCTCGCGCGTGTCGGCGACGGCGCCGATCTCCATGATGCCGAGGTCCGTCGCGCCGTTCACGAGCCCCGGCGTCACCACCTTGCCGGCGCCGTCGATGCGCTGCGCGTCGGCGGGGACGGGCACGTCCGCGCCGACGGCGACGATCTTCCCGTCGCGCATGACGAGCGTGCCGTGGTCGATCACCGGACCGCTGACCGGGTAGATCTTCGCGCCGGTGATCGCGATCGTCTGCGCGTCGGCGGTCGCAGCCGCCATCGCGGCGAGCGCCACGCCCAACGCGCCGAAGAAACGAGCACGCATCACCTGGTTCCTCCCTGGTTCGCCGGCACGAAGCCGAGCTCGAAGTCCGTGCGCCAGCGGTGCGCGGGGTCGAGGCGATCGAACAGCTTCGCCCCGTCGATCCACACCTTCTCCGTCCGCGTGTAGACGCTGAACGGATCCCCCGACCAGAGCACCACGTCCGCGTCCTTGCCCACCTCCAGCGACCCGATGCGGTCCTGCAGGCCGAGCGCCCACGCCGGGTTCCACGTCAGCCAGCGGATCGCCTGATCCTCCGTGACCGGGATGCCGATGCGCTTACCTTCGGCCATCGCCTTCGCCGCTTCCTGGTTCAGGCGCTGCTCGCCGCTCGCGTCGTCGGAGTGCACGTTGACGATGACGCCCGCCTTGCTCATGAGCGCGATGTTCGCGCGCACCGCGTCGGCGGCTTCCAGCTTGAACACGCCCCAGTCGGCCCAGGCGGACGCGCCCACGCTGTCGCGCGCGAGCAGGTCGGCGATCTTGTAGCCCTCGACCGTGTGCTCGAAGGTCCGGATGTGATACCCGAACTCCTTCGCCAGGTCGATCATGTTCGCCATCTCGTCGGCGCGATAGCAGTGGTTGTGCACGAGGATGTTGCCGCGCAGCACCTCGGCGAGCGTCTCCAGGCCGAGGTCGCGCGTCGGCGGCTCACCCTGGTGCGTCGCGTTCCACTTGTCCCAGCGGCGGCGATAGGCTTCCGCCTGGATCCACGCGGCGCGCCAGCCCGCCATGTTGCCCATCCGCGTCGACGGCCCGCGCGTGCGATACACGCGCATCGGATTCTCGCCGCAGGCCATCTTCAGCCCGTACTTCGCCCCGGGGAACTTCATCCCCTCCATCGTGCGCGACGGCACGACCTTGAGGACGACGCTGCGCCCGCCGATCAGGTTCGCCGACCCGGGGAGCACCTGGATCGTCGTCACGCCGCCGGCGAGGGTGCGCGGGAGCTGCGGGTCCTGAGGCCACACCGAGTGCTCGACCCACACGTTGGCCGTGACGGGGTTCGTCGCCTCGTTCACGTTGTCCGTCATCGCGCCGCGGTCCTCGGGCACGCCGCCCGCGGCGATGTGCGAGTGGACGTCGATGATGCCGGGGGTCACGTACTTGCCCGTGCCGTCGATCACGACGGCGTCGCTCGGCGCGGAGACGTTCGTGCCGATCGCCGCGATCTTGCCGTCGCGCAGCAGGATGCTGCCGTCGTGGATCGCCGGTCCCGCCGCCGTGAGGATGGTGGCGTGGGTGATCAACGTCGGGCGGGAGGGGAAGGGCTTGTACGTGCTGGGGAAGGGGTCGGCGTTCGGCACCGAGAGGGCGCCGGGCCCGACGTCCTGCGCGCGTGCCGGCGCGGGAGTGGGCGCGGTGCTCGGCGGCTGCTGCGCCGCCTGCGTCGCATGGGCGCAGGCGCTGGCGGCGAGCAGCAGCGCCGCGAGACGAATCCGCATCGCTGGGTCTGACCTCGTGTTGTGAGCGTGGGATGTTGCGGAAGGTGCGTGCAAGCTACGCCCAGGCCGGGGTGCGTGCCAGGGAGCCCAACGATCACCTGCCCAGCTCCGCGAACAGCCGGAGGTCGTCGCCGCACAGGCCATCCGCGCCGACGTCCACGAGATGCAGCGCCACCTCGCGCGAGTTCACGGTCCACGGGAGCACGCGTCCACCGCGAGCGTGCACCCGCGCGACGAGCGCCGCGTCGACCAGCGGATGGTGCGGCCAGACGTCGAGCGCTCCCGTCGCGTCCATCACGGCGTCGAGATCCTCGGGATACTCCTCGAAGAGGAGCCCGCGGCGCAGCTCCGGCGCGATCCGCCGCGCCCGCGCGATGAGCGCGTGGTCGAAGCTGTGGATCGCGCAGCGCGCGTCGCTCCCGCGGATCACGTCAGCGACGAGCGACTCGATCCCCTCGCCCTTGATCTCGACGTAGACCATGGCCCGCGAGCCCACGAGGTCCAGCACCTGCGACAGGCTCGGGATCGCGATCCCCGGCGCCAACTGGACGCCCTGGAGCTCCGACCACGGGATCGTGTCGATGGGCTGCCCGAGCAGGACGTCGTCCACCGTGCCGGAGAGCAGGCGATCGTGGTGGACGACGACGACACCGTCGGCCGTGCTGTGGACGTCGAGCTCGATCGCGTCGGCGCCGCGCTCCAGGGCGCGCTCGAAGGCGGGGAGGGTGTTCTCGCGGAATTCGCGTGGCGCTCCGCGGTGGGCGATCAGCTCGGCGGCCGGTCGTCTTCGGTCCATGGGCGTGTATATTCGGGTCGAGCCAGCTCGGGTCGATCGAGCGACAAGCTAACCGCGGCCCCGGCGGGCCGCCGGGCGGGGGAGGGGCGGCCTCCCGAGGGCCCGCCCTGAACACTTTCTTAACGGCCACGTCCCGCAACACGTCTACCCCGTTGAACCGAATGACAGAAGCGTCTCGGAGCGGTGATGAACAGCGGGACGGGGAACTCATCGCACGGTGGAAGGCCGGGGACGAACGCGCGGCGACCGAGCTCGTCGAGCGGCACGCGCCGGCGCTCGCCCGCTTCGTGGCGAGCACGGGCACCCGGGAGGACGTGGACGAGGTCGTCCAGGACACCTTCGTGCGGGCGTTCAACTCGCTCGACAGCTTCCGCGGCGAGAGCTCGCTTCGCACCTGGCTCTTCACCATCGCCCGTCGCCTGCTGCTCGACCGCAGGCGATCCGAGCGGCGGCGTCCGACGGGTGTGGAGATCCAGGAGGGCGACGTCTCCACGCAGTACGACGCGCTGGATTCCGTGCTCGCCGACGAGACGCGGAGCCGGATGCGCGAGGCGCTGGATCATCTCTCGCCGACGCAACGCCAGGTCTTCACGCTGCGAGTGGGTGAGGGGCTGTCGTACAAGGAGATCGCCGAGGCGATCGGAACCACTGAAGGGGCGGCGCGGGTGCACTACCACAATGCGATGCGTGCCGTGAAGGAGTTTC
>CAMLIT010000057.1 GCA_946480295.1 uncultured Gemmatimonadota bacterium
GCGGTCCTCGGGTGTTCTGTTCTGTCTCCTTTGTTCTCTTTTCCCCCCCCCGCGGGGGGGGGGGGGGGGGGGGGCGGGGCCCCCCCCCCCCCCCCGGCCCCGCACTCGTTTGCACTGTTGCAGTTACAGGTTCCTGCCCTTTCTACTTGCTGCCCGCTTCCCGCGCACCGGCGCCCGACGCCCGCTGCAGCAACTGCTTCTCGCTCGTCGCCCCGTTCGCCAGCCGCACGGCGGCTCCGATGATCGGGTCGTCGTGCGTGCGCCGCTGGAACTCGGCGGTCTCGCCGAACACGTAGCGCTCGATCTGATAGGCGAGCAGCCGGTCGACGAGCGGCGCCGCCTTGTCGAACACCTGGCGATCCATCTTCACCCCGTGCTGCTGCATGCGCTGCCAGAGCTGGTCGCGCATCGCCGGCGTCACGGTGAAGGTCTGGGAGGTCAGCGCGTGCGAGCCCTTGAGCGCCAGCGCATAGGCGGTGAGCGCGTCGAAGAACTTCGGGACCTGCTTGCCGAGCGCCGACTGGAGCGTCTGCTCCTGCTGGCTCATGACCGAGTCCACGACGACGAGGTCGGGGGTGATGCCGCCGCCGCCGAGCACGGTCCGCCCCGCGTCGGTGCGATAGCGCGGAGGCTCCTTCTTCGAGGGCGTCGAGTCGCCGTCGTCCGCCTGCGCGTCGCCGGAGGGCTCGTGCGGCTTGTTGATGCTCCGCCCCGACGGCGTGTACCAGAGCGCGGTGGTGAGCTTCAGCGCTCCCCCCTCGGGCATGGGGAAGAGGCTCTGGGCGCTCCCCTTCCCGTACGTCGTCGTGCCGATGATCACGGCGCGATCGTGGTCCTGGAGCGCGCCGGACAGGATCTCGGCGGCGCTCGCCGTGCCGCTGTCCACCAGCGCCTCGACGAGGAGCCCCGGCCACGCCTGCGGGTCGTGGTCCACGTACTCGCGGTTCGAGTCGGGGGTGCGCCCCTTCATGCTCACGACCTTCTGCCCCGGATCGAGGAAGAGGCTGGAGACGTCGACGCCCTGGTCGAGGAGGCCGCCCGGGTCCCCGCGCAGGTCGAGGACGAGCGTGCGCATCCCCTGCCGGCGCAGCGAGTCCACCGCGTGCCGCAGGTCGCTCGCCGCGTCCTCGCTGAAGATCGTGAGGTCCACGTAGCCGACGCCGTTGCCGAGCATGAGCGCGTGCTGCACGGGGTGGTAGTGGATCTCGCGGCGCGTGAGCGAGAAGGGCATCGGCGTGTCCACGCCCGGCCGCTCGACCATCACGTGCACCGTCGTGCCGGGGTTGCCGCGCAGCGCCTTCAGCGCCTCCTCGGAGGTCCAGTCCTTCGTCGTCTTCCCCTCGATGGTGACGATGCGGTCCCCGGACTGGATCCCCGCCTCCTGGGCGGGGGTGCCGGGGAGGGGCGAGACGACGGTGATCCAGCCGTCGCGCACGTCGATCTGGATGCCGACGCCGCCGTAGCGGCCGCTCGTGTTCTCCTCGAGCGCGGCGAGGCGGGCCGGCGTCAGGAAGACGGTGTGCGGATCGTGCAGCTCCTCGAGCATGCCGTCCACCGCCTTCTGATACAGGTCGGCGTCGCTGATGGTGTCCACGTAGAAGCGCTCGACGCGCGTCATGACCTCGTCGAACAACTGCGCGCGCTCGTACGCGCTCGCCCCCGTGCTGCGCAGCCCGCGTTGCATCAGCCAGCCGCCCGAAACGAGGGCGCCGCCGAGCACGGAGGCGGCGATGATCGCCCGCGACCGCATCCCGTACCTCTCTCGCGAGAAGATTCTACCTGCTGGTAACCGAACCCGTGCTCCGAGGGAAAGAAGCGGGCCAGCGCCGATGCAATTCGGTCAGCAGGCGATGGAAGACCGCCTCCTCGTCGCCGTGCGCATCGACGACGACGATGGGCCCGCACTCCGGATGACCCTCCTGCCACGTGGGAGCGGCGAAGTCGGCGAACGCGGCCGCGACGCGGTCGTGGAAGGCCGCCTCGGCGCGCTCCATCCGGTCATGGCCGCCGCGGGCGGCGGCCCGCGCGAGCCCTTCGCGCGCGGGCAGCATGAGCAGGAGCGTGAGGTCCGGGACGAGGCCGCCGGTGGCCAGCCGGTTCGCCGCACGGACCTCCTCCTCGGGCAGTCCGCGCCCGGCGCACTGGTACGCGTAGGTCGAGAGGAAGAAGCGATCCAGCAGCACGATCGCGCCGCGGCCCAGCGCGGGGGCGATCTCGCGCTCCACGAGCTGCGCGCGCGACGCCATGAAGAGCAGCGCCTCCGCGTGCGGCGCGATGTCCGACGCCGGGTCGAGGAGGATGCGACGGATCTCGTCGCCGACGGGCGTGCCGCCCGGCTCGCGCACGGCGACGACCTCGGCGCCGCGTGCGGTCAGCCACTCGGCGAGCAGTCGGAGCTGCGTGGTCTTGCCTGCGCCCTCGGGTCCTTCGAGGACCAGCAGGAGTCCCGGATGGACAGGGCCGTCGTCGATCATGCGTTGGAGTCCTGGAAGGACGGATCGCCGTGGCTCATGCTCCGGCGCCCGTCAGTCCCGCGGTGGACGCCGCCTCACGACAACGTGATGATCGGCGACGCCGCGCCCTTCTCCATCCCCTCGAGGATCCAGTCGTTCACGCGGGCCATGACCTTGTCGAAGTTCTCCTGCGCCGCGACGAGGCGCTGGTAGCTGGCCTTCCCCTGGATCTGGCCGAGCAGCCCATCGAGCTGCTGCTCCATCTCCGGCGTCGGGCGCTCGCCGCGCTGGAGCATCCGCTGCGCCTCGACGCGGAGCTGCTCCATCTGCTGGAGGAGGCTCACGGTCTCCTTGTCGTCGTTCAGCGCGTCGCTCGCGCGCTTCATCGTCTGATACTCGCTGCTCTGGCCGATCTGCCGGCCCAGATCCCTCGCCTTGTCCTCGATGCTCATCGTGCCTCCCGTCGGCCGATAACGAAACGCTCGCGCCCGAAGAGGTCGAGCCGGACGCTGACCTCGCGGTAGCGCGAGTCCCGCGCGAGCAGCTCCTCCACGAGGGACGCGCGCCGCGCGTCCACTTCGAGGGCAAGAAGCCCGCCCGGTTCCAGCACGGCCGCGGCATCGCGCACGAGGCGCGCCGTGGCCGTCATCCCGTCGGCGCCGCTGAACAGCGCCACCGGCGGCTCCCAGTCGCGGACGCTGGCGGGCAGCGCCGCCGCCTCCGGGTACGCGATGTACGGCGGATTGCTCACGATCACCCGCACGCGCCCGCGCTCGCGCCGCACGCCGTCGAGCAGCGAGCAGTGCACGAAGTCGACCGGCGTGCGCAGCGCGGCCGCGACGTGCGTCGCGTTCTCCCGCGCCACGGCGAGCGCGTCGACGGAGACGTCGGTCGCGACGACGCGATCGAAGCGTCCCTCACTCGCCAGCGCCAGCGCGATCGCGCCCGATCCGGTGCCCACGTCAACGGCGAGCCCGCCGTCGCGTGCGCGCGCCATCTCGAGGACGATGTCCACGAGCTGCTCGGTCTCCGGCCGCGGGATGAGCACCCGCTCGTCGACGTCGAGGGTGAGGTGCCGGAACGCGGCCCGCCCGACGGCGTACGCGAGCGGCGCGCCCCGCGCCCGCTGCGCCGCCGCCCTGAGCGCCCGCGCGCGCATCTCCGGCTCGACCTCGACGTCGCCGTTGAGCGAAGGCCAGAAGCGGGGCATGTCGTAGAGGGCGGCGACGAGATCGCGAGCTTCGTCCTGGGGACGCGGGACGCGGGACGCGGGACGCGTGGGCTCCTCGGCCAGGATGGCTGCCAGTTCGCGCACGAGCATCTCGATCGTGCACGGCGCGTCATGCGGCGAGCCCAAGGCGTGCAGACCGGACGCGTCCCTCGTCCGTCGTCCCTCGTCCCCCGACGCGTCGCGCGTCCCGCGTGCCGCGTCCCTCATCTCTCCTCGCTGTGCGCCAACTTCAGCGCCTCGATCAGCGGCGCGATGTCGCCGTCGAGGATCGCCGGGAGGTTGTGCGACGTGAAGCCGATGCGGTGGTCCGTCACGCGGCTCTGCGGGAAGTTGTACGTGCGGATCTTCCCCGAGCGGTCGCCGGTGCCCACCTGCGTCTTCCGCATGCGCGCGCGCTGCGCTTCCTGCTCGGCGAGCTTCATGTCGAGGAGCCGGGCGCGCAGCACCTCCATCGCCTTGATCTTGTTCTGGAGCTGCGAGCGCTGGTCCTGCTGCTGCACCACGACCCCGGTCGGGATGTGGGTGATGCGCACGGCGGAGTCGGTCGTGTTCACGCCCTGGCCGCCGGGGCCCGACGCGCGGAAGACGTCGATGCGGAGATCCTTGTCGTCGATCGTGAGGTCGACGTCCTCCGCCTCCGGGAGCACGGCGACGGTGGCGGCCGACGTGTGGATGCGCCCCTGGCTCTCCGTGGCCGGCACGCGCTGCACGCGGTGCACCCCGGACTCCCAGCGCATGGCGCCGTACGCGCCCTCGCCGAGCACCTTGAACACCACCTCGCGGATGCCGCCGAGCGTGCCCTCGGACATGGAGAGGATCTCCTGGCGCCAGCGGTGGTGGTCGATGAAGCGGGAGTACATGCGGAACAGGTCGGACGCGAAGAGCGCGGCCTCGTCGCCCCCCGTGCCGGCGCGAATCTCGACGATGCAGTTGCGGTCGTCGAGGGGATCGTGCGGGACGAGCAGGGGCTTCAGCCGCTCTTCCAGGTCGGCCAGCGACTGCTCCAGCCGGCCCTCCTCGGCGCGCGCCTCCTCCGCCAGCTCCGGGTCGTCAACGGAGACGAGCTCGCGCACCTGCGCGAGCTCGTCCTCGTACTTGCGTAGCTGGGTCGCCAGCTCCACCACCGGCGCGAGGCGCCGGTGTTCGCGGCCCGCCTCGGCGAGCTTCTGGGCGTCGCGAACCGTGGCCGGATCAGAAAGCGCCCGCTCGACCTCGTTGGCGCGAGCGAGCGCTTCGCTGAGACGATCGCGGACGCTCAGCTCTCTTTCCCGTACTTCTGGCGGAAGCGCTCGACGCGGCCGGCGGTATCGACGAGCCGCTGCTTACCCGTGAAGAACGGATGGCACTGCGAGCAGACGTCGGTGTGGATCTCCGCCTGGGTCGAACGGGTCTGGAACGTATTGCCGCAGGCGCACTTCACCGTCGCCGTGGCGTACTCTGGATGGATTCCGGTCTTCACTGGGATGCCTCACTGACACGTAGGACCAACTGGTCGAGTCACGAAATATAGCCATCGATCGTCGTAAAAGACAAGCGGACAACAGCTTGGCCCTTTGACACAGTGCAGAGCCCCCGATTAACTTCGCACCCGGCTGAACGGGGCCCTCGCGGCGGCTCCGTGGCTCCCTCCCTTCAGGCCTCAACACCACTCGCGGTGACCACGACCACGGCAGATTTCCTCGGCACGGTTCCACTGTTCAACGGTCTCGACCAGGAAGAGCTCCAGCACTTCGCGGATCTCACCCGGGAGAAGTTCTACCCCAAGGGAAGCGTCATCCTCTTCGAGGACGACCCCGGAGACTCGCTCTTCGTGGTGCGCCAGGGGCGCGTGAAGGTCGTGCTCATCGGGGAGGACGGCCGCGAGGTCATCCTCGGCGTCCTCGGCGTCGGCGAGCACTTCGGTGAGCTGTCGCTGATCGACGACCGGCCGCGGTCGGCGCACGTCATCGCGATGGACGACGCGCACCTCCTCGTCCTCCGGCGCGAGGACTTCCGCAAGCGCGTCGAGTCGTCCCCCGCCGTCGCGTGGTCGCTGCTCACGGAGCTGTCGCGCCGCCTGCGCGCCGCCGACGACAAGATCGGCGGCCTCGTGCTCCTGGACGTCCCCGGCCGCATCGCGCGCCTCCTGCTCGACCTCGCCGAGGAGAGCGGCGGCACGTTGATCGAGAAGTCGCTCACCCATCAGACGATCGCGCAGATCATCGGGGCCAGTCGCGAGACGGTCTCGCGCGCGATGAAGGAGTTCCAGGACGCCGGCTGGATCGATGTCGAGCGGCGTCGCGTCACCCTGTCGGACCGGCCAGCGCTGGAGGCGCGCGCGCAGGTCCGCGTGTGAGGGCAATCACCGCCCGGCCGTGACACCCTCCGTCGCAGCCGGGCTGGTCCGCACGACATCCTTCCCGTGGAGCACAAAGGTGCTGCGCCGATGAGCTTGCGAGTTCAGTTCTGGGGAACGCGGGGATCGATCCCCAGCCCTGGCATGCAGACGGTGCGGTACGGCGGCAACACTCCATGTGTGGAGGTACGGACTTCCGACGGCTGGCTGATCATCCTGGACGCGGGCACCGGGATCCGGGAGCTGGGGCGATCGCTCATCGGGCGCGCCGACGGCTCACCGATCTGCGGGGACATCTTCCTGACGCACGCGCACTGGGACCACATCCAGGGCATCCCGTTCTTCGGCCCGATCTTCCAGCGGGGGAACCACTTCACCATCTGGGGCTCGAAGAACCTGGAGCGCAGCGTGGACCGGGTGGTCCGCGACCAGATGTCGCCGGTCGTCTTCCCGGTGGCGTTCGAGGAGCTGGATGCGCGCATCGATTTCTGCGAGATCGCCGAGGAGCGGCACGTGGCGCACGGGTATGAGGTGCACGCCTTCCAGGTGCGGCATCCTGGCGGCGCGCTCGGCTATCGGTTCGCGGAGCTGAGCGACAGCAACCGCGCGCTCGTCTACATCTCGGACAACGAGCTGGGGGCGGGGGCGCATTACGACAGGCGGGCGGGCTGGCGCGAGCAGCTGGTGGAGTTCGTGCGCGGCGCGCGCGTGCTGGTGCACGACACGATGTACACGGCCGAGGAGTACGATCACCACCGCGGCTGGGGACACTCGACGTACGAGGACGCGGTGGAGCTGGCGCTCGACGCCGGCGTGCAGCAGCTCGTGCTGTTCCACCACAAGCCCGAGCGGGCGGACGACGAGGTGGATCGGCGGGCGGCGGAATGTCGTGACCTGGCGCGGCGTCGCGGTAGTCAATTGGACGTGGTCGCGGCAGCGGAAGGAATGACGCTGATCGTCTAGTGTTCTCAATGGAGGGAACCATGAAGCGCAGCCCCTCGCGCATCGCGTGGATGCTCGCCGTCGGCGCCGGCCTGGCGCTGCCGTCGCTCGCGACGGCGCAGGCGAAGCCGGTGGTCGCGGTCCTGTACTACGACAACAACTCGATCGGCCGGGATCGCGCGGACTACGACGGCCTGGGCAAGGGGATCGCCGACCTCCTGATCAACGACCTGGCGTCGAACCCGAACGTCCGCGTCGTGGAGCGCGACCGCATCCAGAGCGTGCTCCAGGAGCAGGCGATGACGCGGACGGGCCACGTGGACCCGCAGACCGCCGTGCGCATCGGCAAGGTCCTCGGCGCGCAGTACATGATCACGGGCGGCTTCATGAACGTGAACGGCACGATGGTGCTCACCTCGCGCGTGATCGACGTGGAGACGAGCGCGATCCTGCACCCGGTGAAGCTGGAGACGAAGGACCAGGACGTCCTCGGCTTCGTCGCGCAGCTGTCGCAGAAGCTGAACGCGGAGCTGAAGCTCCCGACGCTGCCCGCGCGCGTCGGCGAGGCGCCGCAAGCGCCGGCGCAGGCCGGGCAGGTGGCCGAGGCGACGCCGGCGCCGAGCGCGAAGCTCGACTGGAAGACGGCGCTCCTGTACTCGAAGGCCCTCGAGGAGCAGGATCGCGGCCATCGGGCGAAGGCGGTCGACTACTACCGCGAGGTGCTCGCCCGCTTCCCGGACTTCGGGCCGGCGAAGAAGAACCTGGCCCGGGTACGCCAGGCCGGTGACTGATCCTCGGGCCGCCTGACGAGGACCGCCGGCGGCTCGACAGGGCCGCCGGCGTTTTCGTTGGGGAAGGAGCACGATCGAGTGGCGACGCCGCCCTCGTCCCCACGCCTCCCGCCTCCCGCCTCCCGCCGCTCGCGTGAAACCTCTCCTCATCGTCGCCGCCGGGCGCACGCTGTCCTCCGCCCCGCTCGGTCGCCGCGAGGACGACATCGAGGTCCGCCACGTCCCGGTGCTCCCCACCGCGGGCGCGCTCGATCCGTGGCGCCCGACGGTGATCGCGCTCGACCGCGCCCTGCTCGCGAGCACGTGCGGCGACCGCACCGTCCTCGCCGAGCTGGCGCAGGTCGCGGCGCTCGTCGGCATCGGCGAGGCGGGCGAGGAGGGGCCGGACGGCGACTTCCCCGTCGACCTGCTGTCGAGCTTCACGCCGGGCGACGCGCCGGTCGGCGCCCTGCTCGCCAACCTCCGCGGCGCGTTCCGGCACGCCGCGGCGCTCGCCACCGCGCGCGCGTCGCGCGACCAGGAGCGCCTCCTGCACCGCGAGCTGGGCGAGCTGACGCGACTCGGCGTGGCGCTGTCCACCGAGCGCGATCTCCTGACCCTGCTCGAGATGATCCTCGGCCAGGCGCGGCGCATAACGCGCAGCGACGCGGGCTCGCTCTATCTCATCGAGCGGCGCGACGACGGCACGCCCCCCGACACCCTGCGCTTCAAGCTCGCCCAGAACTTCTCGCTCCCGAACCTCCCCTTCGCCGAGTCCACCGTCCCGATCGACCACGCGAGCCTCGCCGGTTACGCGGCGAGCACCGGCGAGCTGCTCGTCATCGGCGACGTCTACCTGCTCCCGGACGACGTCAGCTACAAGCAGAACCGCAGCTTCGACGAGAAGTTCGGCTACCGCACGAGGTCCATGCTCGTCGTGCCGCTGAAGACGCACCGCGACGAGGTGATCGGCGTCCTCCAGCTCATCAACCGCAAGCGCTCGGCGGAGGTCATCCTGGCATCGGACGAGGTGGTCGAGCGCGAGGTGATCCCCTATGACCAGCACGCGGTCGAGCTGGTGACCGCGCTGGCGTCGCAGGCCGCGGTGTCGATCGAGAACAGCCAGCTCTACGAGGACATCGAGCGGCTGTTCGAGGGATTCGTCACCGCGGCGGTGACGGCGATCGAGTCGCGGGACCCGAGCACCTTCGGCCACTCCGGGCGCGTGGCGTCGCTGACGGTGGGGCTGGCCGAGGCGGTGGATCGCACGAGCGATGGGCCGTACCGGTACCTCCGCTTCTCGCGGGAGCAGCTCCGCGAGCTGCGCTACGCCGGGCTGCTGCACGATTTCGGCAAGGTCGGCGTGCGCGAGCAGGTGCTCGTCAAGCAGAAGAAGCTCTACCCGTGGGACCTCGACATCATCCGCACCCGCTTCGACTACCTGCGGCAGGGGGTGGAGCTGCGCTTCGAGCGCGAGCGGGCGGACTACCTGCTCGCCCACGGGGCGGAGGGGTACGCGGAGTTCGTCGCGTCGCTGGAGCGGCTGCGGTGCCAACAGCGCCGCGAGCTGGACGGCTTCCTCGACGCCATCCTCGCGGCGAACGAGCCGACGATCCTCCCCGAGGGGAGCTTCGAGGCGCTGCGCGCGATCCAGGCGCGCACCTACACGGACTTCGACGGGGACACGCGGCCGCTGCTCCGCGAGGAGGAGCTGCAATTCCTCATGATCCCCCAGGGCAACCTCGACGACGAGGAGCGGCGCGAGATCGAGTCGCACGTCACGCACACCTTCCGCTTCCTCGAGCAGATCCCCTGGACGCGCGAGCTGCGCAACATCCCGGAGATCGCGTACGCACACCACGAGAAGCTCGACGGGACCGGCTATCCCCGCCGGGTGCGGGCGGAGGCGATCCCGGTGCAGGCGCGGATCATGACCATCGCCGACATCTTCGACGCGCTGACGGCGAGCGACCGGCCCTACAAGCGCTCCGTGCCCGCCGAGCGGGCGCTGGACATCATGCGCGTCGAGGCGAAGCGGGGCTCGCTCGACGGCGCGCTGCTCGAGACGTTCATCGGCGCGAGGGTCTACCTGTCCCTGTCGGCGGAACGCGCCGACTGAGGCGCGCTAGGCGTCGTCAGGCGCGCCGTAGCCGCCCCCGCCCGGGGTCTCGATCGTCAGCACGGCGCCCGGCTGGAGCTCGACGCGGCACTTGGCCGGCAGCGGCGTCCCGTCGAGCAGGTTCCGGCCGGGCCGCGCGTCCTCCCCGCCCGCCGCGCCCCGAGGCGCATGCCGGCGGCGTTCCGTGAGCAGCGTCACGGTGCACGGCGCGAGCACGCGGTAGCGGCGCACCACTCCGTCGCCGCCCGGCGCCCGTCCGGCCCCACCCGACCCGGCGCGGAGCGCGTACTCGTCGATGCGGATCGGGTACGCCCGCTCCAGCGCCTCGATGGGGGTGTTCAGGGTGTTGCTCATGCCGACGTGCACCGCGCTCGGGCCGGGCCCGCGCGCGCTCCCGCCCTGCCCGCCGCCGAGGGTCTCGTAGAACGTCCACCCCGCGCCGCCGAAGGTCACGTTGTTCATCGTCCCCTGCCCCTGCGCGGGGACGGGGACGCCGGCATCGGCGAGGGCGGAGAAGATCGTGTCGGTGATGCGCTGCGACATCTCGACGTTCCCCGCCGCGACGGCCGCGGGCCACCGCGCGTTGACCGCGCAATCGTCCGGCACCACGAGCTCCAGCGCGGCGGCGATGCCGTCGTTGGTCGGCACGTCGTCGTCCATCAGCGTGCGCAGGACGAACACCGCGGCGGCACGCGTCACGGCGAGCGGGCAGTTGACGTTCCCGCGCACGACGGGCGCCGTGCCGGTGAAGTCGAGCCGCAGCCGGCCGTCGTGCACTTCGAGGGCGACCACGACGTCGACGTCGGCGTCGGTCACGCCGTCCCCCTCCAGGCGGTCGCGCGCGCGCCCCGTGCGCGCGCCCAGCGCCGCGACGCGCGCCCGCGCCCGCCGCGCGGTGTAGTCGAGGAGCGCCTCGCCCGCCGCCTGCACGCGGGCGCGCCCCTCGCGGGCGCACAGGGCGCGCCAGCCCGCCGCCCCCGCGGCGCACGCCGCGAGCTGCGCCCGGAGGTCGCCGGAGCGCTCGGCCGGCGTGCGCACGTTCGCCAGCACGAGGGCGAGCATCTCCTCGTCGAGCGCCCCGCGCCTGACGAGGCGCACGGGGGGGATCACGAGCCCCTCCTGCACCAGCTCCGTCGCGCCCTGGGGCATGCTCCCCGGGCTCATCCCGCCCACGTCGGCGTGGTGCGCACGCACCGCCGCGAAGCCCCCCAGCTCCCCCTGCACCTCGATCGCCTCGACGAGGGTGAGGTCGGGGAGGTGGGAGCCGCCCTGATAGGGATCGTTGAGCAGGAAGACGTCCCCGGGCTCCGGGCGCCGGCGGAGCACCGCCTTCACCGACTCCGGCATCGCGCCGAGGTGCACGGGGATGTGCGCCGCCTGGGCGACCATCCGGCCGCCGGCGTCGAACAACGCCGACGAGGCGTCGCGCCGTTCGCGGATGTTGGGGGACAGCGCGCCGCGGATGAGCACCGTCCCCATCTCCTCGGCGATCATGGCGAAGGCGTGCGCCATGACCGTGAGCTCGAGGGGATCGATGCCGGGCGCGGCAGACGGCGCCGCGCGGTCGGAGCCGCGGCCGACGCCCGTCACGACTCGCGCTCCCCGGCGCCACCCTGCCTGACGAGGAGCCACCCGCCGACCGGCAGGGTGCGCGCCGTCCAGCCGCGGTCGACGAGCAGCGTGGCGTCGGGGAGGTCGATCGACACGCGTCCCGCGAGCTCGGCGTCGAACAGGCCGCCGTCGTCCACGCGGCGCGCGTCGCTCCACGTCGATGGCCCCCGGCGCGCGAGGGACACGGGACGCGCCGCGCCGGAAGCGACGTGGCGCGCGGACACGACCTCCACGGCGCGGTCGAGGGCGAAGCCGAAGCGCTGCTCGTGCAGCGCGGTGAAGCGCTCGCGCGCCGCGCGGCTCCCCTCCCCCGGCCGCACCGGCACGTCCAGCTCGTGCCCCTGCCCCGCGTAGCGCGCGCGCAGCCACCACGCGCGCTCCCAGCCGGCGCTCGCCGGCACTCGCTCGGCGAGCTGGCGCAGCACGGCATCGAGCTCCGCGTCGGTCAGGGCGGCGGTGTCGCGCATCACGCTCGTCATCGCCTCGCGGCGCTCCGCGGTGAGGGCGAGGCCGAGGGCGCTGAGGACGCCCGCGGAGGGGGGCACGAAGATGCGCGTCGCCCCGATCCGCTCGGCGAGTCCGCACGCATGGAGCGGCCCGCCCCCGCCGAACGCGACGAGGATGCACTCGCGCGGATCCACGCCGCGCTCGACGCTCACGCGGCGCAGGGCGCGCGCCATCGCCGCGTCGGCGGTCGCGATCATCGCCGCCGCCACCCGCTCGACCGTCGCGCAGAGGCGGTCGGCGAGCGGCGCGAGCGCGGCGCGCGCGGCGTCCGCGTCGAGGGAGACGCTGCCGCTCAGCCGCGTCGCGGAGATGTTGCCGAGCACCACGTGCGCGTCGGTGACGGTGGGGAGCGTGCCGCCGCGGCGGAAGGCCGCCGGCCCCGGCAGCGCCCCGGCGCTGCGTGGCCCGACGCGCAGCGCGCCGCCGTCGTCCACCCAGCCGATGCTCCCGCCCCCCGCCGACACGGTCTCCACGAGCACGCGCGGCAGCGCGATCGGCACGCCGGCGATGCTGCCTCCCGGCTCGACGAGGGGCTGGCCATCGAGCACGAGGCCGACGTCGGCGCTCGTGCCGCCGATGTCGATCGTGAGGGCGTGCGACGCATCGCCGAGCGAGTCGCCGGCGGCGCGCAGCACCGCCGCGGCGCCGACGACGCCGCCGGCCGGGCCGGAGAGGGCGAGCTGCGCCGCGCCACGCGCCGCGTCGCCCGCCGTGCGCATCCCGCCGCTCGACGTCATCACGCCAGGCGCGGGGAGCCCCATGGCGTCGAGGCGCTCGGCCAGGCGGCGGATGTAGCGCGCGACGCCCGGGCGCAGGTACGCCTCGGCGACCGTCGTCGCCGTGCGCTCGTACTCGCGGATCTCCGGAAAGACCTCGGACGAGAGGACGACGTCCAGCCCGGGCGCCGCGGCCGCGATCGCGGCGGCGAGCCGGCGCTCGTGCTCGGGGTGCGCGTACGCGTGCAGGAGCGAGACGGCGACGATCGCCGGCTCCCGCTCGGCGACCGCCGACGCCGCGCGCGCCGCTTCGTCGGCGGTGAGCTCGCGGAGCACGCCCTCCGGCACCATGCGCTCGCCCACCCCCACCGTCTGCTCTGGCGGCACGAGCGGCGCCGGGTGGTCGGCGCTCAGGTCGTAGAGCGCCGCGCGGTCCTGGCGGCGGAGGCGGAGGATGTCCGTGAACCCCTCGGTGGCGCACAGCGCGACGCGCGCCCCGGCCCGCTCGAGGAGCATGTTCGTCGCGACGGTGGTGCCGTGGACGAGACGCGCGACGTCGCGGGCGCCGAGGCGGCGCAGCGCGTCCTCGACCCCCTCGCTCTGGTCGCGCGGGGTGCTGAGCACCTTGCGCGTCTCGACGCACCCGTCGGCGTCGATCGCGACGAGGTCCGTGAACGTGCCGCCGACGTCGACCCCGATGTAGGCGCCACTCATGCCGTGTGCTCGTCCTCGAGGTCGCCCGTGTCCACGACCGTGTCCTCGACCGCGTCCACGACCGCGTCCCCGGCCGGCGGATCGCGACGCACGAAGATGCCGCGCAGCAGCAGTGCGATCGTGGCGGCGAGCGTCAGCACGCCCACCCAGTCGCCGAGGCGCACGTAGGGCGTGCGAATGCTCGTCGTCTCGACATCGTACGTCGCCGCCGCGGGAACGTACAGCCCCGTGCGCGCCCGCACGCGGCCGAGGGGGTCGATGTAGCCGGAGAAGCCGGTGTTCGCGGCACGGACGACGCCGACGCGGTTCTCGATCGCGCGCAGCACGAGATGCGCGAAGTGCTGGTAGGGCGCGAGCCCGGGCCCGAACCACGCGTCGTTGGTGAGGCTCACGAGGAAGTCCGCGCCGCCCCGACGGTACTGGCGTGAGAGGCCGGGGAAGATCGACTCGTAGCAGATGAGCGCCCCGAAGCGCCCCGCGGGGCCGTGGAACACCACCGAGCGGTGGCCGGGGGTGTAGCCGCCGGCGTACGGCCCGAGCCAGTCGAACCAGCTCGCGGCGAAGAAGGGGACGCGCTCGACCATCGGCACGAGGCGCCGCTTGTCGTACACCGGCTGCCGCACGCCGCCGTCGCCGTCCACGAGCATCGCGCCGTTGTAGTAGTGGGCGTGGGCGTCGTCGAGGCGCCGCCAGTCGATCACACCGGCGAGGAGCGGCGTGTGCGTCGCCGTCGCCAGCGCCTCGATCGTGTCCTGCCACGCCGGGTGCTTGTAGAGGAAGTCGGGGAGCGGCGCCTCCGGCCAGAGGACGAGCTCCGGTGACCCCGCCCCGAGCGCCTGACGCGTGGTGGAGGCGAGCATCCCGATGATCCGCGGCTGGTTGTCCGCCTGCCACTTGAACCACTGCGGCACGTTCGGCTGCACGACGGCGACACGACCGACGGGGCGCGACGCGACCGTCGCCATCCGCCAGGTGCCGTACCAGAACGCGAGCGCGACCACGGCCAGGGCGCCGCCCAGCCGGAGCCCCGCCTGGACGCGCCGCGTGCGCAGGAGCCAGGCATCGGCGAGGAGCCCGTTCACGGCGGCGATCCAGAGGCTCACGAAGTGCACTCCGCTCAGATCGGCGCCCTGGGCAAGCACCGGATACGACGTGGTCGCGAGGCCGAGCGGGAGCCAGGGGAAGGCGAAGTCGGACAGGTGCCCGAGCAGGTACTCCCCGGCGACCCAGCAGAGCGGGAGGAGCACCGCCATCGGCCAGCGCGTCGCCCGCCGGAGCACGTACAGCGCGGCGATCACCGCCGCCTGGACCATCGCCACCGCCACCACCGCGGCGAGCCAGCCGAGGAAGGCGAGGTTGGTGTAGAGCGAGAGCGCCACGCCGATCCAGTACAGGCTCGCGCCGTAACCGGCCAGGCCGAACCAGAAGCCGAGGCGCACGCCGACGCGGACGCCCGCGCCCGCGTCGGCGGCACGGGCGACCGCGACGGCGATGGGGACGACGCAGAGGAGCGCGGGAACGACGAAGGGGAACGGCGGGAAGGCGAGCGCGAAGAGCACGGCCGACGCGAGTGCCGCCAGCGCCTCGGCCCGCCCCGGCCACAGCACACGCGGGGTCACAACCGGATCTCTTTCTCCTCGTCCGCGGACTTGTAGATCGCCTCGACGAGCTTGTGCAGCGTGACCTGGTCGGTCGGCGGCTCGTAGGGCGCGTCGCCGCGGATGACGGCGAGGAAGTGCGCGAGCTCCGCGCGGTACGACTGGATGAACGCGCTCTCCCGCTCGGCGGCGCCGGCGGGCGACACGTCGGTCGGGCGGCCGTTCAGCTCCTTGATGACGCGCAGGGGCGCGAGCCGCGCGCTACCGCGGCTGGCCAGCACCTCGAACCACCAGCGCTCCTCCTGCCCGACGTACGTCGCGTTGACGTCGAGGACGAGATCGACGCCGTTCGCCGTGGTGAGGCCGACGAGCATCGCGTCCTCGACCGCCGACGAGCCGCGGCCGCGCTCCATGTGCGCGCTCACGCGCGACACGTCCGGGAAGTCGGCGAGCCAGAGCGCGAGGTCGAGCAGCGGCAGGCCGTACTCGAAGAACGCGCCGCCCCCGGACTCGGCGCGCCGGAGCCGCCACCCCTCCGCCGCGCGGCGGAAGTGGTACGCGCCGGCGCGGACGCCGCCCACCTTTCCCAGCTCGCCGCCGCGGAGAAAGCGGTCCATCGCCTGCACGTCGGTGCGGTAACGGTGGTTGTTGCCGACGAGCACCTTGCGGTCGGCGCGGTTGGCCGCGGCGACGATGCGCTCGACACCGCGCGCGTTGAGCGCGAGGGGCCGCTCGCAGAGCACGTGTACCTTCGCGGCGAGCGCCGACAGCACGTGCGGCTCGTGCAGGTGGTTGGGCGTGGCGACGACCACGGCATCCAGCTCGTCGAGCTCCAGCAGGTCCTCGATGTCGGTGAAGGTGTCGGGCACGCCGAAGCGATCGGCGAGCGCTCGAGCCTTGGGGCGGTCGTTGTCGCACAAGGCGACGAGCTCCGCCCCGCGCATCTTGGCGAGGACGGGGATGTGGGCGAGCTGCGAGATGGCACCGGTCCCGACGACCCCGATGCGGATCCTGTCTTTCATTGCGTCACTCTCCGTGGCGGGCCGAGCTCGTACCTCGCGCCAGCCCGCACTTGTGCCGAGCGGAAGCCGCTCAACATGTCGCCGCGCGCCACCCCCTCGAACGCGAGCCGCCCGAATGGGTGGAACTCCAGCCCCGCGCCCGCGAAGAACCCCGCGGCGATCTGGTCGAGCGCACGTTCCACGAACGTTCCCTTGATGAGCCGTCCTTCCGCGTTCATGACGTGCGCAGCCATCCCGACGTCAACGAATGGCCGGAAGAGCGTCCTCCCCGCGGGCGAATAGCGCAGCGCACCGCTGAAGGCGACGTCGTACAACGAGACGCGGCTCGGGGCGATGGTGGCGTCGCCCGTGGAGTCCACGATGCTGCGACGGAGGGAATCGACGAAGCCCTGGACGACCTTGCCGCTGAGCTGCGACTCCCAGTAGCTGGCGCCGAAGACCACGCGCCAGTGTGCGGCGATCTCCCCGTAGTCCGCTGTGATGGCGTACACATTGGCCGGCTCGACCTGCGAGGGGTCGATGCGCCCGACCTGCACGCCGAGGGCGCGGATCTGGAGCTTGTCGAGCCCGAGCTGCCGTTCGAGGCCGCCCTGGGCGCGCGCGGGGCGCCCCGCCGCCAGGAGGAGCGCGAGGCCGGCGAGGACGACGAGCGCGGGGCGCGTCTCACTCGATCGCGCCCACCGTGGTGCCTGGATAGTACGCCGAGAGGATGGTGCGGAAGTCCTGCCCTGCCCGCGCGCGGCCGATCGCGCCCCACTGGCACATCCCGACGCCATGCCCGTTACCCCGTCCGCGCAGCGTGAGTCTCGCAATCGATCCGTCGCTCCCCGTCACCGATTCGACGGAAAAATACGTGCTGTTGAGAATCGCGCCACCGGGCGAACGCAGGACGTACCGGATCTCGTTGCCGTGGAGGACGTACGTGCCGCGATTGGTGCGGATGCGCAGCCGCGCGACGCGCCCCGACTCGGTGTGCCCGTCCACGGCGATGCTCCGCGCGACCCCGGGGCGCCCGCCCGGCACGTTCGCGTAGCTCTTCAGGTAGCGCGCGAGCGCCGCGTCGAGGGTCGCGCGGTCCATCGTCCGCGTCCAGTGGAAGCTCGGCGAGATGTCGCAGTAGTAGCGATCGGTGCCCGGGATGCGATCGCTCACGCTGCGGAGGTACGGCTCCCCCTCGCCCCCCCACACCTCGTCCCCTGCCGCGGTCGCGCCGCCGCAGGTGGAGTGATAGGGCGCGTTCACGATCCGGCCGCCGTACATCAGCACGAGCCCGCGCGTGGACGCCACCGCGGCGGCGGCGACCGGGTCCTCGGCCTCGACGCCGCCGTACACCTGGTCGTTGGTGCCGCTGGTCACGTCGTAATGCACGTCGTTCCCGAGGTGGATCGCCGCGTAGCTGCGCGCGGCGACCGCCTGCGCCTGCACGGCGGCCGAGTCGCTCGCCGGCCGACGCCCGATCTCCTCGGCCACCACGCCCGCGATGTAGTCGTCGATCGCGAGGCGGTCGACGACGAGGAAGCCGCGCGAGCCGCTCGGATAGACGATGATGTCGCCGCGGTAGTGCCGATTGCCGTAGCCGATCGCGCCCTCCGGATCGTCGGCGCGGGCCATGAGCGGCCCCTCGGTCCACACGGTGGGGACGCCGTCCGGGCGGACGGCGCGCTCGCGCGTCCCATCGCGCTCGATCCGCCAGCTCTCGCCCCCCTCCGCGCGGGCGAGGAGCCCGCCGTCGGCATCGTAGAGCCGCCAGTCGCCGCGGGAGGAGAGGTGCACGACCTCGGCGCTCGCGGGGAGCTCGACGCGAATGAGCCGCGCGCCGACGGCGCCCGTCTCCTCGCGCGAGGTGCGGGAGGCGGGAGGCGGGACGCGGGAGGCGCCAGCGGGAGCCGGCCCGATGACGATCGGCCGCCTCGCGCACGCGAAGACGGCGGCCGCGGAACCGATCGCGATCGCGACGAGTGATCTACGCACGCATCGCCGCGGCGAGGGCGTCGTCCAGGCGGTCCAGCGCCTGGGCCACGTCGTCGTCGGAGTGGGCGGCGGACATGAACGCCGCCTCGAAGGCCGACGGGGCGAGGTACACCCCCCGGTCCAGCGCGGCGTGGAAGAAGCGCGCGTGCAGCTTCGCGTCCGCCTGCTTCGCGTCGGCGAAGGAGCGCACCGGCTCGGCGCGGAAGAAGAAGCCCCACATCGAGCCCGCCGAATCCGCGGTGAAGGGCACGCCGTGCCGCGCCGCGCTCTCGCGCAGCCCCTGCACGAGCTGCTGCGTGCGCACCGCGATCCGCTCGTGCAGCCGCGGCGTGAGGGAGGTGAGCGTCGCGATCCCCGCCGCCATCGCCAGCGGATTGCCGGACAGGGTGCCCGCCTGGTACACCGGCCCGCTCGGCGCCACCAGCTCCATCAGGTCGCGGCGGCCGCCGAACGCGGCCACGGGGAGTCCGCCGCCGATCACCTTGCCGAACGTGGTGAGGTCGGGGGTGACGCCGAAGCGCTCCACCGCCCCGCCGAACGCGATGCGGAAGCCGGTCATCACCTCGTCGAAGATCAGCAGCGCGCCGTGGCGCGTCGCCAGCTCGCGGAGGCCCAGCAGGAAGGCCGGATCGGGGGGGATGAAGCCGGAATTGCCGACGATCGGCTCGACGATGATCGCCGCCACCGCGTGCCGGGCGAGGAGCGCCTCCACCGCGGCGAGGTCGTTGAACGGCGCGGTGAGCGTGAGCGCCGCCAGCGCCTCCGGCACCCCCGGCGAGTTGGGCAGCCCGAGCGTCGCGACGCCGGAGCCGGCGCGCACGAGGAAGGAGTCGCCGTGGCCGTGGTAGCACCCCTCGAACTTGAGGATCGCGTCGCGCTTCGTCGCCGCGCGCGCGACGCGAATGGCGCTCATCGTCGCCTCGGTGCCGCTGGACACGAAGCGCAGCATCTCCGCGTGGGGCATCCGCGCCGTGACCAGCTCCCCGAGCCGCACCTCGAGCTCCGTCGGGATGCCGAACGAGGTGCCGCGGCGCATCGCGTCCTCCAGCGCGTCGAGGACGACGGGCGCCGCGTGGCCGAGGACGAGCGGCCCCCAGGAGAGGACGAAGTCGATGTACTCGTTCCCGTCGACGTCCCAGATGCGGCACCCCTCCCCGCGCTCGACCACGAACGGCTCCCCCCCGACACCGCCGAACGCGCGGACGGGGGAGTTCACGCCGCCGGGGAACAGGCGGGCGGCGCGGGTCATCAGCTCGTGGCTGCGGGACGCGGGACGCGGGACGCGGGACGCGTCCGACCGGTCGAGATCGCGCGCCGCGTCATGCCGGGATGTTCCTTCCGACGCCGTCGCGCCACCACGCGTCCCGCGTCCCGCGTCCCGCGCTCGCCCCTCGCCCCTCATTTCCCGTAGCTCCCCATACTGGTCCCCATCACCGGCAGCGCGCGCGTCCGTCGGACGGCGGGGCGCGAACCCGGCACCACGCTCACCAGCGTCGCCCCGAAATCGTAGTCGTCCACGACCTCGTCGAGCCGCACGTCGACGAAGGTGCCAGGGACGAGGGGCGTGCCGCTCGCGGCGACGTACGTGACGCCGTCGATATCGTCGGCCTGCCAGATCGTCCGCGCCTCCGCGACGCCGTCGTCGCGCACGCGGTCCACGAGCGCGCGCACCGTGCGGCCGAGGCGTTGCTCGTACCGGTCCGCCGTGATGCAGCGCTGCAGCTCGTTCAGCCGCTCGAGGCGCTCGAGCTTCACCGCCTCGGGGACGTCGTCGGCCATCTCCCAGGCGCGCGTCCCCTCCTGCGGCGAGTACGTGAACGCGCCCACACGGTCGAACTGCACCTCCTCGAGGAAGCGCAGCAGGGTCTCGAAGTCCTCGTCCGTCTCGCCGGGGAAGCCGACGATGCACGTCGTGCGGATGGCGACATCGGGCACCACGTCGCGGATGCGCGCCACCTTCTCGCGGATCGTGCGCTGGCGCTCCGGCCGCCGCATGCGCGCGAGCACCGCGTCGGACGCGTGCTGCATCGGCATGTCGAGGTACGGCAGGATGCGCGGCTCGCGCGCCAGCACCTCGAGCAGCCGCGGCGTGAGCCCGGCCGAGTAGAGATACAGCAGGCGGATCCACGGGATCGACGTCTCGCGCACGAGCGTCTCGAGCAGCTCCGGCAGGCCGATGCCGTCGCGCCGATCGCGCCCGTAGTGCGCGAGGTCCTGCGCGACGAGGTTGACCTCCAGCGCGCCCTGCACCTCGAGGAGCTGCGCCTCGCGCACCACCTCGTCGAGGGCGAACGAGCGGTGCTTGCCGCGCATGAGCGGGATCGCGCAGAACGCGCAGCCGTGGTCGCACCCCTCGCTGATCTTGAGATAGCGCACGTGCGGCAGGTCGCCGGTGAAGAGCCGCACGCCGGGGTGCACGGGGGGCATCTCGCCGATCAACCCCCGCTCCTCCAGCTCCGGGATCAGCCGGTCCATCTCGGCGGCCCCGAGGAAGAGGTCGACCTCCGGCAGCGCCTCCACCAGCTCGTCCTTGTGCCGCTGCACCATGCAGCCGACGGCGACGACCGCCTGGCAGCGCCCCTCGTCCTTGTGGCGTCCCGCCTCGACGATCGCGTCGATCGACTCCTTCTTCGCGGCATCGATGAAGCCGCAGGTGTTGATCACGATCAGCTCGGCGTCGGCGACGTCGGGGGTGTGCTCGGCGCCGCGATCGGTGAGCTGGGCGAGATAGCGTTCGCTGTCGACGGTGTTCTTGTCGCAGCCGAGGGTGACGAAGGCGACCTTCAGCGGCGGGGAGGAACGCGGGGGGCGGGTGGACTGCATCGGGCTAAATCTAGCCGGTGCAGGAACTTCGCTCAACGCCAGCGCTGCGCGCTGGCATCGAGCGATCTGTATGGCACACACCCTCACGCGGGAGGGGGGCAGCCGTCTACATTCGGTGTACGACGTGCGCGGGCCGAGCGATGGCCGGACGCGCCGGACCATCGATTCCCGAACGGAGAGAGCTGATGCAAGTGGAGTCGTCGAAGGGGATGCGCCGCGGCGGGAGAACGCTGGTCGCCGTCGCCGCGGTCGTGCTGGTCGCCGGCTGCAAGCTGGGCGGCACCGACCTCGGCCCGGCGCCGCAGGTGCGACAGGTCACCTTCCCCACGCACTCGCTCGCCCTCACGTCGTGCCAGGCGGTGAACATCCAGCCGACCGTGGTCGCCGACACCGGCGCGTTGACGGCGCTCGCCTGGACGTCCCAGGACTCGACCATCGCCCTCCCCGACAGCATCGGCCACCTGCACGCGCTCAAGCCCGGCAGCACGGTCGTGCGCGCCGCGAGCTTCCTCCAGCCGACGGTCTTCGACACGCTGCGCGTGAACGTGGCGGATCCCGCCGGACCGTTCGTGACCCTCGCCGCGATCCAGCAGGCGTTGAACGGGGAGGCGGCGGATCTCTCGGCGCTGCACGATTCCGTGGACGTCGTGCTGCACATCTCGCCCCTCGGCTGCCGGCTGAACAGCCAGCCCAAGTTCACGAGCGCCGACCTGGCGTTCGCCGGCGCCACGAACTTCACCCAGACCTTCGTGTACCCGGCGGGGCTGGTCGGCTCGGTGATCCTGCGCGTCAACACCGCGGCCGTGGACTCGACGACCAAGCAGCCGGTCCTGCCGAACGGGAGCTACGCGCTCACCGCGCACGTGAAGAGCGACTCCGGGACGGTGTACGCGACCTCGGCGACCCAGGTCACCGTCTCGAACCCCTGACCGCGCCGCCGCCGACCGGGCGCGCGCCCGGTCAGCGGTAGTTGCCGAACTGCAGCTCGACGCCGAAGTCCTTCGAGCGCAGGAGCCGGATCGCCTCCTGGAGGTCGTCCTTCGCGGGCGCGCTGACCCGCACCTGGTCGCCCTGGATCGACGCCTGGACCTTCTTCAGCTTCGCGTCCTTGATCGCGGCGGCCACCTTCTTCGCCGTGTCGCCGTCGAGCGCCGTCTTGAGCTTGATCTCCTTCCGCACCGTGTCGCCGCCGGCGGGCTTGGTCTCGCCGATGTCGAGGTTCTTCACCGGCACGCCGCGCTTGATGAGCTTCGCCTGGAGGACGTCGAAGAGCGCGCGCATGCGGAAGTCGTCGTCGGCGACGAGGTCGATCGCGCTCTCACCACGCTTGAATTCGATCGCCGCCTTCGAGCCCTTGAAGTCGTAGCGCTGCGCGATCTCCTTCTGCGCCTGATTGACGGCGTTGTCGACCTCCTGCATGTCGACGCCGGTGGTGACATCGAAACTGTAGGTCTGGGCCATTCGCTGGTTCCGCTGTTCGCCTTCCGCTGGTCGCCTTCCGCCAGCACACCGGTAGGATTCTACCGCAGCGGGGCGCGAAACAGAACGGCGGCCGCCGAGTCGCGGCCGCCGTGGCCTGCGGACGGCGGAGTGCGGATGACGGACAGCGTTACCCGAGATACGACTCCAGCGCCCGCGCGCGCGACACGTGGCGCAGCCGCGAGAGTGCCTTCTCCTTGATCTGCCGCACCCGCTCGCGGGTGATGCCGAGGAGCGACCCGATCTGCTCCAGCGTCATCGGCTCCTCGCCGTCGAGGCCGAAGTAGAGGCGCAGGATCTTCGACTCGCGCTCCTTCAGGTGCGAGAGCGCCTCCTCGATCGACTCCGTCAACGCCTTCTCGAAGGTCTGCTCGTCAGGCGCCGGGTTCAGGTTGTCCGGCAGGTAGTCGAGCAGCTTGTTGTCCTCGCCCGGCGTCAGCGGCGCATCCAGCGAGAGGTGCGTCTGCGAGATGGACATCGTCTTCGCGACCTCCTCCTCGCTGATGTCCATCCCGTCGGCGATCTCCTCGTGCGTCGGCTCGCGCCCGAGCTCCTGGAGCAGGGCGTTGGCGCGCCTGCCGATCCGGTGCAGCGTGCCCGCCCGGTTCAGCGGCACGCGCACGATCCGCGACTGCTCGGCCAGCGCCTGCAGGATCGCCTGCCGGATCCACCACACCGCGTAGGAGATGAACTTGATCCCCTTCGTCTCGTCGAACTTGTGCGCCGCGCGGATCAACCCGAGGTTCCCCTCGTTGATCAGGTCCGAGAGCGAGACGCCCTGGTTCTGGTACTTCTTCGCCACCGAGACGACGAAGCGCAGGTTCGAGCGCACGAGCTTGTCGAGCGCCTCCTGGTCGTTCTCGCGGATGCGCTGCGCGAGCCGCACCTCCTCCTCCCGGGAGATCAGCGGATACGCGCTGATGTCCCGCAGGTACTGGTCGAGCGATCCTTCCTCATACGAGGATTTCTTGTGGGTCGTGACGGCCATACGTACAGCTGCTCCTTGTGCGGCGGTCGTACCTTCGCGCGAACGGCGAGAGTTCTCGTGCTCTGACGAACGTGATCTATCAACGCACCCGCTCACCGATCCGGTTCCACCGGATCCGGGTGAGCCAGTCAAACCTATTCGCGGTATCCGGAGCGTAGCTGTAGTAGATGACGAACGGCCGGCCCTTGAGCAGCGAATCGGGGACGAAGCCCCAGTACCGGCTGTCCAGGGAGTTGTCCCGATTGTCACCGAGGACGAAGTAGTTCCCTTCTGGGACGACCAACGGCCCCCAGTTGTTACGGGACGGGTGGTAGCCTACGGACGCGATCGCCGACCGCACGAGGTAGTCCCGCTGCCAGCGGAAGTCCTCCGGGGCGGGGTCCATGTCCGGCTCGGTTCGCAGCACGTACCACTCGTCGAGCGCATGGCCGTTCCGGTAGAGCCGACCGTCGCGCATCTCGAGCGTGTCGCCGGGCACGCCGACGAGCCGTTTCACGAAGTTCTTGCTGACGTCCACCGGCCACTCGAAGACGATGACGTCGCCGTCGTGGGGGGTCTCGACCTTCGGCAGCCGGAGGTGGGTCATCGGCACCTCGGCCCCGTAGGCGAGCTTGTTGACGAGCAGGAAGTCGCCGACCTGGAGCGTGTTCTCCATGCTCCCGCTCGGGATCTTGAACGCCTCGACGAAGAAGGTGCGGATGAAGAAGAACAGCAGCACCGAGACGACGAAGATCTTCGCCCACTCGAAGACGAAGCCGAGCGCGCCCGCTCCCCGGTTGACCTCGCGCAGCGCATCGATCTTCCGCTCCGGCGTGATGGACCGCGACGGAGCGGATGATGGGGAGGACGAGGCGGACTCGTGCATGCTCATTCGACTACGTCACCGGCAGGGACCGAGGCGGACCCGGAAAGACATGAGCGTTTGGCCGAAGGCCCGTTCTTGAGAATTAACCGACCGGCCGAATGGGCCGCAAGCACGCTCCGACTCAATCGGGCGTCCCGAGATACGTGTCGATCTGCGCGCGCTGAAGGGCGCCCGAGAAGTCGACGTATCCGACCTTGGTCTCCGAGTAGAACTCGTAGACCTCCCATCCCCCTTCCCGGTGGCCATTGCCGGTCTGTTTCACCCCGCCGAAGGGCAGATGTGCCTCCGCGCCGATGGTCGGCGCGTTGATATAAGTGATCCCGTTGTCCAGCTCGTTCAAACCGCGAAAGGCCGCGTTCACGTCACGCGTGTAGAGCGAGGACGACAGCCCGTACTTCACGTCGTTGTTCACGGCGATCGCCTCGTCGAGCGTGCTCACCCGGACGACCGACAGGACGGGGCCGAAGATCTCCTCCTGCTCGAGCCGCATCCCGGCGCGCACGCGCGCGAAGATCGACGGCTCGAAGAAGAAGCCGTGCTCCAGCCCGTCGCCCTCGGCGCGACGGCCGCCGCACAACAGGTCGGCGCCCTCCCCCTGGCCGATGTCCATGTACCGCTGGACCTTCTCCAGCGCGTTCCGGTTGACGAGCGGCCCGACGTCGGTCCCCTCCTTCCGGCCGTCCCCGAGCCGGAGCCCGCGCACCCGCTCCACGAGCTGGCTCAGGAACTCGTCGTGAATCCCGTCCTGCAGGATCAGACGACTGGTGGCGGTGCAACGTTGCCCCGTCGTCCCGAATGCGCCCCAGATCACACCCTCCATGGCCAGGTCGAGATCGGCGTCGTCGAGGACGATCATGGCGTTCTTGCCGCCCATCTCGAGCGACAGCCGCTTGTGCATGCGCCCGCAGGTCTCGCCGACGATCCGACCGGTCTCGGTGGATCCTGTGAAGGAGATCACAGGAATGTCGGGATGCTCGACGATGCGGCGCCCGGCCTCCTCGCCCACGCCGTGGACGAGCTGGATGCACTCCGGCGGCAGCCCGGCCTCGAGCAGGATCTCGACGAGGGCGGTGGCGGTGTGCGGCACATCCTCGGCGGGCTTGAAGATGCACACGTTCCCGCAGAGCAGCGCGGGGAACATCTTCCAGGTCGGGATGGCCATCGGGAAGTTGAACGGCGTGACGATGCCGCAGATGCCGATCGGCCGGCGGTAGCTCATCGCCCACTTGTTCCGCAGCTCGCTCGGGACGGTCTTGCCGAAGAGCCGCCGCCCCTCGGACGACGCGTAGTACGCGGTGTCGATCCCCTCCTGGACGTCGCCGCGGGTCTCGGTGAGCGGCTTGCCCATCTCGCGGGTCATGAGGTCGGCGATCTCCTCCTTGCGCTGGACCATGAGGTCGCCGACGCGGCGCAGCACGTCGCCGCGCACCGGCGCGGGGGTGCGCTTCCAGAGCTCGAACCCTCGTTTGGCAGACGCGACGGCCCGCTCCACGTCCGCGCCCCCGGAGAGCGGAAACCGGCCGACGAGGTCGTTCCAATCCGCCGGATTGCGGTTCTCGAAGTACTCGCCGCCCACGGGCTCGACCCAGGCGCCGGCGATGAAGTTCTTGAAGGTCTTGGTCATGCGATCCGCTCTGTGGCTGGAGAATCCCAACGACATCACACGTACTGCGTACTGCGGACTGCGAACCTCACTGCGTACTGCGGACTGCGAACCTCACTGCGTACTGCGGACTGCGGACCTCGTTGCGGACTGCGAACTGCGAACATCACTGCGGACTGCGAACTGCGAACATCACTGCGGACTGCGAACTGCGAACATCACTGC
>CAMLIT010000058.1 GCA_946480295.1 uncultured Gemmatimonadota bacterium
GCCGGCGCGGAGGAGCCCCGCGTGCTCGTGCACGCCCTTGAGCACCGCGGCGAGGAAGACGAGGAAGCGGATGTTCTGGTGCGGCGTCTTCCCCGGCTTCAGCAGGTTCACGCCGTCGAGCGCCTCCTCGTCGGCGTGGATCGACATGGACCAGTTGCAGTGCTTGCCGGAGCCGTTGATGCCGGCGAACGGCTTCTCGTGGATGACCGCCTGGAGGTTGTGCCGCAGGGCGACGCGGCGCAGGGTGGCCATGACGAGCTGGTTGTGGTCGGAGGCGACGTCGGTCTCCTCGAAGTGCGGCGCCATCTCGAACTGGCTCGGCGCCACCTCGTTATGCCGCGTCACGATCGGCACGCCGAGCTTGTACAGCTCGTACTCGACCTCGGCGATGCACGCCTGGATGCGCTCCGGGATGCCGCCGAAGTAGTGATCCTCGAGCTGCTGGCCGCGCGACGGCGCCGCGCCGATCAGGGTGCGGCCCGCCATGACCAGGTCCGGGCGCAGCGCGAAGTGGGCGCGGTCGATGAGGAAGTACTCCTGCTCGGGGCCGAGGGTCGTGATGATGCGGTAGACGCTCTTGTCGCCGAGGAGCTCGAGCAGCTCGATCGCCTTCGCCGACAGCGCGTCCGAGCTGCGGAGGAGGGGCGTCGTCTCGTCGAGCGCCTCGCCGTTGTAGCCGATGAAGACCGAGGGGATGCACAGCGTGCGCACGCCCGCCCACTCGGCGATGAACACCGGGCTGGCGGGATTCCACGCCGTGTAGCCGCGCGCCTCCCAGGTGGCGCGGAGCCCGCCGGAGGGGAAGCTCGACGCGTCGGGCTCGCTCTGGATGAGCTGCGACCCGGTGAACTGCTCGAGCGGCATGCCGTCCTCGAAGGTGAGGAAGGCATCGTGCTTCTCGGCCGTCAGCCCCGTCTGCGGCTGGAACCAGTGGGTGAAATGCGTCGCTCCCTGCCCCACCGCCCAGTCCTTGATGATCTCCGCGACCACCGGCGCGATCTCCTGGTCCAGCTTCTTCCCGTGCCGGATGGCGCCGAGGAGCTTGGCATAGACGTCGTTCGGCAGCTTGTCGCGCATCTGGCGATAGCCGAACGTGTTGATGCCGAAGTACTCGGAGATGCGGCCGGTGGCTCCGGGGAGCGCGGAGGCAGAGGCCTTGGTGGGGCGCTTCACGATCTCGCGAAGCACTTCCTTGCGGGGAGGCAGCGTGGTCGACATATGGGTTTGCGGTCTCGGCTGAAGGGGGCGACGAGCAACGCCTCAATGTAACGCGAAATCTGCAGAAATTGCAAATAATTCCGCGTATCGTCGCAAAAGCGGGCCATTTTCGTGCAATGTGTTACGCCGGATCCGCACGGAGTGCACTCCAGCTCGGCGTCCAAGCCGCCGGAGACGGGCTGGACTAGGCCAGCACCCCCAGCCGCCGCAGCTTCGGCACCCGGGCCGCGATGATCCCGACCACGAGCAGCGAGGCCGCGCCGCCGAACACGACCGCCGGGACGGTGCCGAGCAGCTTCGCGGCAACGCCGGACTCGAAGGCGCCCAGCTCGTTCGAGGACCCCACGAAGATCGCGTTCACGGACGAGACGCGGCCGAGCAGGTGCTCCGGCGTCAGCACCTGGAGGAGCGTGTTGCGAATGAGGACGCTCACGTTGTCCGCCATGCCGCTGATGCCGAGGAGGACGATGGAGAGGGCGAAGCTGCGCGACAGGCCGAAGCCGATGATGCAGACGGCGAAGGTCGCCACCGCCAGCAGGAGGGCACGGCCGGCGCGCTGGAGTGGCTCGCGGTGCGCCATGTACACGGACATCAGCACCGCGCCCGCGGCGGGCGCCGCGCGCAGGACGCCCAGCCCCTGCGGTCCGACGCGAAGGATGTCCGACGCGAAGATGGGCAGGAGCGCCTCGGCGCCGCCGAGGAGGACCGAGAAGAGGTCGAGGGTGAGGGCGCCGAGAAGCACCGATTCCGCGAACACGAAGCGCACGCCGGAGGTGAGGCTGCGCGCGATCGACTCGACGGCGGGGCGGACCCCCTGCGGCTGGTACCGCACGGCGACGAAGGTGAAGACGGCGATGACGAGGAGCACGACGTCGGCCGCGTAGGCCACGGTCGCCGAGGCGAAGCCGTAGAGCAGTCCGCCGATGGCCGGCCCGACCACCGCCGCCGTCTGCCAGGTGGAGCTGCGCCAGGCCACCGCGTTCGCGTAGAGCGCGCGCGGGACGAGCTCGGCCCCGAGGGCGTTCCGCGCCGGCGTGTGGAAGCTCCGCGCGACGCCGCTGACGAAGATGACGGCGTAGAAGGGCCACGCCCCGCGCGTGAGGAAGATGCGCGGCAGGAGGTTGAAGGCGAGGAACGCGGCCGAGCAGAGGAGGAGCACGCCGAGGCTGGCGATGCTGACCGTCTTCCGGTTGCGCCGGTCGGCGACGTGGCCGGCGTAGAGCGCCAGGCCGATGTAGGGAAGCGCCTCGGCGAGACCGATCAGCCCGAGCGACAGCGGGTCGTGGGTGACCGCGTAGATCTGCCAGGCGACGACGACGCCCTGGATCTGCGTCGCCATGGTCATCGTCAGGAGGCTGACGATGTACCGCCGGTAGTCACGCACGCGCAGCGAGGCGTACGCGTCGTGACGTATGGGTTCTGCGTCGAGCGAGGGCAACTGGGAGGCGTCGTCCGGTGCGGGCCAGCCCGCGCGCGGCGGGCGAGGTCAATCTACCGGAGCGGGGCCGCCCGAGGGAGCGGCGATGCCGCCCCTACTGCCCCATCGAGATGCCGATCGTCGTGCCGAACGCCGCGGCGAGGATGGCGCGCAGCCAGAGCAGATGAGCCCGCATCAGAGTCTCCGAAGAGTGAACGTCTCCTGCGAGAACGACGATGCGGAGGGTGGGCCGTCACGCCGCCGCGGGCGTCCCCGCACGCCCGGTGTCACGGGTCACCGCGGGGCCGTGCGAGGCGAAACGGGGGCGCGCCCGGCGGGTATATTGAAGGGCAACGTACGCCCGTTTTCGTGTGATGATCAGCGTGGATTGGGAGAAGGACGATGACCGACGTGAAGATCGATTTCGACGCCGCCGGGGGGGTGGACCTCGACCGGCTGGAGCGCAGCCTGGGGCTGCGCGGCGAGCGGGTGGGGCTCGGGAGATACCGCGTGACGAGCGACAGCGGCTCCGAGCACTGGGTGGACCTCTATACCGCCCGGCAGCCCCGCTGCGATTGCGGCGACCATCTCTGGCGCGAGCGCATCTGCAAGCACATCCTCGCCGCGCTGCTGCGCGAGGGGAACGAGCTCGTGGTGTGCGCGCTGCCGCGGCTGCTCGAGCGGGCGAAGGCGCCACCGCCGCCGCGGGCCGTCGCGCACGCGGCCCCGCAGGCCGCCTGACGAGTCGGAGCGCCGGTCAGAGCCGCCGCGCGGACGGCTCGGCCGGCGCCCTGGTGGCATCCGGCGGCACCTCCTGACGCAACAGGCGAGGGGCGTTCCGGCGCGCGTAGCGCTGCGCCAGCTCGAGCGTCGTCATGCAGAACCCCGCCCACGCCAGGCCGACGACGAGGCCCGCGACGACGTCGGACGGGTAGTGCACGCCGAGATAGAGGCGGCTGGCGCAGACGAGGAGGATGACGAGCGCGGCGCCGAGCGTCGTCAGCAGGCGTCCCCAGATCGTCTTCTGCAGCCGCGCCGCGAGGTACGCCAGGGTGGCGTAGGCGACGGCGGAGTTCATCGCGTGGCCCGACGGGAAGGAGTAGCTGCTCGCCGCGGTGAGCCAGGCGAAGATGTGGGGGCGCGGGCGATCGAAGCCGTGCTTGAGGATCGGATTGAGCAGCATGCCGCCGACCGTGGCGATCCAGAGCAGCGCGGCGGAATGGCGATGGCGCGTCAGCCAGAGGAACATCGACGCGACCCCGACGACGACGACGATGACGACGTCGGTGCCGAGGGCGGTGATCTCGAGCATGATCGAGTCGAGGAGGGGCGCGTGGCGAGCGCCGAACCAGCGGAGGACGGCGACGTCGAACGGCTGCGTGGCGCCGGCGCGCACGTGTCGCGCGAGCTCGGCGAAGCCCCAGGTGCCGGCGACGGCGACGACGAGTCCCGCGAGGATGAAGATGCCGAAGGTCGCGTAGACGTCGTGCGCGTGCCGAGCGATGAGCCGGAGCACGCGGAAGAGCGGATCCCAGAAGAAGCGGGGCGAGCGCTGGGAGGATCGACGGCGATCCGGAGCGGATGCGGGCATGTAGGCGACGAGCGAGTCGGGGCGCGCGCCGGCCTTGAGGGGGGTGGCGCAGACCAATAAGTTACCACGTCTTCACGGCGCGGTAGCCAAGTGGTAAGGCAGCGGTCTGCAAAACCGCTATTCGCCGGTTCGATTCCGGCCCGCGCCTCTGCAGCTCGACGCCCGGCTCGCGCCCGCCCGCCCCGCCCGGCGAAGTGCGCGAGGAACGCGGTCGGATCAGCTCCCGCGCCCCGGCTGGACGATGCGGATGTTGGAGAGCTTCCCCGCGGCGTCCTGCACGAACTCGATGATCGCGCCTGTCGTGTCGCGCACCCGCTGCACCGTCTGGCCCGCCTGATTCACCGTACGGCTCACGACGGGGAGGCTCGTCAGGCTCCCGATCGCGCGCTGCGCGAGCTGCTGGCCGGCGGAGGAGAGCGTGCGCTCGAGGATCTGCCCCGTGGCCTGATCGACGAGCCGCTGCACGAGCTGCCCCGACGCGTTGCGCGTAGTGCCGAGCAGCAGGCCGTTGACGAGGTTCCCGACGAGCCCACCGACGGCACCGCCCACGTTCTGCAGCGTGCCGGTGAGCTGGTTCACGACCTCCGGATGGTTGTCGATGAAGGTGAGGGTGTTGTCCACCGCGTGGACGACGTCGTCGAGATCGACGAGGAGGAGGGCCTGGGCGCGGACCCCCTGGATGGTGAGGTCGACGTTGCCCACGAAGACGTCGGCGCCCGCGTCGACGCGCAGCAGGTTCGCGACCTGGGCGTTCAGGGCGACGCGGGCGGTGAGGCTGTCCACCTTGAGGAAGATCCGCTCGACGCAGAGGTTCGGCACGTCCACCACGACGTCGTACTCGGGGTACTCGTGCGAGCGCGCCGTGCCGCCGGTGATCGGCGTCGTCCCGGCGGGCGGCGCGGCGCTGTCGGAGAGGCCGACGGCGCGGCGCAGGCTGCGGGTGGTGTCGGCCGCGCAGTTCTCGCGCTGGACCCGGCCGATGCGCTCCGCGCGCCGCTGCTGTCCCGGTGGAAGCTGCTGCGCGACGAGGACGGGCGGGCAGGCCAGGCTGGCGATCAGCGCGAGAGACGGGACGAATCGGATCCGGGCGTACATGGGTGATCCTCGCGACGGCGTCGGCTGCGTGGTCGGTCCTCGGGCAGGGGACCGAAACCGCAACGGGCCGCGGGGCAAGAACGGCACCAGCGGCTACGGCCGCTGACGAATCGGCCGACCCCGGCACCGGTCACGACCGAGGCATGGATGTTGACGGCCTGTGGAGCGCCGTCATCCGCCCCGGTCATCGTGCCCGTGCCGATCATCTCCCGTCGTCTCGCAGTCGCTCTCGGTGGCGCGCTGGCAGCGGCAGTCGTCGCCGGCCGACCGGCGCGCGCGCAGGGAGGGCGGCTCGTGGCGGCGGACACCGTGGCCCCCTGTTCCGGTCTCGCGGAAGCCGGCAGCGGCGGCGCGAGCGACAGCGCACGCGCGCGGCCGGCGGCGCCTTCGGACACGGGCGCGCCGAGGCGCGTGGACGTGCGGTTGCTCGCGTCGGTGAGCGCGCGCGAGATCCGCTTCGCGGCCCAGCCGCGCGTCGTCATCCGGATGTGCGGCGGTGTGCTCGATTCCGTGCACGTCCTGGAGCGGCGGAACCTCCCGTCGCCGGTGGTGGCCGGCACCACGTATCGAAACGTCTACGTCGCCATCGAGATCCTCGGGCACCTGACGTCGCGCTGTCTCGTCCAATCGCTCGGCGGCGCGGATTCCACCGCGCGGTCGGTCTGCGCGGCGGCGGGCGTCCCCGATTCCTCGGGGAGGCGATCCGGCGCGCCCGGCGCGCCCGGCGCGCCGACGCGGAGGCCGCCCCCATGATCGCCGTCTGGCTCCGCGCGGGTGCGACCGCCATGGCGACGCTGGTCGTCGGCACCGCGGTCGCCGCGCAGCGGCCCGACTCCAGCGCGCAGCCGTGCGCCGGCCTGAACGGCATCGTGATCTCGGCGGCCGCCGCGGGGCGCGACTCGGCGCGCGACACCACCACATCGTCGATCGGCGGGCCTGGACGTACGTCGATCGACACGACGTTCCGCTTCGACGTCGCCGACCGACGCTGGGACTGGGCCTGGGTTCGCGCGCGCATCGCCGCGGGCGCGTCGAGCGCGGGGGCGGCCGCCTCGGCCGGTGGATCGTCGCCCGACCCGCGCCGGAGCTGGCATGCCTGCGCGGGCGCGGCGATCGGCATGGACAGTGCCGTGCTGCGGCTGCACGGCGTGCACGGACAGGTCCATCTCAAGGCCGATTTGTCGCCGCTCGCGCACCTGCCGGGCGGCGGCCTTGCGGACACCACCAGATCGCCACACTCGAGGAGATGACCACGATGCTTCGACCCCTCGCCATCGCACTCGTCGCTGCATCGCTGTTCACGGCCACGGCCGCCGCCCAGCAACGCGATACGACGTCCCGCTCGGGGGCGGCGCGGCGCTACACGCCCGCGTCGTCGTCCAGCCTCACGCCGAACCGCGACGTGATCCTCGAGGTGCCGGAGCTATCGGTGGATTCGATCGGGCTCACGGTGAAGAACGTGCACGCCCACGTCGCGCTCGACGCGAACGCGATGAACTTCGTGCAGCTCACCGCGGGCGTGGACGCGAACATCCAGCAGGTGCAGCTCGGGATCACCGGCGTCTACGCCGAAGCCTACCTGTACGTGGATCTGGACAACGTGGCGCGGATCGTGGATCGCGTGGTGCAGTCGCTCGATCGCAATCCGCAGATCCTCACGCGGCTGCTGCAGGCGGTGGACACGACGGTGAACGCGGCGACGGGGACGCGGCGCTGAGCGCCGGCGGTGCCAGACGCGACGACGCCCCGCGGCCAGGCCGCGGGGCGTCGTTCGTTCGAGCCGGAGCCCGATCGAAGCGGCCTACCGGCCGCGCTTCTTCGCCTTCTTGCCGTTGCTGGCGGACGGCACCTGCCCGCCGTTCACGGTCGCCTTCAGCGTCTGGCCGACCTTGAAGCCGACGGTCTTCTGCGCGGGGACCTTGATCGCGCCGCCCGTCTGCGGGTTCCGCGCCGTGCGCGCCTTGCGGCGGCGCAGCCCGAAGGTGCCGAAGCCGGCGAGGGCGACGACATCGCCCTTCTTCGTCTGGCGCGCGATGATGCCCTCGGTGGGATTGAACAGCGTATCGAGCACGACGGCGGCGGCCCGGCGAGAGAGGTCGACGTTATTGGTCGCCGCGGTCTTGATGAGCGTCTCCTGCAACTGCGCTTTGTTCATGCTTCCTCGGTAGTAGGGTCGAACGAAAGATGCGCGCGCGGACGGTTTCCGCAGTGACGAGCCGCACGCGCATCGCGCACGATGCCCGAACTGGACACCGCTCGCCGCGAAGACGACGCGCCGCGCGCCGACGCAACGCTCGCGCGATCGCACCGGGTCCTTCCCAACCGCCGTGCACGGGCGCAGTGTTGCATATCGCCCACTCTTCCGCGACGCATGGACGTGCGGCGCGGGACGAACCCGAACCACAGCACCGCATCATGCTCCGTCATCTCTCCCTCTCCGCGCTCGTGATCGCGCTCGGCGCCGCCGCCCCGCTGGCCGCGCAGGGCACGACGTCCGGCGCACCCGCCTGCCAGCCGACGCCGCAGGAGATCCAGCTCCGCAACGACTGGGCGAACCTCGCGCGCTACCGCGACGCGGACGCGAAGCTCGCGCCGCCCGCGCCGGGCGAGAAGCGCGTGGTGTTCATGGGCAACTCCATCACGCAGGGGTGGGCGCCGCTCTTCGATTCGCTCTTCCCCGGCAAGCCGTACATCGGGCGGGGGATCAGCGGCCAGACGACGCCGCAGATGCTCGTGCGCTTCCGGCAGGACGTGATCGACCTGCATCCGGCGGCGGTGGTCATCCTCGCCGGGACGAACGACATCGCCGGGAACACGGGGCCGTCGACGCTGGAGATGATCGAGGACAACCTGGCGTCGATGACGGAGCTGGCGCAGGCGCACGACATCCGGGTCGTGCTCGCGTCGGTGCTCCCCGCCTACGACTACCCCTGGCGGCCGGGGCTCGAGCCGGCGCCGAAGATCGTCGCGCTCAACAAGTGGATCCGCGACTACGCGCTCGCGCACCACGCGGTGTATCTCGACTTCTGGTCGGCGATGGCGGACAGCGTGGGCGGGCTGCCGAAGGCGCTGTCGAAGGACGGGGTGCACCCGACGCCGGCCGGCTACAAGGTCATGGCGCCGCTCACCGAGCGGGCGATCGCGGAGGCACTTCGGTAGCGAACGACGGCGGGCGCGGCGGAGATCCGCGGCGCCCGCTCGAGTCGCTCGGCGTTTCGATGGCAGCGGCCGCCCTACTCCTGCCAGGTCACCAGGTCGTGCCGCAGCACGGGGCGGCGGGCGATCAGGAAGCCGCCCATCGCGATCCCGCTCGCGACGGTGGGCACGACGATCATCCACGCGGGGACCGCGGCGCGGATGTCCTCCGTCAGGAAGAGCATGGCGGCGTAGGCGTGGAGGAAGACGAAGAGGAAGAGGATCGCCGCCAGGTACCAGAGCTCGGGCCCCTTCTCGGACATGAACGCCAGCCACGCGGCGGCGACGCCGATGACGAGGAAGGCGAGCAGGTGGAGGCCGTTGAAGGCGAAGACGGCGCCGGGCCAGACGACCACCTGGGCGGGGTTGGACAGGCCGTAGAAGAGATGCTCCCCGAGCAGCGCGAAGGTGAAGAAGAAGGAGCGGCCGAGGCCGACGTCGATCAGGCCGACGAGCAGGAACACGGTGGCGTAGCCGATCAGGCCGGCGAGGACGCCCTGCCAGAGCGTCTCGGTGCGATCCGCGGTCATGGCGACCTCCTGGTGTTGGGCCGGTGGACTGTCGCCCCTCCAACGTGCAGAACGCCCCCGCGCCGTCAGTCGGGGGAACCCGGAGCGGGCGTGCGGATCTCCCGCGCAGCGACTAAATTCCCGGACAGGAATATATCCGGACCGGGGACCCACCGATGACCAGGACCACCATGACGCCCCAGGTGCTGCAGCTCGTCGCCGAGCGCTTCAAGGCGCTCGCCGAGCCGGCGCGCCTCGCGATCCTCAACCGCCTGCGCGACCGCGAGCTGACCGTCACGGAGCTCGTCGAGCAGACGGGGCTCGGCCAGGCGAACGTCTCGAAGCACCTCCAGCTCCTGCACTCGCTCGGCTTCGTGTCGCGCCGCAAGGAGGGGCTGTTCGTCCACTACAGCCTCGCCGACCGGCAGGTCTTCCAGCTCTGCGATATCATGTGCGGCCGGCTCGAGGCGGAGCTGAAGAGCCGGCGCAGGGTGCTGGCGTCGTGAAGCGACGGAGGCGGTGGCTGGAGGCGCTCCTCTGGCTCGCGCTCATCGCGTTCGTCGGGCACCGCGTCTGGCCGCAGCTCGAGGCGCTCGCCGGCGTGGCCGCGGCGAACGCCGCCGCGCCGCGCTTCCAGCTCACCACGCTCGACGGCGCGCCGATCGACTCCGACCAGCTCCGCGGCAAGGTGGTACTGGTGAACTTCTGGGCCACGTGGTGCCCGCCGTGCCGGGTGGAGATGCCGTCGTTCCAGCGGATCTACGACGCGCATCGCGCGCAGGGCTTCACCATCGTCGGCGTCTCGATGGACGCGACGGGGAGCGACGCAGTGCGGCGCTTCCTCGCCGAGCACCACATCGCGTATCCCGTGGCGATGGCGTCGGGCACGGTGGTGCAGGACTTCGGCGGGGTGGCCCAGCTCCCGACGTCGTTCCTCATCGACCGCGAGGGGCGCACGCGCTACGAGGTGCACGGGATCTTCGCCCCGATCGCGCTGGAGCGCGCCGTCGACAAGCTGCTCGCCGACGGGGCGCCCGCGGACACCGCGGTGCGCGCGCTCAGGTGAAGATGATCTGCCCGCCGGCGGCGAGGGCGTAGAACTCGCCGACGGTGATGATCCCCTCGAGCTCCTCGATGAAGTCCTCGCGGCCGAGCTCGAACATCTCCACCGAAGCCTTGCACGCGTAGAGCTTCGCGCCGGAATCGGCGAGCAGGGTGACGAACTCGGGGATCGGCGGAAAATCCAGCTCGGCCATCCGCTTCTCCATCTGGTGCGTCACCAGCGCGGAGACGCCGGGCAGCCCGCCCACCATTGTCGCCAGGTGGAGCCCGGGGTTGCCGACGGTCGCGACCTTCAGGTGGTCGGAGTGGGTCCGGTTGATCGCGTCGAGCCCGAAGAAGGTGAAGAAGACGTTCGCCTCGATCCCCTCCATGCGGGCGCCGTTGGCCATGATGAGGCCCGGGTAGATCCCCTCGAAGGAGCCCTTCGAGACGATGATCGAGACCTTCTCGATAGTCTCTGCCATATGTCGATGTGGGTCAGGTAGATCCCTCGCCGTCGCTTCGCTCAGGCTCGGGATGACCGCGCGCTCATGCGCGCGGTCATATGCATCCGTGCGGTTTGGGGATGCCGCCGATCTTCGCGGCGAGCCTGGCCGGTCCCTTCGGGAAGAGCTGATACAGCTCCTTCGTCGCGACGCCGGACTCCTTGCCGAGCGAGCGGATCGTCGGCGCGGTGCCCGTTTGCAGGTAGCGGTCGCGCATGAAGCGGACGACCTGCCAGTGTCGGTCGGTGAGCTCGATGCCGAGGTCGCGCGCGATCGTCCGGCCGATCTCCTCCGTCCACTGTTCCGGCTTCTGCAGGAAGCCCTCGGCGTCCACTTCGATGGGTTGGTTGTCGATGAGAGTGGTCATGTCGCGTTCCTCGCTCGTGGCGCGGGCGTGCTCAGACGCCCGCGGGGATCTCCGGTTCCTTCGGCGCCGCGACCTCGGGGAGCGGGTGCTTGCCGCGCATCGTCATGCGCGCGGGGACGCCGGGGATGTCGCGGCCAGGCAGGAGCAGGTTCCAGTACACCCAGCGGAAGGCGAGCTTGCCGAGGTGGTTCAGGCGCGACTCGGCGAGCAGGCGCATCGGACCGACGCCCGGGACGGGGAAGGTGCCGGGGAGCGGCTCGACATCGTAGTTGAAGTCGATGAGCAGCGCCTTGCCGTGTCCCGTCTCGATGAAGCAGTTGGCGTGGCCATCGAAGTCGGGGGCGAGGGGCTCGCCGCGCAGGAAGCGCGCGATGTTGTCGGCGAGGATCTCCGCCTCGAAGTGCGCCACCGATCCCGCCTTCGAAGCGGGCACGTTGGCGGCGTCGCCGATGGCGAAGACGTTGGGCGCCACCGTCGCCTGAAGGGTGTGGGGATCGGTGAGCACGAACCCCATGTCGTCGCCGAGGCCGGGCGAGCGCGCGACGAACTCCGCGCCGGCGTGCGCGGGAATGGCGACGAGGAGGTCATAGGGCACGCGGCGTTCGTCCCACGACCAGACGGTGCGCTCGGCCCCGTCCACGCGGCCGGTGGCGAACTCGGTGACGAGCTCGATCCCCTTCTCGCGCAGGAGGTGCGTGAGCGCCTTCGCACAGGTCGCCTTCGTGAAGGCGCTGTCGAGCGGCGTGACGTAGGTGATGCTCACGCGGTCGCGGATGCCGCGTTCGGTGAAGAACGCGTCGGCGAGGAAGGCGAACTCCAGCGGGGCGACGGGGCACTTGATCGGCATGTCGACGATGTCGATCACGAGATGGCCGCCGGGCCAGTCGGCGAGCCGGCGCTGGAGCTTCGTCGCGCCGTCGAGGGTGTAGAAGTCGAAGATGGTGTCCCGCCAGCCGACGCCGTCGAGGCCTTCCGTCTCGTGCGGCACGACGCGGCTCCCGCTGGCGACGACGAGGACGTCGTAGCGGAGCGGGGTGCCCTCGCGCAGGTAGACGGTGTTCTCCGACGCGGCGACGTGGTCCACCGTGTCGCGAACGAGGATCACGTCGGGATGGATGAGCGACCGCCGCGAGCGGACGAGCTGCTCGGGGGTGTGCTCGCCGAAGGGGAGGAAGAGGAGCCCGGGCTGATACAGGTGGTGCTCGTCGGGATCGACGACGGTGATCGTGGTGCGGCCGGCGCCCACGTCGTCGGCATACAGCCGCCGCAGCCGATTGGCCATGATCGTGCCGGCGGTCCCGGCGCCGAGAATGAGGATGCGAGACATCGCGAGCCTCGAGGAGCACGAGGGAGAGACTGCACTGGCGCGTGCTCGAACGATGCGCCGGCGACGCGGCGGACGACCATCGGGCATTTCCGGGAGCGCGGTCGGGCACCCGCCTAGGCGAGAGGCGCAGCGGCGCCCGGGGTGCCGGGCCGCCCCGCCCGTTGCGTGGCGGCCCGGCCCCTGCGAACGTCCGCGGTCCATGCCACGACAGACGCCACGCGTGGGACTGCTCGCCGTCACGGCGGGGATCTCCGTCGCGAACCTCTACTACAACCAGCCGCTGCTGCCGCAGATCGGCCGCTCGTTCGGCTACGGCGACGGGCAGACGGGGCTCGTGTCCACGACGACGCAGATCGGCTACGCGATCGGGCTGCTGCTGTTCGTCCCGTTAGGCGACATCCTGGAGCGGCGCCGGCTGATGGCGTCGCTGCTCGTGGCGGTGGCGGTGTCGCTGGCCGGCGCTGCAGTCGCGCCGAGCCTGGGCTGGCTGGCGCTGGCGAGCCTGGCGATCGGGATCACGACGGTCGTGCCGCAGCTCGTGATCCCGTATGGCGCGGGGCTGGTGCCGGCCGCCGAGCGTGGACGGGTCGTCGGCCACATCATGGGCGGGCTGCTGATCGGCATCCTCGCCGCGCGCGTCGTGTCCGGCGCCGTCGGCGCGCTGGCCGGGTGGCGCACGATGTTCGCGCTGGCGGCGGTCGCGATGCTCGGGCTCGCTGCGGCGCTGATGCGGCTGCTGCCGGCGAGTCCGCCGACGTCGACGATGCGCTATCCGGAGCTCCTGCGGTCGCTCGTGACCATCGCCCGGCGTGAACCGATCCTGCGGGACGCGTCGTTCATCGGGGCGATGGTCTTCCTCGCCTTCAGCGCGTTCTGGACGACGCTCGCCTTCCGGCTGGAGTGGCCGCCGCTGCACTACGGGAGCACGGTGGCGGGGTCGTTCGGGCTGGTGGGGATCGTCGGGGCGTCGGCGGCGCCGCTGATCGGCCGCAGGGCGGACCGCACGTCCCCGCGCGCGACGGTGGGCCTCGGTCTCGCGATCATCGTCGCGGCGTTCGTGCTGTTCGCGGCGGCGGGGCATACGCTGGCCGGCCTCGTGGCCGGGGTGATCATCCTCGACGCGGGGACGCAGGCGGTCGGCGTCTCCAACCAGGCGCGGATCTACCGGCTGCCGGCCGAGGCGCACAGCCGGCTGAACACGGTGTACATGACGACCTACTTCGCCGGTGGCTCGTTAGGCTCGGCGCTCGGCGCGTGGGCGTGGGGGCACTGGCGGTGGGCTGGCGTGTGCACGGTCGCGCTCTCGGCGCTGGGCCTCGCCGTCGTCGGATACCGGCTCGGGCGCGAAGTCGCCTGATGCCAGCGACTCAGTCGCGGGCGCGCTCGTACTGCACCGGCCACCCGACCTGCACGCCGAGCTGGCGGGCGGCGTGGAGGGGCCAGTAGGGATCGCGCAGCAGCTGCCGGGCAAGGAACACCATGTCGGCGCGTCCCTCGCGCACGATGGCCTCGGCCTGCTGAGGGTCGGTGATCAGCCCGACGGCGGCGGTGCACATCCCGCTCTCCCGGCGGATGCGCTCGGCGAACTCGGCCTGGTATCCCGGGCCGACGGGGATGGTGACGCCGGGGACGACTCCGCCCGACGAGCAGTCGAACAGGTCGACGCCGAGGGGACGGAGCTGGCGCGCGAGCGCGATCGACTGCTCGACGTCCCAGCCGCCGGGCACCCAGTCCGTCGCCGAGATGCGGACGAGGAGGGGCAGCTCCTCGGGGATGACGACGCGGACCGCCTCGACGACCTCGCGCACGATGCGCGTGCGGTTCTCGAGCGAGCCTCCGTACTCGTCGGGGCGCTGGTTCGACAGCGGCGAGAGGAACTGGTGGAGGAGATAGCCGTGTGCCGCGTGCAGCTCGACGACGCGGAAGTCGGCCGCGACGGCGCGGCGGGCCGCGTCGGCGAAGGCGCCGACGATGTCGCGGATCTGCGTCGTGGACAGCGCCTCGGGAACCGGGTCCTTCGGCCGGAAGGGGATCGCGCTCGGCGCGTAGATCGGGCGCCAGGCGCCCTCGTCCGGGGTGAGGGCGTGGTGGCCGAGCCAGGGCACCGACGTGCTGGCCTTGCGTCCGGCGTGGCAGAGCTGGATGCCGGGGACGGCGCCCTGGTCGAGCATGAAGCGCGTGATTCGCCGCAACGGCGGCACCTGGTCGTCGCTCCAGAGGCCGAGATCGCCCGGAGAGATGCGCCCGTCCGGCGTGACGGCGGTCGCCTCGGCGATCACGAGGCCGGCGCCGCCGACGGCGCGGCCGCCGAGGTGGACGAGATGCCAGTCGTTGGCGAAGCCGTCCACGGCGGAATACTGGCACATGGGCGAGACGCCGATGCGGTTGCGCAGCGCCACGCCGCGGAGGGCGACGGGCGAGAAGAGCACGGAGCTGGTCGTCACGACAGCACACGACGAGTGGAGAACGCCCGGAGGGCAAGGCGCGTTCCGGGGGGCGGTGGACGCGCGCCGGCCCGCGCGGCAATATCACAGCTTCAGGTCGTCACGTGCAGCCCGCTCGCCCGCTCCTCTCCTCGATTGGCATCGCGCCGTCCATGCATCGCTTCGCAGTCGCCGCGCTCGCGGCGTTCCAGCTCCTGGCCGCCGCAGCGGCCCGCGCACAGGGCCCGTCGGTCGACCTGCTGATCCGCGATGGGACGGTCGTGGACGGCACGGGCGCCGACGCGCGCGTCACCGACGTCGGCGTGCGCGGGGAGCGGATCGTGTTCATGGGCAGCGCGCGCGAGGCGGGGGTGCGCGCGGCGCGCACGATCGAGGCGCGCGGGCTCGTCGTCGCGCCGGGGTTCATCGATCCGCACACGCACACGCAACACGACCTGTCGAGTCCCGAGCTGCACGCCAACCTGCCGTACCTGATGCAGGGCGTGACGACCGTCGTGACGAACAACGATGGCGGCGGGAGCATCGAGATCGGGAAGATGCTCGACCTCTGGGCACGCCAGGGGATCGGGACGAACGCGGCGCTGTACGTCCCGCAGGGATCGGTGCGCGCCGCGGTGATGGGGATGTCGTCGGCCGCGCCGACGGCGGCGCAGCTGGATTCGATGCGCGCGATCGTGGCGCGGGGGATGGACGAGGGCGCGCTCGGCCTCTCCACCGGCCTGTACTACGCGCCGGGCAGCTACGCCTCGACCGACGAGGTGATCGAGCTGGCGAAGGTGGCGGGGGCGAAGGGCGGGATCTACGACTCGCACCTGCGCGACGAGGGCTCGTACTCGATCGGGCTGATCGGCGCGGTGAACGAGGCGCTGCGCATCGGGCGCGAGGCGCACCTGCCCGTGCACATCTCGCACATCAAGGCGCTGGGGACGGACGTCTGGGGGAGGAGCGACAGCGTGATCGCGCTCGTGGACGCTGCCCGCGCGGCGGGGCAGGAGGTCACGGCGGACCAGTATCCGTACCTCGCGTCGGGGACGAGCGTGGAGGCGGCGCTGGTGCCGCGGTGGGCGGAGGCGGGCGGGCGCGACTCGCTGCGGGCACGCATCGCCGACTCGGTCACGAAGGCGCGGCTCGTCGCGGACATGGAAGGGAACCTGCGGCGGCGCGGGGGCGCGTCGTCGCTGCTGATCACGGCGACGAGCGACGACGCGATGCGCGGGAAGACGCTGGCGCAGGTCGCGGCGGACCGTCGCGAGTCGCCGATCGACGCGGCGATCCAGATCGTGCAGCAGGGCGACGCGGGCGTCGCGTCGTTCAACATGAACGAGTCGGACGTCGACAGGTTCATGGTGCAGCCGTGGGTGATGACCGGCTCGGACGGCTCCGAGGGGCATCCGCGGAAGTACGGCACCTTCCCGCGCAAATTCCACGAGTACGTGTTCGAGAAGCACCTGCTGACGCTGCCGCAGGCCGTGCACGTGTCGAGCGCCACGGCGGCCGCCGCGCTGCGCCTCCGGGAGCGCGGCATCCTGGAGCCGGGCTACTACGCCGACATCGTCGTCTTCGACAGCACGACGTACGTCGACCGGTCGACGTACGCGGAGCCGCGGCTGCTGGCGACGGGTGTGCGGTACGTGCTCGTGAACGGGACGGTGGCGGTGGAGGACGGGCGGTATACGGGGGCGCTGGCGGGGAAGGCGCTGGGCGGGAGGAGGGAGGCGGGAGGAGGGAGGAGGGAGGCGTGGGGACGCGGGACGCGGGACGCGCGGCGCGTGCATCCCTGGCTTCGTTGCGCCGTGCGTTGGGCTCCGTGATCGGGAGGCATCAGACGACGCGGGACACGGATGAACACGAATGGTGCGGATCGGCGCGGATCGCTCCGCGTGGCGGGACGGCGCCGCTCGGCTAGTGGCCGGTCCGGGGCGCGCCTCCCAACCCTCCGGCCATCCGTGCCGATCCGTTTCATCCGTCACGTCCGTGTTCCACCCATCGAGATCTGGACGACCGAGTGATCAGCGAGACGGAGAGGATCTTCGAGTGAGAACGAAGGGAATTGCGCTGGTGGCGTCCGCGCTCGCTCTCTCCGCTTGCGCGGCGCGGTCGGAGGGGGCGGGGTACACGCCGCGTGTACGCGAGGTGACGGTCACGACGATCCCGCTCGTGACGAAGGAGCTCGCGTCCGTCTACCCCTTCCTGAAGGAGGACTTCGCGAAGGGCGGGGTGCTCGACGGGAAGGAGGTGTACGGGTTCCTGCCGAGCACGATCACGGTGATGGCGGGGGACACGATCCACTTCACGTTCATCAACCCGGAGGACGACGTGCACTCGTTCGTGCTGCCGGACCTCGCCGTCGCCCTGCCCGGCCAGAAGACGGTGACCGCGACGTACGTCGCGCGGCGGGCGGGGATCTACGAGTTCCGGTGCAGCATCCCCTCGCACCTGCCGATGATGCACGGCGAGCTGGTGGTCCTGCCGGATCGTTAGGCGCGGCGCCGGGTGCGCAGCCGGGTGCGGCGCTAGCGCACGCCCTCGCGGCGGGAGCGCGGCTGCTCGGGGGCGCCGAAGGTCTGGACGGCGATCATGTTGCCCTCGGCATCGGGCGCGAGGACGACGCCGGTCTCGGTGTAGTCGCGCCCGAGGATGTTGCGGCGATGGCCGGGTGAGCGCATCCACGCGTCGACGGCGCTGGTGGCGTCGTCGTAGCCGAGGGCCAGGTTCTCGCCGAGGGCATCCCAGCGGTAGCCGGCGGCGAGGGCGCGGGCGGGCGGCGTCGGATAGCGGACGCCGAGGATCACGTGGGCGAAGACGCCGGTGCGGGCGATCTGGTCCGCGTGCAGCTTCGCGTCCTCGACGAGCCGCGGATTCACGTGCAGCGGCGCGAGCCCGTGCTGCTCGCGCTCCAGATTCACGAGGATGACGATCTCCCGGGCGACCGCGGCCGGATTCCCGGCGGGCACGACGCGCTGGCGCGGCGCGGCAGGCGCCCGCGAAGAACGCACGACGCCGAACGCGAGCAGCGCGCCGAGCGCGAGCGACAGCGCGAGCGGATCGAGCCGCACCCGCCGTGCGCCTCCCGCGCGGGAAGTGCCCGCGCCGGCCCAGAGCCGTCCGAACCGCCGTGAGGGAATCGTCTGCATCGCTCGTCCGATCGCGCTCCAGTAACAAGACACCGCGAGCTCACGATCGGTTTCATCGACGATCCCCCACAAGGGCAACTTTCACGCACGGCGCGCCGGAAACGCGTGACGCGCCGTAGTGGAAGTTGCCGGACAGGGCGCGAAGCGCCGGGTCAGCGCACGCGCCCGAGCCGGTCCTCCGGCCAGTCCTGTACGACGATGCGCTGGCGCAACTTGCGTCCGGCGACGCTCATCGTGACGACGTACTCGCCGGCCTTCACGCGGCGCAGGTCGGCCGCGCTCTCCGGGTCACCGAGCCCCCGGGGGCGTGGCTTCTCGCGCGTGAGGTCCCATGTCACGTGCTGGAGGCCGGCGTAGCCCGGGCCGGAGAGCTTGCGGATGGTGTCGCCCGCGGCGGAGGTGACCAGGAGATCCACCGGACCGCTCTGCGGATCGCGCAGCCAGTAGGTGATCACCGCGCCGCGCGCCGGGTTGTGCGCCACGAACGGCCGGCTGCCGAAGCTCGGGTACGTGTCGGAGTACCGGTACTGGAGCGCGGGCGCGACCGGGAAGAGATGCACGCGCTCGGCGAGCAGCGTGTCCACGGCATCGGCGAGGGGAGCGACGTCGACGACCCAGAGCCCGCGACCGTGGGTGGCCACGACGAGCTCCTGCTGCCGGTACGACATCGCGAACTTCTCGACCGGGACGGGCGGCAGGTTCTTGCCGAAGCGGTGCCAGTGCGCGCCGCCGTCGAGGGTGACGTACGCGCCGAGCGCCGTGCCGACCCAGAGCACGCGCGGGTTCGTGGGATGCTCGAAGATCGTGAAGCTCCCGCCGTCGCTCGGCAGGCCGCTGGTGATCGCCGTCCAGGTCCTGCCGAAATCCGCCGTGCGGTAGACGTGCGGCCGGTAGTCGTCGCGATGGTGGCAGTCGTAGGTGAGGTACGCGGTCCCGTCGGCGTGGTGCGACGCGGCGATCGTCGACACGAAGCAGTGCGTCGGCGCGCTCCTGGGGAAGTTGCCGGTCACGTTGGTCCAGCTCTTCCCGCGATCGCGCGAGAGCCAGACGAGGCCGTCGTCGCTCCCGGTCCAGAGGATCTTGCCATCGCGCGGACTCTCGGCGATCGAGTACAGCGCGTGATACGAGGTGTTCGGTCCCTCCGCCTCCGGCTTGGTGCGGTCGGCGCGGGTCATGTCCGGGCCGAGGATCTGCCAATCGACGCCCCTGTCGCCGCGGTCCTCGAGCCGGAAGAGGTGGTTCGCGCCCACGTACAGCGTCGCCGAGTCGTGCTGGGACAGGAGCATCGGCGCGGTCCATCCCCAGGTGAAGTCGTAGCCGCCCTCGGCGCCCGCGTCGAGGGAGAGGGGCTTGATGTCCTCGCGCTTCCAGGTGCGGAGGTCGAGCCGGGACATGCTCCCGAACTGCCACTCCGAGTAGACGATGTGCGGGTCGTACCAGGGCTTCTGGACCCACATCCCGTCGCCGCCGTTCACGGCGTACCAGTCGGCGTCGGTGGCGCCGAGCGAGTCGCGCGTCCGGCTCGGGCCGCACCAGACGCCGTTGTCCTGCAGCCCGCCGCAGACCCCGTATGGCGTCTGCGCGCTGTCCACGATCACGGTGTAGAACTGGCCGATCGGCAGCTCCGCGTGCGACCACGCCTTGCCGCCGTCCCAGGTGGTGTAGAAGCCGCCGTCGTTGCCGAGGAGCATGTGCCCCGGATCGGCGGGGTCGATCCAGAGCGCGTGGTTGTCCACGTGGACGTTGTACAGCGAGTCGCGGGTGAAGCTCCTGCCGCCGTCCTTCGACACGAGCACGGGCGAGGCGAGCGCGTACACGTGCTGCACGTTGGTGGGATCGACGACGATCTCGTCGTAGTAGTAGTGCGGGTTCGCGGCGAGATCGTTGACCTGGGTCCAGTGCTCGCCTGCGTCGTCGGAGCGGAAGACGCCGCCGAAGGGCGCCGCGTTCGGGCTGGTGACTCCGCGGTCGACGGCGATCATCGCGTAGAGGACGGTCCCCGAGGGCGCCTTCGTGGCCGCGAGGCTGATGCGTCCCATGGGTCCCGCGGGGAGCCCGTTGGCGAGCTTCGGGTCGGTCAGTCGCTTCCACGTGCGGCCGCCGTCAGCGGTCTTGTAGATCCCGCTCGTCGCGCCCACGCCGACCATGTGCGAGCCGCCGAGGCGCAGTCGATGCCACATGGCCGCGTACAGCACCTCCGGGTTCGCCGGGTCCATCACGAGGTCCACGGCGCCGGTGGTGTCGTCGACGAAGAGGACCTTTGTCCACGTCTGGCCGCCGTCGGTGGTCTTGAAGACGCCGCGCTCGGCGTTCGGGCCCCAGAGGTGGCCGAGGGCCGCGACGTAGACGATGTCCGGGTTCGTCGGGTGGATCACGATCCGGCCGATCGCCTTCGTGTCGGCGAGGCCGCGGTGCTTCCAGGTGCGGCCGCCGTTGGTGGAGACGTGCACGCCGTTCCCCCACGACTGCGAGCGCAGCGAGTTCCGCTCGCCGGTGCCGACCCAGACGATGTTCGTGTCGGAGGGAGCGACGGCAATGTCGCCGATGGACTGCACGCCCAGGCTGTCGCCGATCTCGCGCCAGGTGATGCCCGCGTTCGACGTCTTCCAGACGCCGCCCCCGGCCGCGCCGACGTAGATCGTCTTGTGATACGGCTGCGGGACGGCGATCGCCGTCACCCGGCCGCTGTACGCCGCCGGGCCGAGGTTCCGGTAGGTGAAGGCGCCGAGGAAGCGGGTCAGCGGGTCCGCGGACGCGGGGGGGCGGGCGGTATCGCGGGCGGTGGTGTCGCGCAGGGATCGCTGGCGGAGCGCGGTGTCGCCGCGCACCGGCCGCTGCTGGGCGGAGAGGGAGCCCGCGGCGCAGAGGAGCGCCGCCGGCACGAGGAGGCGGAACGTCATGACGGGAGGTCGGGGAGTGGGGCGAGGGCGAGCGGGAGAACGCGTAGATGCTACTGGGAGTCCGGCGGACTAACCAGTCCGCCAGGCGCACCGAAATTGCCTCCGGGCCTCCAACTCCGCACTTTGCCGAGCGAGATTCCTCTCCGCGGCTCGTCGCGTCCGCCGTCGCCTTCCAGCAAACCGCCTTCCCCGCATGACCTACCGCATTCTCGTCACGGACGAAATCGATCCCGAGGGCGTCGCCCTGCTCACGGCCGAGCCCCAGTTCCAGGTGGACGAGGTGCCGACGCTCCCGAAGGCGGAGCTCCTCGATCGCATCCCGGAATACGACGCCATCGTCGGGCGGAGCGCGACGCGAATCTCCGCCGACCTCCTCGAGCGCGCGTCGCGGCTGAAGGTGGTGGGGCGGGCGGGGGTCGGCGTCGACAACATCGCCATCGACACGGCGACGGCGCTGGGCATCGCCGTCATCAACGCCCCGGCGGGGAACACGGTCGCCGTGGCCGAGCTGTTCTTCGGCGCGGTGATCGGGCTGCTGCGCTTCATCCCGCGCGCGGTGGCGACGATGCGCGAGGGGCGGTGGGATCGCTCGCAGTTCCTCGGGAGTGAGCTGAAGGGGAAGACGCTCGGCATCGTCGGCGTGGGGCGCATCGGGAGCGAGGTCGCGCGCCGCGCCCGCGTCTTCGGGATGGACGTCGTCGGCTACGACCCGTACATCCCCGAGGAGCGCTTCCGTGCGCTCCAGATCCGCTGCACGCAGTCCCTCGACGAGCTGCTCGCGGACGTCGACGTCGTGACGGTGCACACGCCGCTGAACGACGAGACGAAGGGGCTGATCGGGCGCTCGCAGATCGGCCGGCTGCGGCCCGGCGCGATCATCGTCAACATGGCGCGCGGCGGGATCGTGGACGACCAGGCGCTGCTCACGGCGCTGCAGAACGGGCAGCTCGGCGGCGCGGTGCTCGACGTGTACTCCGCGGAGCCGCTGGCGAAGGACAGCCCGCTGCGCGAGCTGCCGAACGTCGTGCTCACGCCGCACATCGGCGCGTCCACGGCGGAAGCGCAGCGCAACGTGGCGGTGGACGCGTGCCGCGCGGTGCGCGATGCGCTGCTGGAGGGCGAGCTGTCGCGGTCGATCAACATCGCCGCGGCCGCGGACCGGAGCTGGGCCGAGCTGCAGCCGACGATCCTCGTCGTGCGGCGCGCGGCGACGGTGGCCCGGAGCATCCTCGCCGACCAGGGGCTGCGCGCGCTGCGGCGGATCACGCTGCGCTGCGGGCCGCGCGCCATCGGCTCGAGCGGCGTGCTCCTCTCGGCGGCGTGCGTCGGCGTGCTGGAGGGGACGGTCGAGACGGAGCGCCTGAACCTGATCAACGCGCGCGCGCTCGCCGAATCGCGCGGGCTGGAGCTGGCGATCGCCGAGTCGGAGCAGCTCGGTCATCCGGACGCGGTCGAGGTCTCGCTCGGCGGCGGGATGCAGGAGCTGGCCGTGGCCGGGCTGGCGACGGAGGACCTGGCGCCGCGACTGACGCGCATCGGCGGCTTCCGCGTCGACGTCCCCGTGCGCCAGACGCTGATCGTGCTGACGAACCACGACGTGCCCGGCGTGATCGGCCGCGTCGGCACGACGCTGGGGAACGCGGGGGTGAACATCGCCGAGTACCACCAGGCGCGGCTCGCGCAGGGGGGCGAGGCGCTCGCCGCGGTGTCGATCGACGGCACGGTGGACGAGGAGGTACGGCGGAAGCTGCTCGAGCTGCCGGACGTGCTCTCGGCGACGATCGTGAACTTTCGCGGATGATCAGCCGCGACGAATCGGTGCGGCTGTCGTACGCGCGCGACGCCTCGGGGCTGGAGCGCGTGCCGGAGGGCGTGTCGCGGCCGACCGACGAGGCCGAGGTGGTCGAGCTGCTACGGCAAGCGTCGGCGGAGCGGAGGCCGGTGACTGCGGCCGGGGGGCAGACGAGCACGACGGGCGCGTCGATCACCGACCGCGGGCTGCTGCTCTCGCTCCGCGCCCTCGACCGCGTCGACGAGATCGACCGCGATGCGGCGACGGTCCGCGTGCAGGCGGGCGCGCTCCTCGGGCCGCTCAAGCGCAGCCTGGCGGCGCAGGGCTTCCTCTTCGCTCCCGACCCGACGAGCGAGGAGGACGTGACGATCGGCGGCGCGATCGCGTGCAACGCCTCGGGCGCGCGCAGCCTGCGCTACGGCGCGACGCGGAATCACGTCCGCGCGCTGCGCGTCGCGCTGGCGAGCGGCGAGGTGGTGGAGGTGCGCCGTTCCGGCGTGGAGAAGAACACCGCGGGCTATGCGCTCGCGCAGGAGCCGGTCGACTGGTTCGTGGGGAGCGAGGGGACGCTCGGCGTGATCCTGGAAGCGGAGCTCGCGCTGCTCCCCCTCCCCACCGCGGTCGTGGGGCTCGGCATCCCCTTCCCCGCCGAGGACGACGCGCTCGACTTCGTCGTCGCGGCGCGCGAGTCGCGGCACCTCGCGCCGCGCTGCCTCGAGTTCTTCGACGAGCGCGCGCTGGCGGTCGTCCGGGAGTTCCAGGAGCGGGAGGGGCTCGCGCCCTGGCCGGCGGCCGCGCGCGCCTTCGTCTACACCGAGGAGGCGGGCGCGGAGGACGCGGAGCCGCCGCTCGACGAATGGCTGGCGCTCGCCGAGCGGCACCACGCGCGCGACGCCGACGTCCTCGCCTTCGACAGCGACGCGGTGATCCGGCAGGCGCGGCGCGCGCGGCACTCCGTGCCGTCGACGATGATCGAGCGCGGCAACGCCTGCCGGCCGGCGGGCGGACGGCGCGTGTCGACCGACTGGGCGGTGCCCTACCGGCGGCTGCGCGAGGCGATCGCGGCGGCGCGCCGGCTCGCCGACGAGGCGGGGGTGGGGCAGGCGGTCACGTACGGCCACGCCGGGAACGGCCACCCGCACCAGAACTTCGTCGCGCGCGACGCGCGGGAGCTCGAGCGGACGGAGCGCGTGGTCGAGCAGACGCTCCACGGGGTGATAGCGCTCGGCGGCACGGTGTCCGCCGAGCACGGGATCGGGAAACTGAAGCGCCGGTGGCTGCCATTACAGATGACCGACGTGCAAATTGGCGTGATGCGAGCCGTGAAGCGCGAGCTGGATCCACAGGGGCTGCTCGCCCCGGGGAACATCTTCGAGGAGTCGGCACCGTCCGACGCGGGGCGGGGGCGATGACGAGGTACGCCTCCGTCGTCCTCGACGCCGACTCCACCGTCAGCGGGATCGAGGGGATCGATTGGCTGGCGACGCGGCGCGGCCCGCAGGTCGCCGAGCGCGTGGCCCTGCTCACCCAGCGCGCGATGAACGGCGACGTCGCGCTCGAGGAGGTCTACGGCGAGCGGTTGAAGATCATCAAGCCGACGCGCGCGGACATCGAAGCGCTGAGCCAGGCGTACATGGAGGCCGTGGCGCCGGACGCCGGCGACGCGCTCCGCCAGATCCGCGAGGCGCGCGTGCGGCTCATCCTCGTGAGCGGCGGCATCCGGCAGGCGCTGCTGCCGATGGCGCGCGCGCTCGGCTTCGACGGCGGCGACCTGCACGCGGTGACGCTGCACTTCACGTCGGCCGGCGAGTACGCGGGCTTCGAGTCGCGCTCCCCGCTCGTGCAGCAGAACGGCAAGGCGGAGGTGGTGGCGAAGCTGCTCCACGACAAGCGCATCGTGCCGCCGGTGCTCGCGGTGGGCGACGGCGCGACCGACGTGGCGATGCGGCCGATGGTGGACGCCTTCGCCGCCTTCACCGGCTTCGTGCGGCGCGACGCGGTGACGCGCGTGGCGGATGCCGAGCTCGCCACCTTCGACGACCTGACCCGCCTCGTGCTCTCATGACCTTCGAGCAATTCGGCACGTTCTTCCTCCCCGGGCCGACCGAAGTGCGGCCGGAGATCCTCCAGGCGCTCACGGGCCCGATGATCGCCCACCGCGGCCGGCAGTTCGAGGAGCTGTTCGCGCGGCTGGAGGTGGGGCTGCGCGACGTGTTCCTCACCGCGCGCCCGGTGTACATCGCGACCGCGTCGGCGACGGGGCTGATGGAGGCGGCGATCCGCAACGCACCGCCCGGCCCCGTGCTCTCGCTCGTCAACGGCGCCTTCTCGGAGCGGTTCGGCAGGATCGCGCGCGCCTGCGCGCGCGAGGTCGACATGCACGCCGTGCCCTGGGGAGCCACCTTCGACCTGCAGGAGGTGGAGGCGAAGCTCGCCGCGCGCCGCTACGCCGTCGTCACGGTGGTGCACTCGGAGACCTCGACGGGCGTGCTCACCGACGTGCGCGCGGTGACGGAGCTCGCGCACCGCCACGGCGCGCTGTGCCTCGTGGACAGCGTCACCGGGATCGCCGGGACGGAGCTCCGCTTCGACGAGTGGCAGATGGACTTCGTGCTCACCGGGTCGCAGAAGGCGCTCGCCCTTCCGCCCGGCCTCGCGTTCGCCGCCGCGTCGGCGGAGTACGTGGAGCGCGCGGGCTCGGTGGCGGACCGCGGCGCGTACTTCGACATCGTCGAGTACGACCTGTTCGCGGCGAAGAACCAGACGCCGGCGACGCCGGCGCTGTCGCTCCTCTACGCGCTCGACGCGCAGCTCGCGAACATCCTGCGCGAGGGGATCGAGGCGCGGTGGGCGCGGCACGCCGCGATGCGCGAGATGACCGTCGAGTGGGTGGAGCAGATGGGGAGCGGGCTCGCCGTCCTGGCGCCGGAGGGCGCGCGCTCGCCGACGGTGACGACGATCGTCCTCCCCGAGGGGATCACCGGCCCCGAGGTCGTGCGCGCGGTTGCCAAACGAGGCTACGTGATCGGCGGCGGCTACGGGAAGCTCAAGGAGACGACGGTGCGCATCGGGCACATGGGGGATCACACGCAGGACGGGCTGCGGCGGTGCCTGGACGAAGTGGGGGGAGCGGTGAGGGGGCTGGTGGGAGTGTAGGGGCGAGGGACGAGGGTCGAGGGTCGAGGGACGAGGGTCGAGGGTCGAGGGTCGAGGGTCGAGATGGAAAAGGAAGAAGCCCCGGCGTGCATCGCACGCCGGGGCTTCTCGTCGTGGCGGCGAGGGCCGAGCGCGGCTC
>CAMLIT010000059.1 GCA_946480295.1 uncultured Gemmatimonadota bacterium
CTGCACGGTCATGTGCAGCGAGCCCATGATCTTCGCGCCGGCGAGCGGCCTGCGCCCGGCGTACTCCGCGCGCACGGCCATCAGGCCGGGCATCTCCTGCTCGGCGAGGCGGATCTCCTTGCGTCCCCAGTCGGCGAGGGAGAGGTCGCGGACCTTGAACGCCGGCCGGCCGGCGGGGGTGGCGGTGGTCCCGCGGTTCGTCAGTTCAGCGATGCCCATCGGTATCGTCCGTTCGTGTGGGTGTGGTCGTGCGAGACAAGCGAGAATCGTGGTTTGCGTTCATCGGGCGCGCGTGCCGACGGCGGCGAAGAGTGCCGGGCCCGTCGCGGCGGGATCGGCGGGAAGGACGCGGTAGCGGCGCGAGGCGAAGCCGGCCGCGTCGAGCCACGCGGTCACCTGCTCCTCCTCGAATCCCGGCCACACGTGGCCGAGCTGCACGCCGTATTCCGCGCGGTCGTGCACCGTGAGGTCGACGAGAAGCAGCCGTCCCCCCGGGCGCAGCACGCGATGCGCCTCGCGCACCGCGTCCTCGGGCGCGGGGAGGAAGTGCGCGACGAGGAAGAGGATCGCCGCGTCGAGCTCCCCGTCCTCGATCGGCAGCGCCTCGAGGCGGCCGGAGCGCAGCTCGACGTTGTCGTGGCCGCGGAGCCGCTGCCGCGCCGCGGTCAGCATCGGGCCCGACTCGTCCACCGCGATCACCCGCCCGACGCACGGCGCGAGCGCCTCGACGACGTGCCCGGTGCCGCACCCGAGATCGCCGACGACGAGCTGTGGGTCGAGCAGGTGCAGGAGGGCGAGCAGGTCGGTGCGCTGGCCGACCATCTCTCCCCGGAGCTGGTCCCAGACGCCCGCCGCGGTGGAGAAGAAGAGCTGCGACTTGCTGCGCCGGCGCGCGAGGACGCTGTCGAGCCGACGCAGGTCCTGCGCGGTGCCGGGCGCGTGCTCGACCTGCTCCCTCACGAGCTGCCACAGGCGGCGCGCGGGGGCTTCGAGCCGGCGCGCGGACATCGAGTAGAAGCGGCTCGTGCCCTCGCCGCGCGAGGCGATCCAGCCGTCGTCGGCGAGGATGCGGAGGTGCCGGCTGACGGTGGACTGGGGGAGCTGGAGCACGGTGCAGAGCTCCCCGACCGTGAGCTCGCCGCGATCGAGCAGGAGGAGGATGCGGCTGCGCGTCGGGTCGCCGAGCGCGTTGAGCCGGTCGAGGATGCTGGCGCGAGTGATCATTCAATCCGGATTGACGGATGGAAGATCGCCGCCCCCCGCGGCCGCGTCAACGGCTCCTCCCCGGCTGGCCTCGCCATCGCGTGCACCGACTCGGCGCGTGGTGTGGCCGTCCCCTCGGCACGGTACATTTCTGGCGCCCATGCGACAGACGCTCGCACCACCCAATCCCCGACCCTTGCCGAGCCCATTCGCCCGGTCCATCGATCCGGAGCGGCGTCGCGTGACGCTGGCGGTCGATGGTCCGATCACGGACGACCACCTGCGGGCGTTCATCGAGGCGTATCCGCCGGAGTCGACGATCGCGGAAACGTCGGACTTCGATCGCCTCATCGACCTGACGGGATTGCGGGGCCAGCTCACGCTGGCGCTGGTGCGCACCGTCGCCGAGGCGCTGCGCGCGGCGCGCGACGACTTCACGGCGCGCTACGCGATCGTCAGCCCGGCCGACGAGGTGTTCGACATGATGAAGACGCTGGTGCGGCTCGCGTTCGAGGACACGCAGCGGGCACGGGTGTTCCGGTCGCGCGAGGGCGCGGAGGCGTGGCTGTCGCTGCCGTGGGGCTGAACGCGGGAGGCGGGAGGCGGGCGGCGGAAGGCGAGCACGGCCGGGCCCGGGAACTCGCGGGCGCCATCGCGTGTTATAACACCCATACGGAGATCCCGACCCGGGAGGCATCACAGTGTCCATCAGACCGGTCAAGCGCATCATCGAGGCACGGCCCACGATCGAGGGGGCGGGCGTCAAGCTTCGCCGCGCCTTCGGCTTCGGCAACACGGGGGAGTTCGACCCCTTCCTGCTGCTCGACGACTTCCGCAACGAGCGTCCCGCCGACTACCTCGCCGGCTTCCCCTGGCACCCGCACCGCGGGATCGAGACGATCACCTACGTGCTCGCCGGGAGCGTGGAGCACGGGGACAGCCTCGGCAACCGCGGCTCGTTAGGCGCCGGCGACGTCCAGTGGATGACCGCCGGGAGCGGCATCCTCCACCAGGAGATGCCCCAGGGCGACCCGCAGGGGCGCATGCATGGCTTCCAGCTCTGGGCCAATCTCCCGTCGTCGCTCAAGATGACCGCGCCGCGCTACCAGGACATCGCCGCGCGCGACATCCCGGAGATCATCGACGACGACGGCACGATCGTCCGCGTCGTCTCCGGCGAGTTCTGGGGGAAGAAGGGGCCGGTGGACGGCACCGCCGCCGACCCGCGGTATCTCGACGTCTACGTGCCGCCGCTGAAGAAGAAGCGGCTCGCCGTCGAGACCTATCGCCATGCCTTCGCCTACGTCTTCGAGGGGAGCGGCACCTTCCGCGACGCCTCCGACCCGCAGGGCGTGCTCACGGAGCGCGGCGGCCCGGCCGACGTCGAGGTGCTCGTGCGCGAGCAGACGGGCAACCGCTCGCTCGTGCTCTTCGACAGCGGCGACGAGGTCGTCGTCCAGGCGGGCGAGGAGGGGATCCGCTTCCTGCTCGTCTCCGGCCGGCCGATCGAGGAGCCGGTCGCGTGGTACGGGCCGATCGTGATGAACACCGAGGACGAGCTGCGGCAGGCGCTGCGGGAGCTGCACGACGGGTCGTTCATCAAGCATGGATAGCGGGAGGAGGGAGGCGGGAGGAGGGAGGCGGCACAAGGAAAAGGCCCCGGCGAACGCCGGGGCCTCTTCCTTTTCCACTACTCCACTATTTCCGGAACCACTGCATCACTGCCCTCAGCTGTTCTTGAGGTTCGGATTGTTGAAGATCTCGACATCGGGGAGGGGCATGCAGAGCTGCGAGCCGTACGAGCCGCCGCCGGGGTAGGCCGTGCCCGCGGCCGGCGCCAGCGGGAGCTGGAACCGGATCAGGTCATACAGGTGCTGCCCCTGGAGGAAGAGCGCGCGTCGCCGCTCCTCGATCAGCGCCGACGTGAGGTCGTCCGTCGGCAGGAGCGGCGTCTCGTTCCCCGCCGCGCGCGACGCGTCGAGGATCGTCGTCGCTTCCGCCGTGTTGCCCGTGTTGATGTCTGCCTCGGCGACGATGAGCTGCGCCTCGACGCCGCTCGCGATCGGGATCGGGCTCGAGGAGCTCGTGTACTTCTCCTGCACCCAGATCGGCACGCCCGTCACCGAGTTCGGGACCGGCGCCTTGACGACGGGGACCCGCGGGTCGTTCAGGTTCCGATAATACGACTCGACCGACGAGGCCTGGTTGTACGAGGTCCCGTTCACGCCGTTGTCCGCCCACACGCGGTTGTAGCGGCGGCCCGAGATGCTCGACGCCGTCATCTCGTACACGAAGTTCGCCGGCACCTGCTGCGCATCGGCCTTCGCCCCGGCGTAGTCGCCCTTGTCGATCTTCGCGCGGGCGCGGCCGACGAGCGCGAGATAGCGGATGCTGTCGGCGCCGGCGCCCGCGGTCTGCGCCGCGGTGATCGCGTCGCTGAAGCGGACGATCGCCGAGTCGAAGGCCTGCACGGGTGTGATCGACGAGCCGTAGACGACGTCGCCCTTGCTGTCGAACGACGAGATGACGGTCGCGCAGAAGCCCTCGCCGAGCAGGAGCTCCGAGTAGCCCTCGTACGCGGCGGCCGTGGCGAGGAGCGCCGAGCGGTTGGGCACCTGCTGGTCCGTCCACCCGGTGAGCAGCCGCCGGGCGTTGTCGGCCGAGACGCGTGCCGTCTGCAGCGGGCTGTAGACGCCGATCGCCTCGCAGCCGTAGGTCGAGTAGCGTGGGGAGCTCGAGATCAGCGTGCGCTGGTCGTACGGGAAGCGGTCGGCAGTCTGCGTGGCGTCCTGCAGCTCCTGGCCGATGAGGCCCCCGGCGACGACGTAGGCGCCGAACGCGCAGTCGAAGTCGGCGACGGCGCCGTTGACGAGGAGCGCCGCGTTCTCCGGGCTCTCCAGGCTGGCCGCCGGGATGCGGCTCGGCGAGGTGACGTGCAGGTAGTCCTTCGTGCTGCACGCGGCGAGCAGTCCGAGCGCGAGCACCCACGCACCCGACGCCCCGGACGCCGCCTTCCAGAATCTATTCCGTGTCATGTCCATCCCTGTCGGAAGTGGTCAGAAGCCGAGGTTGAGGGTGACGATCCAGCTCGTGAGCTGCGGGAGCGTCGTCTGCTCCCACGCGGCGTTGCCGCCGCGGCTGCCGCCGAGGAACATCGCCTCGGGCTCGAAGCCCTGATAGCTCGTCCACGTGTGCAGGTTGCGCCCGGAGACCGAGATGCTCGCGTGCGTGGTGTTCGCCATGCGCGCGATGCGCTCCGGGATGCTGTACGACAGCGTCAGCTCGCGCCACTTCGCGAAGCTCGCGGTCGTGATGAGCTGATCGACGAACTGGCGGCTGGAGTTGTTGAACTCCGCGACGCGCACGGGGTTCAGGTTGTCGTTCTGGAAGTTCTTGTAGAAGTTCTCGGGGCAGCGGCCGCCGAAGAACGTGCAGCGGACGCGCGTGTTGCCGTCCATCTTCTTCTGGCCGTTCTTGAAGTCCACCATGGTGTAGATGGTGAAGTTCTTCAGGAACGTGAGCGACGTGGAGATGGAGCCCTCGACGGGCGGCACGGAGCGGCCGAGGTAGACGATCGGCGCGATCAGCTTGCCGCTGCCGTCGTAGCAGGGCGTGGTGCCGCCCTTGCCGTCGGCGCACTGCATCGTGCTCGGAATTCCCTTGCCGTTCGAGTCCACCTGGGCGCTGACGAGCTGGCGCTCCCACCACCCGAACGCGGGATAGCCCACGGCGTGGCGGAGATACGTGCCGGCGCTCACGAACTGCTCGCCCCCGATCAGGCTCTCGACCTTGTTGTTGTTGGTCGCGTAGTTGAAGGTGAGGTCCCAGTTCACGTTGTCGGTGCGCACCGGGGTGAGGCGCAGCGAGTTCTCCCAGCCCTCGTTGAGCAGCGAGCCGGCGTTGAACGGCTGCGTGCCGGAGAAGCCGATCGACGGCGCGAGCTGCTGGAAGAGGATCGCGTCGGTCGTGAGCTTGTGGTATCGGGTGAGCTCGTAGCTGACGCGGTCGTTCAGCGCGCTCGCGTCGAAGCCCAGCTCGTACTCCTTGCCGCGCTCGGGGCCGAGGTTCGGGTTGCCGATCGACAGCGGCGTGATCGCCGGCGAGTCGCCCGGGCCGCTGACCGGCTGGAAGGTGCGGAGCGCATCGTAGGTGCCCGGCGCCTTGCCCGCCTCGCCGTACGCGGCCCGCAGGCGGAACGAGTTCACGTGCGAGAGCAGCGAGTTGTTCTTCCAGAAGTCCTCGTCGCTCGCCACGTAGCTCAGCGAGTACTTCGGATAGATCACCTTGTTGACGTTCTGGCCGAAGGCGCTGCTGTTGTCCCAGCGCAGCGCCGCGGTGAGGAAGAGGCGGTCACGCCACGCGAGCTCCTCCTGCCCGTAGTAGCCGAGGGTCGCGTCGTCGTAGTAGTCCTGCGTCTGTCCCTTGTCCTGCGTCGTCGCGTCGATCGACTCGAGCCCCTGGAAGGGGAAGACCGAGCCCCATGCGCCGAGGCTCGCCGTGGCGTCGTGGTAGTACTGCGCGCCGGCCGACGTCGTGGCCCGCAGTGAGGAGAGCGGGTTCCACGTCGCGCTCGCCGCGTAGTCGATGCTCCGGTACGTGACCGTGTTCTGGAACTGGTCGCGATAGCCGAGGGCGTCGCCGCTGAACGAGGAGTACTGGTTCAGCGAGTCGATGCGCGGATAGAGCGTGTTGTTCGACTCGGTGGTCTTGTCGAGGCCGATCGTCAGGCGGTGCGTGAACCAGGAGACCGGCTGGTGCTCGATGCGCGCCGTCGTCGTGAAGCGGTCGAGCGCCTGCCAGAACTTGTACTGGAGGTCGTACTGGTAGGGCAGGCCGCTGTAGTAGCCGTGCTGCCAGCTGCCGTACGTCTTGGGCGTCGCGAGCAGCGTCGACCACACGCGGCCGCCGTAGCCCGCTTCGGCGCTGAGGTACGTGGGGCCGGTGACGTAGCCCATGTCCGCGCTGATGCGGATCTTCGGGCTGGGGTTCACGCCGAGGTTCAGGCGGCCGTTGTACTTCCGCGTGAAGTTGCTCGGCTCCGCGCCCTGCGAGTCGAGGATGTTCCCGCTCGCGTAGTAGTTGAAGACGTTGGTGCCGCCGCTGACGGAGAGCTCCGTCTCCTGGTGATGGCCGTTCTGGAAGATGTCGCCGTGGTTGGCCTTCACTAGCGAGTCCATGCTCACGGCGACGATCGCGCCGTTGCCACCGATCGGGCCGTAGTTCGTCGGGAAGCGCGTGCGCCAGTCCTGCAGGTAGTTCACGCCCTGCCGGACGATCGCGTTCCACTTCGGCGCGCCGGAGGCGCCCTTCTTCGTGATGATGTTGATGACGCCGTTCGACGCCTCCGTGCCGTAGAGCGTCGCCGCCGACGGGCCCTTGAGGATCTCGATCGACTCGATGTCCTCGGGGTTGAGGTCGTTGAGGCGCGAGATGGAGCTCGAGCCGAACGCCTGGTTGCTCGGCCCCGTCGCCGCCGCGTTGTTCACGCGCACGCCGTCGATGTACAGCAGCGGGTTGTTGCCGAGCGAGAAGCTGGCGATGCCGCGCACGCGCACCTGCGAGCCGGTGCCCACGGCGCCCGACGTCGGCATGATGACGACGCCCGGCGCGCGGCCGTTGATCAACGACTGCATGGTCGGCACCGGCGCGATCTGCGTCACCGAATCCGCGGCGACGGTGGTGATCGCGTTGCCGACCTCCCGCTTCTCCTGGGCGCCCACCGTGCCCGTGACGACCACGGCCTCGAGGCTCGTCGGGTTCACCGTCAACGCGACGCGGACGTCGGTCTGCCCGTCGCGCGCGGTCACGCGCGCGGAGTGGTAGCCGATGCGCCGCACCTCGAGGGTGACGGTCGGGGTGGTGATCCCGGTGAGCCGGAAGTTGCCGGCGTTGTCACTGACCGCACGCTGCGTCCCGCCCACGACGCTGACCTGTGCGCCGGCGAGCGGCTCGTTCGTGCCGACCGCCGCCACCGTCCCGGAAATCGTCCCACTCTCCTGCGCGGTCGCGGCGCGCGCGCCGCACAGCAGGGAGGCGACGGCGAGTGCAGCCGCGAGGACGGTCGTCCGCACGGGTCCGCGCGCGCGGCGCGGGACCGGCGGCCGGCCGGCGATGCCAAGAACCCATCGAATCATGGATTGACCTGCGGGGGTTGGAAGGTAAGGAGGGACCGCTCGTCGGCGACCGAGCTCGCGGGCGCGCCATCGGGAGTGCGCCACTGCCTAAACCCGACGAGAACTGCCGGGGGTCACTGTGGGTTGGGTGGGAATTTCCCTGATGACCCTCTTGGGGGCCTACCTTACCGCGTCGGGGGAGGCGGGGCAAGGTGGGGACGCGGGGCGCGGGACGACGGACGCGTGCATCCCTGGCTTCGGTGCGCTGTGCGTACCGCTCCTCGGTCGGGAGGGCATCACATGTTCGGGAACACGGATTGGACGGATGAACGGCACACGGATCGGGGCGGATCGCTCCCTATGGCTCCACGGCGCCTCTCACCCCGGCCGGTCCGGGGACCGGCTCCCCCACCCCTGCCCCCATTCGCGCCAATCCGCACGATCTCCGTTCAGATTCGCGTCTGTTCTTTGGATGGCGGCCGGATAGAGGGGCGAGGGGTGGCGCGGGGGGCCGGTCGCGCCGTGCGTGGGACTCCGTGGTCGAGCGGGCATCACACGACGGGGAGACGCGAATGACCACGAATGAACTGCCGAATCCGTGCGAATCGCTCCGCGTGGCGCGACGGGGCGTCTCACCCAGCGGCCGGCCCGGGACCCGGTCCCCTCCCCCCTCATCCCATCCGTGCCGATCCGCAGGTCCCGTGGCATCCGTGTCGGCTCGTTCGAAGCCGGCCGGGTAGAGGGACGCGCGCCCGCGCGAGGAGTCCGGCCGCGCCGAGGAGCCCGACCGCGTCCCGCGTCCCGCGTCCCGCCCCTCACCGCCTCGCCCGCCCCGTGATCACCGCCTCCGCGACGCGCAGCATCCGGCCGGTGCCGTGGCGGCGTGGCGAGGCCGATGCGGCGTCCGGCGGGCGCTCGCCGGCGGCCTCGCGGCTCCGGCGATTGTGGGTCATGAGCACCTCGATCGCGCGCGCTCGCTCGGCGGGTTCGCTCACCCACTCGGCCCTGCCGGTCACGAGCACCGACCGCCAGCTCTGCGCCGGTCCCACCTCCGTCACCGTCACGCACAGCCGCGGGTTGGCGTCGAGTACCGACGTCTTGCGCCCCTCGGAGATGCCGATGTACATGACGGCGCCGTCCCATCCGTAGAACATCGGGACCGCGTAGGGCTGGCCGTCGTCGGAGGTCGAGAGGACGCAGAGGCGCTGAGTGGAGAGGATCTCGGCGCATTCGGCGGGAGAGAGCGGGATCAGGTCGGGCATGTGCTGGTCAGGGCCGCGGCCAGGGCCGCGCGGTCGTCCACGGCGAGCGCGACGCGGGTGACGTCGCGCCAGGTGCCGTACAGGCCGCGCGCGCGCAGGGGGCGGTTCAACGTCAGGAGCAGGTCGGGCTGCGCGGCGATGGTGGCGCGGAGCAGCCCCGGTGAGTTGCGCGGCAACGTGGCGCGCGCCGCGTCCACCGCGGCGATGGCATCGAGCGGAATCTCCACCGTCCACCGGAGGCCGCAGCGCACGACGAGCGAGTCGGCGGCGAGGAGCGTCGGGCGGAGCTGGACCGAGCGCAGGAGCCCGAGCAGCCAAACGAGGGAGAGGGCGCCCAGCGCTGTCAGGGTCCACGCCAGCCGCGCGCTCCACGCCCGGAGGAGGAAGTGCATCGGGATCGCCTCGACCACTGTCGCGGCGATCAGCGCGGCGATGACGGCGGTCGTGCCGCTGCGCCGGTGTCCCGTGAAGGCGCGCGTCCCCGCCGGGACGTGGGGCCGGCGTCGCCAGGAGAAGAGCGCGTACCAGAAGAGCGACAGCTCCGTCGCGAAGATCTCGGCCGTGGCACGGTAGGGCATGGCGTGCAGCAGCGCCGCGCGGACGCGCTCGGGGACGTCGAGCGCCGCGTCGGCCGTCGACACGCCGCGGGCGAACTGCCGCACGCGCAGCGCGACCCACCACGTGAGCGCGAGCTCGGCGGGGAGGACGAGATACCGCGCGAGGTGCAGGTACTCCCGCTGCGCCGGTGGAAGCACGAGCCGTGCGCCGAGGAGACTGGCGGCGAGGGCGGCGACGACCCGCCACGGAGACGCGCCGGAGGGCCTGACGACGAGCAGCCAGTAGAGCGATGGGACGAAGATCGTGAGGTCGATCGTCGCGGCGAGCGCGATCACGTCGCTCGAGGCGCCGCGCGAGCCGCGAACCGCGACGAGCTCGATCCCGTAGACGAGCAGGACGAGCGCGGCGAAGAGCTTCGGCAGGGCGGGCCGCGACGGGCGTTCGGCGGCGAGTGTGCTCACGGTGGCCTCCGTTCGGGGCACCGGAAAGCTAACCGGCGCCCGTGCGCGGGCTGAACCCCGCGCGCCCGACCAGCCCAGGGCATGTTGCCGAGCGTGGCCGTGAACGGCAGAATTGGGCATGACTCGACACCTCCTTCCGCTCTTCCTCGCCGCCGCGGTGATCGCCGCTCCCGCTGCGGCGCAGCAGCCGGCTCCAACCTCGGCCAGCCGCACCCTGCACCTCGTTCCGGAGCCGCGCGAGATCACGACCAGCGGCACCGTCGCTCTCCCGCGCGGGATCGCGATCGCGCCGGCGTCGAACGCCGACGACCGCTTCGCCGGCGAGGATCTCGCCGCCGCCCTGCGGGAGCGCGGCATCTCCACCACGAGCCCGGGCGCCACCGTCCGCGTCTCCCTGCTCCGCTCCACCTCGGCAGCGGGACGGCGCTTCCTCGCCGCCGAGCACCTCGCGATCGACTCGGCGATGCACGACGAGGGCTACGTGCTCGTGTCCGGGCCTGGTCGCGTCACGATCGTCGGCGCCACGCCGTCGGGGGTGTTCTACGGCGTGCAGACGCTGAAGCAGCTCGTCGACGGCGAGGGGGCCCACGCGGTGCTGCACCGCGTGCGCATCCGCGACTGGCCGGCGATGCGCTACCGCGGGCTGCACGACGACCTCTCGCGCGGTCCGGTGCCGACGCTCGACTTCCAGAAGAAGCAGATCCGCACCTTCGCCGCGTACAAGATCAACACGTACTCGCCGTACTACGAGCACACGCTCTACTACACGTCCAACCCGATCATCGCCCCGCCCGGCGGCGCGATGACGCCGGACCAGGTGCGCGAGCTGGTGGCGTACGCGCGGCAGTACCACATCGACGTCATCCCGGAGCAGGAGGCGTTCGGGCACCTGCACCATGCGCTCAAGTACGAGCTCTATTCCACGCTCGGCGAGACGATGCACGGCCACGTCCTCGCGCCGGGGCAGCCCGGCTCGATGGAGCTCATCAAGCAGATGTTCGGCGAGATCGACACGCTCTTCCCGAGCAAGCTGGTACACCTTGGCGCCGACGAGACCTTCGAGCTGGGGAAGGGGCAGACGGCGCAGGCGGTGCAGCAGCAGGGGCTCGGCGCGGTGTACATCGACTTCCTGAAACGCATCGAGGCGGCGCTGCGCCCCTCCGGCAAGCGCTTCCTCTTCTGGGGCGACATCGCGCAGAACAGCCCGGAGCTCGTGAAGACGCTGCCGAAGGACATGATCGCCGTGGCGTGGGAGTACGACCCCGCGCCGAAGTTCGACCGGCTGCTGACGCCGTACGTGAACGCGGGGCTCGAGACGTGGGTGGGATCGGGGGTCAACAACTGGAACCGCGTCTACCCGAACAACTACAACGCGCTGCACAACATCCAGGGTTTCGTGCGTGACGGGCAGCGGCTCGGCGCGACGGGGGTGCTGAACACGAGCTGGGACGACGACGGCGAGTCGCTGTTCAACCAGACGTGGTACGGTGTGCTGTTCGGCGCGGCGGCGGGGTGGCAGAAGGGGGAGAGCAGCATCCCCGACTACCAGGCGAGCTACGGGTGGGTCTTCCAGGGCGACACCACGGGGAAGATCGACGCGGCGCAGGAGAAGCTGATCGCCGCGCACCAGCTCCTCCAGAGCGTGCACGTCGGCGACGCGAGCGACTACCTCTTCTGGGTGGATCCGTTCAGCGCGGACGGCCAGGCGGTGGCCGCGCGGGTGCGCCCGGTGCTGCACGACCTGCGGATCCTCGCCGAGTCGAGCCTCGTGCTCGTGGACCAGGCGCGGCAGACGCAGCACCTGCGCGACCCGGATGCGCTGGACGCGCTCGCGCTCGGGGCGCGCAAGATCGACTTCATCGGCATGAAGTTCCAGTTCGCCGACGAGATCGCGCAGATCTACGCCGCGGCGTCCGACACCACGCACCGCCTCACCGCGCCGGGGAGCCTCGGCGACATCTACGGCGTGAACGGGCGCATGGCCGACATGCGCGACCAGTACTCGCTCATCCGGGACCTGTACGAGACGGCGTGGCTGAAGGAGAACCGCCCGTACTGGCTGCACAACGTGCTCGCGCGCTACGACGCGGCGACGCAGCTGTGGATCGGGCGGATGGACCGGGTCGCGGCGGCGGTGCGCGAGCGCGGCCGCACGCGGAAACCGCTCGCGTCGGCCGACTCGCTCGGCATCCCGCAGCCGCCGGGAAGGTAGCCAGGGGCGAGGGTGGAGGGTCGAGGGTCGAGAGGGGCAGGAACGAGTGAGATAGGAATCAGGCAGGAGAAAGGGCGTCACTCGTGCCTCGCTCCTCCCTCACTACCCCAGTCTCTCGACCCTCGACCCTCGACCCTCGACCCTCGACCCTTGTAGAATTCTCCAATGCGATATCGCCGCTTCGGCCGACTGGGCTGGCAGGTGTCCGAGATCGGCTACGGGATGTGGGGGATGGCGGGGTGGACGGGCTCCGACGACGCCGAGTCGCGCGCGTCGCTGCGCGAGGCCGTCCGCCTCGGCTGCAGCTTCTTCGACACCGCGTTCGCCTACGGCGAGGGGCACAGCGAGCGCCTCCTCGGCGAGCTCCTGCGCGAGAATCGCGAGCGGACGCTCTACTCGGCGAGCAAGATCCCGCCGAAGAACCGCACCTGGCCGTCGCGACGGGAGTTCACGCTCGACGACGTGTTCCCGCCGGACTACATCCGCGAGTACACGGAGAAGACGCTGGAGAACCTCGGGACCGACCGCGTGGACCTGATGCAGTTCCACGTGTGGGAGGACTCGTGGGCGCGCGACGAGCGGTGGCAGCGCGTCGTGGCGGACCTGAAGCGCGAGGGGCTGATCGGCGGGATCGGGATCAGCATCAACCGCTGGGAGCCGTGGAACGCGCTCGAGACGCTGCGCACGGGGCTCGTCGACGCGGTGCAGGTGATCTACAACGTCTTCGACCAGGCGCCGGAGGACGAGCTCTTCCCGCTCTGTCGCGAGCTGGACGTGGCGGTCATCGCCCGCGTGCCGTTCGACGAGGGGTCGCTCACGGGGACACTGACGCGAAAGAGCACGTGGCCGGCGGGGGACTTCCGGAACCGCTACTTCGGGCCGGAGAACCTGGGCGAGAGCGTCGATCGGGCGAACGCGCTGAAGGAGCTGGTACCGCTCGGGATGACGCTCCCCGAGCTGGCGCTGCGGTTCATCCTTTCGAACGACGACGTCAGCACGGTGATCCCGGGGATGCGAAAGCTCCCCCACGTGCGGTCGAACATCGCGGCCAGCGACCATGGCCCGCTCCCGGCCGAGCTCGTCGACTCGCTGCGGGACCATCGCTGGGACCGCGAGCCGGCGGCGTGGTCGCTCTGAGAGCTTAGGTCGAAGGTCGAGGGTCGAGGGTCGAGGGTCGAGGGTCGAGAAATGGCGGTAGTGAGTTAGGAGCGAGGAACGAGTAACGCCCTTTCTCCTTCCTAGCACCTACTCACTCGGTCCTGCCCCTCTCGACCCTCGACCCTCGACCCTCGACCCTCGACCCAAACCCTCCCCGACGCCCGGTCCCCGTACTACTATAGGGGCCCGGTATCGGGAGTGTGCCGTGTCCCAGCTCCTCGACGAGCTGCGTGAAGCGTTGCGCGACAGCTATCGCGTCGACGACGAGGTCGGCCGCGGCGGGATGGCCACGGTCTTCGTCGCCGAGGACCTCAAGCACGGTCGCCGGGTCGCGATCAAGGTCGTCAACCCGGAGCTCTCGTCGAGCATCGACGCCGACCGGTTCCAGCGCGAGATCCAGATCGCCGCGCGCCTCAGCCATCCGCACATCCTCCCCGTGCACGACTCCGGCGAGGCGAAGGGGCTCCACTACTACGTCATGCCCTTCGTCGAGGGCGAGTCGCTCCGTCATCGACTGAAGCGCGAGGCGCAGCTCGGCATCGACGACGCCCTCCAGATCACCTGCGAGGTGGCCGACGCGCTCGCGTACGCGCACGAGAATCACGTCGTGCACCGCGACATCAAGCCGGAGAACATCCTGCTCCACGGCGGCCACGCCGTGGTCGCCGACTTCGGCATCGCGCGCGTGCTCCAGGATTCGGGGAGCGAGAAGCTCACGGCGACCGGCGTCTCCGTCGGGACGGTGCAGTACATGAGTCCCGAGCAGTTCGCCGGCGGCGTGGTGGACGGCCGGAGCGACATGTACAGCCTCGCCTGCGTGCTGTACGAGATGCTCGTCGGCGAGGTGCCGTTCACCGGCCCGAACGCGATGGCGATCGTGGCGCGCCACGCGATGGACGAGCCGCCGCCGATCCGCAGCGTGCGGCCGTCGGTGCCGCCGGAGATCGAGGCGGCCGTCCTGCGCGCGATGGAGAAGGTGCCGGCGGACCGCTTCGCCGGCGTCGCGCAATTCAAGGCGGCGCTGCTCGGCGAGGCGACGAGCAGCTACGCGCGCCGCTCGCGGAGCTACACCGGCACCGCGCCGACGCCGCAGCCCGGGCGGGGGAGCGCCGGCGCGCGCCGGCGGATGCTCCTCGCCATCGCCGGCGTCGTCGTCGTCGCGAGCGGCGCCTTCGCGACGCGGCACTACCTGTTCGGCTCCGCGCGGCCGCGGGTGAGCGACGTCGATGCGCGGCGCCTCGCGGTGCTCTACTTCCGCGACGAGAGTCGCGACGGCCACCTGCGCTACCTCGCCGACGGCCTCACGGAGTCGCTCATCGACAAGCTCGCGCAGGTGCCGGTGCTCGACGTCCTCTCGCGCAATGCCGTGCGCCCCTTCCGCGGCGAGGACGTGCGCGGCGACAGCGTGGCCCGCGCGCTCAAGGTCGGGACGATCGTCCGCGGCGAGGTCGAGCCGCGGCCGGGCGGCGTGAAGGTCACCGTGCGCCTGGTGGATGCGGAGGGCGACGTGGACCTGGCGCACACGAGCGTCGACGTCGACACCGCGCACGTCGTCTCGCTCCAGGGGGAGGTCGCCGGCCAGGTGGCGGAGTTCCTGCGCCAGCGGCTCGGCGACGAGGTGAAGTTGCGCGAGGAGCGCACGGCGACGCGGAGCACGGAGGCATGGACGCTCGTGCAGCGCGCCGAGCGGCACCGCCTCGACGCCGACTCGCTGCTCGCGGCGGGCGCGCGGGATTCGGCGCTCGCGTCGCTCGATCGCGCCGACACGCTGCTGACGCTTGCGGCGGCGGCCGACCCGACGTGGCCGACCCCGCGGGCGATGCACGCGCGCGTCGACTACACGCGCGCGGTCGCGCTCGGCAACGGCGCGAACCCGCTGCTCGCGCAGCCGGCGATCGACAGCGGGCTGGCGCACGCGGCGCACGCGCTGGCGATCGACCCGGCCGACGCCGACGCGCTCGAGGCGAAGGGCGAGCTGCTGTTCGCGCGCAGCGTGCTGCGGCTCGGGGGCGACCAGCGGCACATCGACGGCGACCTCGCCGCCGCCGAGTCCACGCTCAAGAAGGCGGTCAGCATCAACCGCGACCAGGCGGGGGCGTGGGCGGCGCTCAGCACGCTGTACTACCGGAAGCCGGACCTCCAGGACGCGATCCACGCCGCCGAGGAGGCATACCGCGCCGATGCATACCTCGCCTCGGCCCGCAACATCCTCCAGCGGCTCTTCTGGACGAACCACGATCTCGAGTACTACCCCGAGGCGTGGAAGTACTGCGACGAGGGGAGGCGGCGCTTTCCGCGCGACCCGTTCTTCGTCGAGTGCCGGCTCTGGATGTACACGACGCGCTTCCCGCAGCCGGCGCCGGACAGCGCGTGGAGCTGGTATGCGCGCTACGTCGCGCTCACGCCGCCGAGCGAGCGCGCGCTGGCCGGGAAGCACGGCGCGATGCTCGTCGCGGGCGCGCTCGCCCGCGCCTCGCTCGCCGACAGCGCGCGCCACGTGCTCGTGCGCGCGCGCGGCACGCCGGAGCTCGACCCGAAGCGCGAGCTCGCCGGGGACGAGGCGATCATGCGCGTCATCCTCGGCGACCAGGACGAGGCGGTCCGGCTGCTCCAGGAGTATCTCACCGCCAACCCCGATCACCGTCGCGGCTTCGCCACGCGCGTGAGCCCCTGGTGGCGCGACCTCCAGGGCAATCCACGCTTCCGCGCGCTCATCGCCGGCGCGCGCTGACGTCGTGCTCGTCAGGCATGTCGCGTTTCGCGACTGTGCACGGATCGTGTACACTGGCCCGTCCTCCGGCGCGCGTTTATCTACCGGCTGATCGTCGACACCGGCGACGGCGCGAGCCAGCCGCACCGGTGAGATCGACCCGGCTCGTCCCGCGGAGGGCGCGATACCCGCAGTGGCCGTCGTGGGGACCGGCATCGCGCTCGACGTGCTGCTCGTCCTCCTCCTCTTCCTCCTCCTGCGCCGCCGCATCGGGGCGCAGGAGCGGACGCGCACCGCAACCGCCGAAGGGGAGCTGCGGCGCTCGAACGAGTTGATCCGGACGCTCGTCGCCAGCGCGCCGCTGGCGATCATGGCGCTCGACCGCGACGGGCGCCTCGTCCTGTGGAACCCGGCGGCGGAGGCGCTCTTCGGCTGGAGCGCCGACGAGGTCCTCGGGCGGCCGTATCCCCTGCTGACCGACGAGGGGCGCGAGGAGGCGTGGGCGCTGTTCGACCGGCTGAACGAGGAGGGCGTCATCAGCGGCGTCGAGCAGCGACGGCGGCGACGCGACGGCAGCACGGTGAGCGTGAGCATCTCCGCGGCCCCGCTCCACGACGCGGCGGGCGAGATCGCCGGCTACGTCGTGCTCGCCGCCGACCTCACCGAGCGCGCGCAGCTCGAGGCGCAGCTCCGCCAGGCGCAGAAGATGGAGGCGATCGGCCAGCTCGCCGGCGGCATCGCCCACGACTTCAACAACCTGCTCACGGCCATCGCGTCGTACGCCGGGCTCCTCGACGCGGAGCTCGCGCCGAACGACACGCGCCGCGAGCACGTGGAGGAGATCCGCTCGGCCGCCGCGCGTGCCGCCGGGCTCACGCGCCAGCTTCTCGCCTTCAGCCGCAAGCAGGTCCTCGTGCCGCGCGTCGTCCGCGTCGACGACGTGATCCGCGGCTTCGAGCGGATGCTCCGGCAGCTGACTCCCGCCGACATCGAGCTCGCGCTGACGCTGCGCGGCGAGGTCGGCGCGGTGCGCGTGGACGCCGGGCAGCTCGAGCAGGTCATCATGAACCTCGTCATCAACGCCGCGGACGCGATGCCGGGCGGCGGCCGCGTGGCGATCGAGACGAGCGAGGTGCCGCTCGACGACGAGTACGCGCGTCGCCGCCCGGACGCGAGGCCGGGGCGCTACGCGTGCATCGCGGTGAGCGACACCGGCCACGGGATGGACGAGCGCACGCGGGCGCGGCTCTTCGAGCCGTTCTTCACGACGAAGCCGGCGGGAAAGGGGACGGGGCTCGGGCTGGCGACGGTGTACGGCATCGTGCGGCAGAGCCAGGGGCACGTGTCGGTGGAGAGCGAGCCAGGTGCGGGCACCACCTTCCGCGTCTACCTGCCGATCGTCGCCGACGCCGGCGCGTCGGAGGCGCCGGCGTACGGCTCGACCGTGCCGCGCGGCTGCGAGACCATCCTCCTCGTGGAGGACGAGCCGGCGGTGCGCGAGAGCCTGCGCCGGCTGCTGGTGCGCCTCGGCTACACCGTGCTCGCCGCCGCCGAGGGCGACGAGGCGCTGCGCGTCGCCGCCGCGCACGAGGGGGCGATCCACCTCGTCCTGAGCGATCTCATGATGCCCGGGCTCGGCGGCCGGCCTCTCGTGGAGCAACTGCGTGCGTCGCGCGGCGCCGTGCCCGTCCTGTTCATGTCCGGGTACACCGACGACGAGGTGCTGCGCCGCGGACTGCGTGCCGCGGACGAGGCGTTCATCCAGAAGCCGTTCAGCCTCGACGAGCTGGCGACGCGCGTCCGCGAGGTGCTGGATGCGGACCCGCGCCGCGCCGCGCCATCGACGGGCGAGGGCGCGTGAGGACGCCTACGGCTTCCGTCCCCAGTTCGGGAAGATCTCGTCGGCGGTCGCCGTGTTCGTGAGGTCGGCGACGTTCGAGCCGTCGACGTTGGCGACGTAGATGTCGAAGCGGCTGGTCGCGGTCGCGCGGCGCGCGAAGGCGATCCGCTGGCCGTCGGGGCTCCACGTCACCGAGTGCTCGCCGCCGCCGTCGCTCAGCACCTGGTGCGGGGCGCTGCCGTCGGCGTTCACGATCCACACGTGCGGCGGCGCGTCGTCGACGGCGCGGATGAACGCGATCTGCCGGCTGTCGGGCGACCAGGCGGGGAACATGTTGATGGCGAGGCTGGTCATCCCCGTGGTCGTCGTCAGGCGGACGGGGTGGCTGCCGTCCGCGTTCATCACGTACAGCTCGACGATCGCGAGCGAGTCGGTGCTGTTGCGCTCCGTCATGTACACGATCTTCTGCCCGTCGGGGGAGAGCACGGGGAGCTGCTCGTCGAGGGTGTCGATCGTGATGAGCCGCAGGCCGGTGCCGTCGGCGTTGACCATGTAGGTCTTCGCGTCCTGGCCGTTGAAGAGGAGCTGCTTCCCGTCGGGGCTCCAGCTCGCGAGCAGCGCGCCCGACTCGAGGCTCGTCACGGCGACGCGCCCCGAGCCGTCGGTGCCCATGACGAAGACCTGCGGCAGGCCGAACATGGCGCCGGTGACGGCGATGCGCCGGCCGTCGGGCGAGAGCACGGGTGCCTCGTCGCCCGTGGCCATGCTTCCCACGAAGTGCTTGTCCCGGCCGTCGCCGTCCATCAGCGCCGTCGCCGGCTGTCCGTTCGCGACGGACGTGTAGGCGATCTGCGTGTCGGAACCGCCGGACGGAGCGACGGGGGCGGTCGGGTGGTCGCCGCTGCACGCGCCTAACGCGAGCGCGCCGGCGAGGCAGAGCGTGAACGGACGGGCGGCACGCGACGCGAGGCGCGACGGGGCGATGGCGGACGACATGAGCCGGGCTCGGATGAGTTTCCCCACAGGAATTCACGAAGCGGGCCATTCGTGCCCGCGAAACACGAGCGCTCGTGGCGGCGGATGTCTTCGGGACGCATACGACGTCGGAAACATCAGGGGCGGGCACGCTCCTCGCGTTGCCCCCCCGCATGCCGCCATCCCCGAACGAGCTCCAGCTGCGGGAGCTCGGCGACATCGGCGAGCTCCTGCGCTCGTTTCATGTCGCGGTGTGGACGAGGCGCCGCGACGACCTGCAGCTGACGTTCGTCGCCGGGGACGTCGAGACGCTCTTCGGCCATCCCGCCGCGCGATTCGTCGACGAGGCCGGATTCTGGGAGAGCGTCGTCCATCCCGCCGACCGGGCCATCGCCCTGGCGCGGCTGCGCGACGCCGGCGCCACCGGCGGGCCCACGACCTTCCAGTACCGCGCCGTCCGACCGGATGGCGAGGCGGTGTGGCTGCGCGAGAGCGTCACCGCCCGTGCGCCGGACGAACATCGGCTGCTCGGGACGACGACCATCGCCGGCGAACCCGCCCGCCCGCGGCTGCGCGCGGACGAGGTCTATCGTCGGATCGTCGAGGCGTGCCCGAAGGCGATCGCGGTGCATCGCGACGCGGAGCTGTTGTTCGTGAACGACGCCGCGGCGGAGCTGGTCGCCGCGCCGGACGCGCGGGCGCTCGTCGGACGCTCGATCCGCGATTTCCTCGTGCCGCCGGAGCGCGACGAGATCCTCGCGCGGATCGCGCTCGTGCAGCAGGGGCGGCGCGAGGTCCACGCGTGGGAGGAGCATTTCCGGCGCGAGGACGGCGCGATCATCGACGTCGAGGTCACCTCCGTGCCCTACCGGTTCGACGGGGGACCGGCGGTGCTGACCGTCTTCAGCGACGTCACGGAGCGCAAGCGCGGCGAGGAGGCGCGCGAGCTGTTCGCGGCGGCGTTCCGGGCGAGCCGCGACCCGATCATCCTCTTCCGCTTCGCCGACGAGGTGATCGTGGACGTGAACGCGGCGTGGGAGCGGGCGACGGGCGTGCCGCGCGCCGAGGCGGTGGGGCGGAACGAGCGATCGTTAGGCATCTGGACGAGCGACGAGCGGCGCGACGCGTTCGTGCAGCGCCTCGCCGAACGGGGCGTCGTCCGGGACTTCGAGGTCGCCTTCCGCCAGCGCGGGAGCGCGGAGCCGCGGCCGGCCATCATCTCCGCCGAGCGCGTGGAGCTGAGCGGCGTCGCGCACGTCGTCGTCACCGGCCGCGACCTCACCGAGCGGCGCCGGCTCGAGCAGCGGCAGCGCGAGGCGCAGAAGCTCGAGGCGCTCGGCCGCGTCGCCGGCGGGATCGCCCACGACTTCAACAACGTCCTGACGGTCATCCGCACCTGCGCGCAGCTCGTGGCGGAGAGCGCGCCGGGCGGGCACGCGCTGCGCGCGGACGTCGACGAGATCGCCCGCGCCGTGGAGCGCGGCTCGATGCTCACGCGCCAGCTCCTGCTCTTCAGCCGCCGGGAGCCGCCGCACCGCGAGCGCATCGACCTGAACGAGGTCGTCGCGGGGATGCACCGCATGATCACGCGCGTCTTCCCCGCCGGGATCACCGTGGAGCTCGACCGCTCGCCTGGCGCGGAGTGGATCGAGGCCGACCGCGGGCAGATGGAGCAGGTGGTCATGAACCTGGCGGTGAACGCGCGCGATGCGATGCCCGACGGGGGGACGCTGACGCTGGCCACGACGCACCTCGAGGTGACGAGCGCCTACGCGCGCGAGCACGCCCTGCAGCTCCCGCCCGGCCGCTACGCGCTCCTCGCGGTGAGCGACACGGGCACGGGCATGGACGAGCGCGTGCGCGAGCACCTGTTCGAGCCCTTCTTCACGACGAAGCCGCCGGGCGAGGGGACGGGGCTGGGGCTGTCGACGGTCTACGCCATCGTCCAGCAGCACGGGGGAGCGGTGAGCGTGGAGACGGAGAGGGGGAGGGGGACGAGAGTGGAGGTGTACGTGCCGCAGTGACTGCGGACCGCACTGCGGATCGCGGACGCGGATTCGCTGCGAACTGCGGATGTTCTGCGGACTCGGACGCGGATTGGCTGCGGATGGCGGACGGCGGAGTGCGACTTGCGGACGTGAGATTCTCGCCAGCCGACCAACTCACTATTCCACTATCCCACTGCCGTACCATGCCCTCCCGCCGCCCCATCCGATTCCTCGTCTTCGGCGCGTCGCTGCGCCGTGAGTCGCTCAACGACCGCCTCGCCGCGCTCGCCGCGTCGGTCATCACCGACCAGGGCGGGGCCGCCGAGCTCGCCCGCATGCAGGACTTCGATTGCCCCTCGTACGACTTCGACGTGGAGCGCGAGGGACGGTTTCCCGCCGGCGCCACACGGCTGCGGGAACGCCTCCTCGCCGCCGACGCATTCGTCATCGCGTCCCCCGAGTACAACGCCTCCATGCCCGGCTGCCTGAAGAACGTCATCGACTGGACGTCGCGCTTCCGGCCGCAGCCGTTCAACGGTCGCCAGGGGCTGCTCCTCTCGGCGTCGCCGTCCATGGCCGGCGGCAACCGCGGGCTGTGGGCGCTCCGCGTCCCGCTCGAGCACCTCGGTGCCCGCGTCTACCCCGACATGTTCTCGCTCGCCCAGGCGCACGAGGCGTTCGACGAGCGTGGCCGCATCGCGAACGACATGCTGCGCAAGCGGTTCGAGAGCACGATCGAGTGCTTCATGGACCTGGTGGAGGCGGCGAAGCACTACCCCGGGCTCCAGAAGCAGTGGGTCGAGTACCTCGGCGAGCGCCCGAACGCCGCGACCGATCGCGTCGAGACGACGGACGCGAGCGCCGCATGACTGGCACGGCCGACGGCGACGGGCGGCCCGCGCTCGGCGGCATCCATCACGTCACCTGCATCGCCGGCGACGCGCAGGAGAACCTCGACTTCTATACCGGCGTCCTCGGCATGCGGCTGGTGAAGCGCACGGTGAACCAGGATGTGCCGCACACGTATCACCTGTTCTACGCGGACGCGGTGGGGCACCCCGGCAGCGATCTCACCTTCTTCCCGTGGCCCGACCGGCCGGCGGTGCGGCGCGGGATCGGGCTCGGCGTCGAGGTGGCGCTCGCCGTGCCGACCGACAGCCTCGCCTACTGGGCCGGGCGCCTGGCGCGCTACGGCGTGGCGACGGGAGCGGTCGAGATGCGGCGCGGTGCGCGCGTGCTCCCCTTCCGCGATCCGCATGGTCTCGACGCGGCGCTCGTCGAGACGGCGGACGCGCGCGCGTTCACGCCGTGGGAGCAGGGCCCGGTGCCCGTCGGGAAGCAGATCCGCGGTCTCGACTCGGTCCGCCTGCTGGAGCGGGAGCTCGCGCCCACGGCCGACTTTCTCCGGGACGCCCTCGGCTTCACGGCCATGGGCGCGGAGCGCGGCTGGCATCGCTTCGGTGTGGCGGAGGGCGGCTCCGGCGCCTGCGTCGAGATCTGCGAGGTGCCGCAGCTGCGGCGGGGCGCGTGGGGAGTCGGCGCCATGCACCACGTGGCGTGGCGCGTGCCGGACGACGAGACGGAGCTCGCGGTGCGCGAGCGCATCGCGCGCGCGCGACGGCGGCCGACGGCGGTGATCGACCGCTTCTGGTTCCGTTCCGTCTACTTCCTCGAGCCGGGCGGCGTGTTGTTCGAGATCGCCACCGACGGGCCGGGCTTCACCGCCGACGAGGATCCCGGCGCGCTCGGGGACAGGCTCGTGCTTCCGCCGTGGTTCGAGCCCGAGCGCGCGGTCATCGAGAAGGCGCTGCCGACGCTGCGGTCGGCGGGAACGATCGTCTGAGGTCGGCGTCGGCGATGCTCGTGGTCCAGTGGTCCACGGCGTCGTGGAGCGTCTTGAGCTGCCGGGCGAGCCGCGCGGCGCGCTGGTGGAGCAACGGGTCGCGCGCGGCGCTCGGGATGGCGACGCTTCCGACGGCGGGAAAGGGCGCCGGCCGGCGCCGCTCGACCACCGCGTCGAGCAGGTCGTCGAAGACGCGGGTGCACGCCGCGGTGAACCCCGCGAGCTGCGATGCGTCGGCGTCTCCGCTCACGTGCCCGGCGATCGCCAGCGCGGCGGTGGAGACGGCGAAGCGCCGCGTGTAGACGAGGAACGCCATCCCCGCCTCGACGGCCGCGTCGGTGTCGCGGCGCTCGCCGAGCGCGCGCTGGAAGGTCTCCTCCACGTTTCCGGCGGCGATGGCCACCTCGCGGCGCGCCCGGCGGAGGATCGCGCCGCTGCGCGCGCTCGCGTCCTCGAGCCGCTCGACGACGAGGCGCAGGTAGTCGCGGTTCGCGCGCAGGGCCGCCGCCATGTACCGCGGCAGGCGGTCCCACTCGCTCCGCGGCCAGAGCACGCGCGAGCAGACGACGGCGAGCGTCGCGCCGATCACCGTGTCGAGCAGCCGGTAGCGGCCGAGCCGCCATTCGCCCTCCGCCGCCTCGGCGAGCAGCACGAACGCCGGCGTGAGAAAGACGGAATACGCGGCGTAGTTCACGGGGAGCAGCGCGACGCAGACCGCCACGAACACGAAGGTGATGACGAGCACCGCGCTTGGGTCGTGGAACGCGGCGGCGAGCAGCGCCGCGAGCCCGGCGCCGACGAGCGTGCCGACGACGCGCTGGAGTGCCTTCTGGCTCGTCGCCGCCGTGTAGGGCTGGAGGATGATCACGACCGTGATCGTCATCCAGTAGTCGTGCGGCAGGTGGAGCAGCGCGGCGAGCCAGACGGCGGCCGCCGCTGCGACGCCCACGCGCAAGGCGTGGCGGACGAGCACCTCGCCGGGCGTGAGGATCGCGGCGGCGGTCTCGAGGAGGGAGCCGCCACGCTCGAGCTCCGGCATCGCGAAGCGAGGCGCCTCGCCCTCGAGGCTGATGCCGTTCAGCGCCCCGGCGGTCGCCGTCGCGACCTCCGCGTACTGGACGAGGCGGTCGAGGAGCTCGGCGACGAGCGGGTCGCCCCCGTGCTCGCGGAGCTCGCCGCGGCCTGGCGCCTCCTCGACCCCGCCGTGCTCGGTCGCGACCGCGTCGGCGACCCGTCGCATCGCGTCTCCGACCGACGCGAAGGTCGCGGCGACCGCGGCGAGGGTGTCGCGGCGGTCGACGACCCCGCTCTCCGCCTCGAGCGCGTCCGTGACGGCGAGGATGTGGCCGAAGACCTGGTCCGAGATCTCGTGGAGGACGAGCAGCCGCTCCCCGCGATCGCTCTCGGCGGCACGGCCGCGGCGCGTGGCGGCGAGCGCGCCGCGGGCCTGCTCGATCGCGCCGCGCAGGGCGACCGCGCGGCCGCGCAACGCCCACACATCGGGCGTCGCACCGCCCTCGAGCTGCGTCGCCACGTCCACGAGGTAGTCGGCGATCGCGGCGTAGCACCGCGAGACGGCGATGCGCAACGGTCGGTACGGTCGGATGGGCCAGAGCACGAGGGACAGCAGCATCGCCCAGGCGCCGCCGACGAGGATGTAGCCGGCGCGCACGAGCCACTCGTTTGGCGCCTGCACCGGGATCGGCAGGGCGATGAGGAAGGTGCAGAGGAGCGCCGTCGCCGCGCCGGCACCGGGCGCGCCCCACGCGCGCGCGAGGCTGCACGAGACGCCCAGCACGAGCGTCGCCGCCACCGCGGCGGCGGGGTGCCCGTGGACGACGGTGGCGACGACCACGACGGCGGCGGTCGCGACGGTGAGGAGCACGAGCGTCGCGGCGCGCGTGCGGTACGGGCCGCCCTTGTCGCTCAGCGCGCCGTTGAAGCCGGAGAGCGTCATCCAGATACCGCCGCTCAGCCCGAAGGCGCTGGCGGCGACGAGCGGCGCCACGGTGGCGATGGCGGCGCGCAGTCCGGCGCCGAACGCGGGCCGACCGGCCGCGACGACGGCGGCCTGGCGGAGGTTGTGGAGGGCGGGTGGACGGGCGGCGGACGTCACGGCAGCGGGTCGGGCGGTCTCAGCTCGCCCGCGGCACCCGCACGGTGAAGGTCGAGCCCTTCCCCACCTCGCTCCACAGCCGGATGTCGCCGCCCATCGCGCGCGCCAGGTCGCGGCTGATGGCCAGGCCGAGCCCGGTGCCCTCGTGCGGCCGCGAGTGCGACCGGCCCACCTGGACGAACGGCTCGAAGACCGACTCGAGCTTGTCCGGCGGGATGCCGATCCCGGTATCCGACACGCTCACCTCGACGTCCGCGCCCACGGCGGCCCACGCGACGGTGATCACCCCGCCCGAGTCGGTGAACTTCACCGCGTTGGACAGCAGGTTGAGGAGGATCTGCTCCATCTTCCCGCCATCCACGAGCATCGCGATCCCGTCGTCGTGCGGGCCGCGGGTGAGCGCGATCCCCTTCCCCTGCGCCTGCGGCTCGACCATCGGCACCACCGCGTCCACCACCTGCTCCACCAGGACCGCGCTGATCTCGTACGTGACCTGCCCCGCCTCCATGCGGCTGTAGTTCAGCAGGTCGTTGATGATGCCGAGCAGGTGCTGCTGGCTGCGCCGCACGCGCTGGAGGTAGTCGCGCTGGTCCTGCGTGAGCGGGCCGGCGACCCCCATCGTCAGCAGCTCCGTGTAGCCGCCGATCGCGTTGAGCGGCGTGCGGAGCTCGTGCGACATCGTCGCCAGGAACTCGCTCTTCGCGCGGTTCGCCGCCTCGACCTCGGCGATCCGCCGCGCGTCGGCGAGCGCGCGCTCCTGCGCGGCGCGGCGCTCGGTGAGGTCACGCACCACCTTCGCGAAGCCGACGAGCCGCCCGTCGGCGTCCACGACGGCGGTGATCGTGACGCTCGCCCAGTAGAGGGAGCCGGCCTTCCGCACCCGCCACCCTTCCTCCTCGTAGCGCCCCTCCTGCGTCGCGATGCGGAGCTCGGTCGCCGGCTTGCCGCGCGCGATGTCCTCGTTCGGGTAGAAGGTGGAGAAGTGCCGCCCGATGATCTCCTCCGATGTGTACCCGTTGATCCGCTCCGCGCCCGTGTTCCAGCTCACGATGCACCCCTGCGGATCGAGCATGAAGATGCCGTAATCCTTCACGCTGTCGACGAGCAGGTGGAATCGCTGCTCGCTCTCCGCCAGCGCGCGCTCGGCGGCGCGGCGCTCCGTCAGGTCGCGCGTGACCTTGGCGAAGCCGACGAGGGAGCCCTCCTGGTCGCGCAGCGCCGTGATGACGACGTTCGCCCAGAAGCGCGAGCCGTCCTTGCGCACGCGCCAGCCCTCGTCCT
>CAMLIT010000060.1 GCA_946480295.1 uncultured Gemmatimonadota bacterium
GCAGGTCGGAGATGCGCGAGTTCGTGCAGCTCCCGAGGAAGACGACGTCCACCGGCGTGCCGAGGAGCTGCTGGCCGGCCTCGAGACCCATGTAGCGGAGCGCCTTGCGGGCGTTCTCGCGGTCGCTCGCGCTCGTCAGGCGGTCGGGATCGGGGACGCGCTCGGTGATCTGCATCCCCATCCCCGGGTTGGTGCCGTAGGTGATCATCGGCGCGAGCGCGCTCGCGCCGATGCGGATGCTGGCGTCGAAGCGGGCGCCGTCGTCGGTGCGGAGGGCGCGCCAGCTCTCGACGGCGTCATCCCACTCGGCGCCGCTCGGCGCGTACTGCCGGCCGGCGAGGTACTCGAAGGTCGTGTCGTCGGGCGCGATCATGCCGGCGCGCGCCCCCGCCTCAATGGACATGTTGCACACGGTCATGCGCTCCTCCATCGAGAGCCGCTCGATCGCCTCGCCGCGGTACTCGATGACGTGCCCCGTGCCGCCGCCCACGCCGAGCCGCGCGATGATGGCGAGGATGATGTCCTTCGCGCTCACCCCCGGCGCGAGGCGCCCGTCCACGCGCACCTCGAGCGTCTTCGGCCGGTTCTGCGCGAGGCACTGCGTGGCGAGCACGTGCGCGACCTGCGACGTGCCGATGCCGAACGCCAGCGCGCCGAACGCGCCGTGGGTGCTCGTGTGGCTGTCGCCGCAGACGACGGTCATCCCCGGCTGGGTGAGGCCGAGCTCGGGGCCGATGACGTGCACGATGCCGCGCCGGTCGTCGCCGAGCGCGAAGAGCGGGATGCCGAACTCGTTGCAGTTGTCGGCGAGCCGTTCGAGCTGGGCGCGCGCCTGGGTGTCGAGGACGCTCAGCATCCCGGTGCGCGCGTCGCCGGCGCCGAGCGGCTGGGTGGGCGTGGAATGGTCCATCGTCGCCACGGTGCTGGCCGGCCGGCGCACGCGGAGGCCGCGGCGGCGCAGCTCGGCGAACGCCTGCGCCGAGGTGACCTCGTGGACGAGGTGCAGATCGATGTACAGGACCGTCGGCGTGGAGGGGCTCGAAGCGCGGACGACGTGGTTGGTCCAGACCTTCTCGAAGAGCGTGGTCGGCGTCGTCGGCGAGGCCGGCGCGGTCATGCGACCTCCGCGGCGACCGCCGCCGGCTCGGGGAGCGCGGCGCGCTCGCGGCCGCGTGACTCGAACAGGTGGTTCACCGCGTCGAGGTATGCCTCGGCGGAGGCGGCGACGATGTCCGTGTGCGCGCCGTGTCCGACGAAGCGCTTGCCCGTGTAGAAGTCCATGATCCGAACCGTCACCTCTCCTGTGGCGCCGAGCCCCTCGGTCACGGCGCGTACGGTGAATTCACTGAGTTGGCCGACGTCGCCGACGACGGCGTTGACCGCGCTGCACACGGCGTCCACCGGACCGGTGCCGGTCGCGGACGCCGTCCGCACCTCGCCGTCCGGGGTGCGCACGCGCACCGTGGCCGTGGGGATGATCGCGTGCGTGCCGGACGCGACCTGGACCTGCACCAGCTCGTAGGCGTGCGGTGGCCGCTCCTGCTCGCCCGTGACGAGGGCGACGAGGTCGCGGTCGTCCATCACCTTCTTGCGATCGGCGAGCTCCTTGAAGCGCTGGAAGACGCCGTGGAAGTGCTCGTCGTCCAGCTCGAAGCCGAGGTCGCGCAGGCGCGAGCGCACGGCGGCGCGCCCCGAGTGCTTCCCGAGCACGAGCGCGCTGCCATCGGCCCCGACGGTCTCGGGCGACATGATCTCGTACGTCTGGCGGTGCTTCAGGACCCCGTCCTGGTGGATCCCCGATTCGTGCGCGAAGGCGTTGGCACCGACGATCGCCTTGTTCGGCGGCATGTACACGCCGGTCGACTCGGAGACGACCTTCGAGGCGCGCGAGAGCTGCGTCGTCTCGATCCCGGTGAAGGCGCCGAAGCGCTCGCCGCGCGTGTGCAGCGCCATCACGATCTCCTCGAGCGAGGCATTGCCCGCGCGCTCGCCGATGCCGTTGACGGTGCACTCGACCTGGCGTGCCCCGGCCTGCACGGCGGAGAGGGAGTTGGCGACGGCGAGCCCGAGGTCGTCGTGGCAGTGCGCCGAGACGACGACGCCCGGCGTCTCCGCGGCGAGGGCGCAGACGCGCCCGATCAGCTCCGCGTACTCGTCAGGCGTCGCGTAGCCCACCGTGTCCGGGATGTTGAGCGTCGTCGCGCCGGCACGGATCGCCGTGCGCATGACCTCGAGCAGGAACGCCGGGTCCGAGCGCGACGCATCCTCCGCCGAGAACTCGACGTCGTCCACGAGGGAGCGGGCGTAGGCGACCCCCTCGGCGACGCGGGCGAGCACCTGCTCGCGGCTGAGCCGCAGCTTGTACTCGAGGTGGATGTCGGAGGTGGCGAGGAAGGTGTGGATCCGCCGCTTCGCCGCCGGCCCGATCGCGCTGGCGCACGCGTCGATGTCGCCGCGCGTGGCGCGGGCGAGTCCGCAGATCACCGGGCCGTCGGCGGTGCCGATCGTGCGGGCGATCTCCTGCACCGCGTCGTGCTCGCCCTCGGAGGCGGCGGGAAAGCCGGCCTCGATGACGTCGACGCCGAGGCGCGCGAGCTGGGTGGCCACGGCGAGCTTCTCCCGGAGCGACATCGTGCACCCCGGGGCCTGTTCGCCGTCGCGGAGGGTCGTGTCGAAGATCCGTACGCGCTGCGGCGCCGACGTGGCGCCGCTAATCGCGCCTGGTTCCGTGCCCGGCATCAGTTGTGACCGTCCGCCTGCGAGACCGCCGTCTCCGACACCGGGAACGGTGCGGGCGTGAAGGGCACTCGCGTCGAGCGCCGCTCACCCGAGCCCATCGGCCCGGTCGTGCCGCTCTCGCCGGGAGTACGCGGGGGACGGTGATCTTCGTTCCAGCGGTCGGGGAAATGCTGCGGAGTCATGGGAACGCCGTTGACGGTGAAGGGAAACGAGGTGCGACTGGCGAGTCGCGTTCGTGCCGCGGCGCCTGGCTCCTCCCGGCGAGAGTGGTCCGCCAAACGAAAGCGGCCCCTCCCATCGCCATGGGAGGGGCCGCGTGCCGCACGTTCGCGGCGCTACTCGGGTCGCCTCCCAGCGCGCATAAGCTCCCGGCCGCCAATAATGAGGCCGAGAGCGCTGCTAAGGAGGAGAAGGCTGCCGCGATTCATTGCTCCCATACTACGCGCGGTTCCGTCCATGTCAAGAGTCCCGGCCACTCGCGATGCGCACCGGCTATCCTTCACGGCGAACTCCGAGAGCACGCGACGCGAACGAACCACGCACGGCACGCATGACGACGCAACGACGGGTGGATACCGCCATCGGGGGGACGCCGGTGGTGCGGCTCGAGCGGGTGGTGGAGCCCGGCATGGCCGAGGTCTGGGTCAAGCTCGAGGGGATGAATCCCGGCGGCTCCATCAAGGATCGCACGGCGCTCGGCATGGTCCTCGACGCCGAGGCGCGCGGCGTGCTCCGGCCCGGCCAGACGATCGTCGAGCCCACGTCGGGCAACACGGGCATCGGCCTCGCGCAGGTGGCCGCCGCCCGCGGCTATCCCCTCATCCTCTGCCTGCCGGCGCAGATGAGCGAGGAGCGCAAGCGGACGCTCACCGCGTACGGCGCCCAGCTCGTCCTCACCGATCCCGAGCGGCGGATGCTCGCCGCGATCGAGGAGGCGGAGCGCATCCGCGACGAGCGTGGGGCGTGGATGCCAAACCAGTTCGCGAACCCCGCCAACCCGCGCATCCACTACGAGACGACCGGCCCCGAGCTGTGGCGGCAGATGGACGGCCGGCTCGATGCCTTCGTGTACGGCAGCGGGACGGGGGGCACGATCACCGGGGTCGGCCGCTTCCTCAAGGAGCGGTCGCCGGCGACGCTCGTCGTGGCGGTGGAGCCCGCGCGCTCGGCGGTGCTCAACGGCGGCGAGCGCGGCCAGCACCAGTTCCAGGGGATGGGCCCGGGGTTCATTCCGGAGAACCTCGACCGCGCGCTCCTCGACCGCGTGGTCGACGTCTGGGAGGAGGACGCCTTTCCCCTCGCTCGGCGGCTGGCGCGCGAGGAGGGGATCTTCGTCGGGATGTCGAGCGGCGCGATCGCCTGGGCGGCGCTCCAGGTGGCGCGCGAACTGGGGCCGGGGCGGCGGGTGGCGATGATCGCGCCGGATTCCGGGGCGCGGTATCTGTCCACGGCGCTCTTCGCCTCGGACGCGTCGCCGGAGCTGCCGTAGCGCGGCGGCGCGACGCGCGCCATCGTTCCCGCATGAAGTCCTCCCGCTCTCCGCGTCCGCGCCCGGGCGCGCGCCGACGCCGCCATCCCTCGCCGCTCGCCCTCGCGACCGTGCTGACGCTCGCGCTGTCCGGCGCCGCGGCCGCGCAACGAGCTCCCCGCATGAAGGTGCCGCCCCTCCTCGCCCGCGCGACGCAGCTCCTGCTGGTGACGACGCCCGGCTGGGATTCCACCGCCGGCCAGCTCCGGCGCTATACGCGCGCGCGCCCGGGCGCGCGCTGGCACGCCGTGGGCGACGCGGTGCCGGTGGTCCTCGGCCGGACGGGGCTCGCGTTAGGCACCGGCTTCGACGCCCTCGCGCCCGGCGCCCCCCGCAAGCACGAGGGCGACGGCCGCTCCCCGGCCGGCGTCTTCCCGCTCACCCGCGTGTTCGGCTTCGCCCCGAGCGACTCGATGGCCTGGGTGCGCATGCCCTACACCCAGCTCACCGCCGGCACCGACTGCGTCGACGACACGACGTCGGCGCACTACAACGCCGTCGTCGACCGGAGCGCCGTGCCGCGCGTGGACTGGGCGAGCGCGGAGCACATGCGCACGGTGGCGCCGTACCGGATCGGGGTGGTGGTGGGGTACAACGCCGGGGCGACGCGCGTGCCGGGCCGCGGCTCGTGCATCTTCCTCCACATCTGGGGCGGCCCCGGCTCGACGACCGCCGGCTGCACGGCGTTCGACGCCGGCGAGCTGGCGCGGGTGATCGCGTGGCTCGACCCGAAGGCGCGGCCGGTGCTGGTGCAGGTGCCGGCGGGGGTGTACGGGCGGGTGAGAGGGGGGTGGGGGCTGCCGGGCGTGTAGCGGGTACGGCATCGCGGAACAGCGTGATTGGTCGTTTGTCATCGGTAACTGGCAAGCCGCTCGTGAGGTCACCGGTGGCCGTCGGAGCGGCCTGCCAAGAACGAATGACCAACGACCAACGACGTCGTTCCGCCTCCCGCCTCCCGCCTCCCTCCTCCCCCCTCCCGCAGCCTAGCGCCCCGCCCCGTCCAACTGTATACAATATCCCCGGCAACCCTCCCCACCTGACCCCCTCCGAGGCCTCGATGGCTCACCCGTCCCGCCGCACGCTCCCGCTCCTCGCCGCCCTCGGCGCGCTCGTCGTCGTCCCCGCCGCGCGCGCCCAGCGCGCGGGCGCCGACACCGCGCGCCCCATCCCGGCCGATTCCCTCCACTTCCAGCTCCTCGGCCCCGCCACCGGCGGCCGCATCGCCGCGATCGTCGGCGTGCCCGGCGACCCGAAGGTCTGGTACGTCGGCAACGCCTCCGGCGGCGTGTGGAAGTCGGTCGACAGCGGCAGCACCTTCTTCCCCGTCTTCGACCGGGAGCCCGTCCAGGCCATCGGCGCCCTCGCCGTCGCGCCCACGAAGCCGAACGTCGTCTGGGCCGGCACCGGCGAGGCGTGGGCCATTCGCGACGCCGACGTCATGGGCGACGGCATCTACAAGTCCGTCGACGCGGGGAAGACGTGGACCAACATGGGGCTGCGCGAGACCGGCCGCATCGGCCGCATCATCGTGCACCCGACCAACCCCGACATCGTCTACGTCTGCGCCCTCGGCCGCACGACGGGGCCGCAGCAGGAGCGCGGCGTGTACAAGACGACCGACGGCGGGAAGACGTGGACGCGCGTGCTGTTCGTCGACGAGAACACCGGCTGCTCCGGGCTGACCCTCGACGCGCACCACCCCGACGTGCTCTTCGCCGGGATGTGGCAGGTCGAGATGCACACGTGGGCGATGTTCAGCGGCGGCCCGTCGAGCGGCATCTACGTCACGCGCGACGGCGGACGCACCTGGTCCCACCTCACGGGGCACGGCCTCCCGCAGTCGCCGGTCGGCAAGATCGACGTCGCCATCGCCCCCTCGCGCTCGAGCCGCGTCTACGCGCTCGTGCAGACGACGAACCAGGGATCCCTCTGGCGCTCCGACGATGGCGGCCGGAGCTGGCACGACGTGAACTGGGGGCGCGCCCTGATCGGCCGCGCCGGCTACTACATCCGCCTCGCGGTCTCGCCGGGTGACGCGAACGAGGTCCTCGTCGCCAACAGCTCCTTCTTCAAGTCCACGGACGGCGGGAAGACCTTCCAGGAGATGCGCTGGGGCGGCGACAACCACGACATCTGGTACGACCCGAAGAACCCGAACCGCTTCGGGCTGACGTTCGACGCCGGCGCGCAGGTCACGACGACGCACGGGAAGACCTGGACGCGGATCGCGCTGCCTAACGGGCAGATGTACCACGTCGCGGTCGACGACCAGGTGCCGTACTGGATCTACACGAACCGGCAGGACGACGGCACGATGCGCGGGCCGTCGACGACGCGGGACCGCTTCTTCCGCCGCCCCCCGCGGCCGGCGCCCCCGCAGGGCCGAGGATCGAAGGTCGAGGGCCGAGGGGCGGGAAGAGGGACACGGGACGCGCGGCGCGCCGCCGCGGACAGCGGACGGCAGACGGCGGAGAATATTCGGAGTCGTCCCTCGTCCGACTCCACCCCCCGCTTCCTCCCCCCCGACGACTCCCAGTGGGAGCACCGCCTCGGCGGCTGCGAGTCCGGGTTCACCCTCCCGGCCCCCGGCAACCCCGACATCGTGTGGGCGAGCTGCTACGGGAACGAGGTCACGCGCTGGGACGCGAAGACGAAGACCGCGCGCTCGGTCAGCCCGTGGATCCACACCCTCGACGCCGCGCCGAACGACACGAAGTACCGCTGCCACTGGACGCCGCCCCTCGCCACCGATCCCTTCGATCACGAGACGGTCTACTACGGCTGCCAGGTGATCTTCAAGACGTCGAACGAGGGGCAGACCTGGTCCGTCATCAGCCCCGACCTGTCGACGCGCGACAGCTCGCGCATCGTCTCGTCGGGCGGCCTGGTCGGCGACAACCTCGGCCAGTTCTATGGCGAGGTGGTGTTCGCGATCGCGCCGTCGGAGATCCAGCGCGGCCTCATCTGGGCGGGGACCAACGATGGGAAGCTCTGGTACACTCCCGACGGCGGCGCGCACTGGAACGACGTCACGAAGAACATGACCGGGCTCCCGGCGTGGGGCACGATCCGCAAGATCGAGCCGTCGCACTTCGACCCGGCCACGGCGTACGTCGCCATCGACTTCCACATGATGGACGACCGCCGGCCCTACATCTACAAGACCACGGACTTCGGGAAGACGTGGACGAACATCACCGGCGACCTGCCGGCCACGGGCCCGCTCGACTACGTGATGGCGGTGACGGAGAACCCCAACCGGAAGGGAATGCTCTTCGCCGGCACCGGCCACGGCTTCTTCTACACCCTGGATGACGGCGCGCACTGGACGCAGTTCGACGCGGGGCTGCCCGCGGCGCCGGTGACGTGGATCGTCGTCCCGAAGCGGTGGCACGACGTCGTCGTCTCCACCTATGGCCGCGGCATCTTCGTCCTGCGCGACATCACGCCCCTTGAGCAGCTCGGCCGCGTCGCGACGAGCGACTCCGTGCGGCTGTTCGCGCCGCATCCGGGCTATCGTGAGGCGCGCAGCGGCCACGCGGATCTCACCTTCCGCCTCGCCGACGCGAGCCCGAAGCCGGCGACGCTCCAGATCCTCGACAGCACCGGCGCCGCGATCCGTACGCTGCACGTCCACACGCGCGCCGGCTACAATCGCGTCGCGTGGGACCTGCACTACGAGCCGCCGGAGCAGGTCGCGCTGCGCACCGTGGCGCCGGACAACCCGAACATCTGGGACGACCCGCGCTTCAAGGGGAAGCAGACGCGCCCGATCACCCACTGGGGGATCGAGGGACCGGAGACGACGGGGCCGATCGCCGTGCCCGGGCGCTACGCCGTGCGCCTGGCGGTGGACGGCCGCACCGAGACGCAGCCCTTCCAGGTGCTGAAGGACAGGCGGATCGAGTCCCCCGAGGCCGATCTCGTCGCGTCCACGCGGGCGCAGATCCGCATCCGCGACGACATGGACACCACGGTGGCCATGATCAACAGGCTCGAGGTGATGCGGAAGCAGATCGAGGACCAGCGCAAGGCGAACGCCGGGAAGTCCGACGTCCTCGCCGCGCTCGATGACCTCGACCACAAGATGCTCGGCGTGGAGCACCAGCTGGTGACGCGGTCCGACCTGGAGAGCGACGACAAGTACTACGTCGAGGCGTACGGCGTGTACCTGAACCTCATCTGGCTCAACGCCGAGGTGGGGACCGGCGGCGGCGACGTCGCCGGCGGGGCGGACTACCGCCCCACCGACGCGTCGCTCGCGGTGCTCGACGGGATCGAGAAGGACCTCGGTGCGGCGAAGCAGGCGTACGCGAAGCTCGTCACCGAGGACCTTCCCGCCTTCAACCGGCTGATGGCGGGCCGGGTCGCGACGATCGCCCTCAGCGGGGAGACCCGCTGAGGACGGCCGCGCCGGCGCCGTTCCGGTCCGGCGGCTCCACGTCGAGCAGGTTGTGGACGAAGAAGTCCCACCGCTTCCGCTCGCCGTAGTCGCCGCCGGACCCGTGGTCCGCGCCCGGGATCACGAGCAGGTCGAAGTACTTGTGCGCCTTGATCAGCGCGTTGACGACCTGCAGGGTGGACGACGGGTCGACGTTGGTGTCCATCTCGCCGACGACGAGGAGCAGCTTCCCCTGCAGGCGCCACGCGTTGTCCACGTTGGACGACGCGGCGTACTGCGGGCCGATGGGCCAGCCCATCCACTGCTCGTTCCACCAGATCTTGTCCATGCGGTTGTCGTGGCACCCCGCCGCCGATACCGCGACCTTGTAGAACTCCGGGTGGAAGAGCAGGGCGCCCATCGCGCTCTGGCCGCCTGACGAGGTGCCGTAGATCCCGACGCGGCTGATGTCGTACCACGGGTACTTCGCCGCCACCGCCTCGTGCCAGAGGATGCGGTCGGGGAAGCCGGCGTCGCCGAGGTTCTTCCAGGCGACGTCGTGGAAGGCCTTGGAGCGGTTCGACGTCCCCATCCCGTCGATCTGCACGACGATGAACCCGAGCTCCGCCTGCGCCTGCATCGAGACCTCGGGGTCGAAGGTCTTCGGCACGAACGACCCCTGCGGGCCGGCGTAGATGTTCTCGATCACGGGATACTTCCGCGTCGAGTCGAAGTGGATCGGCCGGATGATGATCCCCCAGATGTCGGTCTTCCCGTCGCGGCCCTTGGCGACGAAGACCTCGGGCGGCCGCCAGCCGGTGGCGAGGAGCGCGCTCGCGTCCGCGTGCTCGAGGGGCATCACGAGCGCGCCGTCGCTCGCGCGGTGCAGCTCGGAGATGGGCGGCAGGTCCACCCGCGACCAGGTGTCCACGTACCAGCGCATGTCCGGCGAGAAGGTGACCTCGTGCATGCCGTTGGCCGGCGTGAGCGCGGTGAGTCCCTTGCCGTCGAAGCCGATGCGGTAGTAGTGGACGAAGTACGGATCCTCCTTCGGATCCATGCCGCTCGCGTGGAACCAGATCTGGCGGTGGAGGGTGTCGACCTTGTCCACGCCGCGCACGACCCACGGCCCCTTCGTGATCTGGCGCTCCACCTTCCCGGTGGCGCCGTCGTACAGGTAGAGGTGGTTCCACCCGTCGCGCTCGGACATCCAGACGATCTCGCGGCCGTCGGCGATGTCGTAGCGGAACTTCTTCGCCGAGTACTCGAAGAAGGTGGGCATCTCCTCGTCGATGACGGCGCGCGTGTCGCCCGTCGCGGCGTCGATGTCGACGACGCGGTACACCTGGTGGCCGCGCTGGTTGTACTCGAAGGTCAGGTGCCGGCTGTCGTGCCGCCAGACGAGGGGGGTGACGTCGAAGGCGTTCGGGAAGAGCCGCGGGTCCACGTCGGTCTCGTGCTTCGCCGCGACGTCGAACACGACCGGCAGGTCGCGGTCGAGGACGTCGCCGGGCTTGCTGTAGTAGCGGCTCGAGTACTCCGGTTGGAGCTGGTCGGTGGGCGACGAGCGCACGTAGTGCACCTCGCGGCGGTAGCCGGGGATCTCGCGGTACGCGGCGAGGCGGCGCGAGTCGGGCGACCAGGCGAGCGAGCGCCACACGTAGTAGTTCCCCTCGGAGCCGTCGGTGCTGAGGTACGTGCCCTCGGTCGAGCCGACGGGGCGCACATAGACGTTGTAGTTGCGGATCAGCGCCTCGAGCTTGCCGTCGGGGGAGCGCTTCGGGGTGGAGTCGTCAGGCAGGATCGCGCCGTAGAGTCCTCCGCCGAAGCCGTAACGGTAGCGCGGGCGCGGGGCGGTCCGCTCGCAGCGGTAGTCGGCGAGGGTGCAGCGGAGCCGCGCGCTGTCGGCGACGACGTCGATCGCCTGCGCGTGGTCGACGAAGGCGACGGTGCGGAAGGGGAGGTCGTCGCCGTCCACCGGGCGGTGGAGGACGGCGGCGAGGCCCGCGGCGAGCCGCTGCTGGTCGAAGGCGGGGCGCTTCTCGCGGGTAGCCGCGTCGACGAGGACGAAGGCGCTGCCGCGGCGGGTGGTCTTGCGGTACCAGAAGCTCGTCGAGTCGATCCAGCCGGTCTGCTCGACGGCGTCGACGACGAGGCCCTTGAAGCGCTGGCGGAGGCCGTCGGCGCGCGCGTAGTCCTCCGGGGTGCCCTGGGCGGCGGCGAGGGCGGGGAGGAGGAGCGCGGCGCAGAGCAGGATGGACCGGGCACGGGGGGACACGTGCATGCGGGTTCACTCGGTGGCGGGCGGGAAGGGGGCGCGGCGCGCGGCCGCGGCGGACGGGCTGAATATTTTATCCAATCGGGGACCGGTCAACCACGCGGCCGGATTTCCGCCTTTCCCCTCTTACCGGCGCCCGGTGCGCGCCCCACATTAGGGCCACTCCGATCCCCCGCGCGCATGCCCGTGAGAAGACACTCAATCGAACCGCTCCGGCCGGTGCCGCAGTTCGGCCAGGCGCTCCCCTCGCCCGACGTGCTGCCCATCCGCCGGCAGACGATGACGAGCATGGCCGTCGACTCCCTGCGCGAGCGCATCCTCCGCGGCCAGTTCGCCGAGGGCGAGCCGCTGCGCCAGGACGCGCTCGCCGAGGAGCTCGGCGTCAGCCGCATCCCGATCCGCGAGGCGCTGCGCCAGCTCGACGCCGAGGGGCTCGTCACCTTCAGCCCGCATCGCGGCGCCGTCGTCTCCACGCTCTCGCTGCGCGAGATCGAGGAGCTGTTCGAGCTGCGCGCCGACATCGAGGGGCGCCTCCTCCGGCGCGCCATCCCGAACATGACGCGCGAGGACCTCGCCCGCGCCAAGGAGATCCTCGACGCCTACGAGGTCGCCTTCCGCGCCGGCGAGGTCGCCGCGTGGGGCGCGCTCAACTGGCAGTTCCACTCGACGCTCTACGCGCCCGCCCAGCGCAACTTCACCATGAGCGTCGTCCACAAGCTGCACCAGCACAGCGACCGCTACCTGCGCATGCAGCTCGCGCTCACGCACGGCGAGTCGCGCGCGGCCGACGAGCATCGCGCGATCTACAACGCCGTGCGCCGGCGCGAGGTGGCGAAGGCCTGCCAGCTCATGCGCGAGCACATTCTCGGCGCCGGCGAGTCGCTGCTCACCTTCCTCGAGGAGCAGCGCGCGCAGCAGAAGTCGGGCGACGGCCGCCGCAAGGCCGCCGGCGACGGCGCGCACCGGGGCGCCCGCGCGCGTCAGCGCGAATCCTGACGACCGCCCGGACGGACGCGTGAACGCCGGTGGGCACCGAGTGCCCCACCGGCGTTCGTGCATTCCAACCCACCCGGCCCCGCCGCCTACTGCGCCCCGGGGACTCCGGCCGCCCGCGACGCCACCATCCACGGCCGCCGCACGGCGCGCGCGCCGATCGTCTGGTCGGACGACAACACGACGATCTGCATGGAGACGAAGTCGTTCGCCGCGTGCGGGTCGGCCAGCCCCGTCGCCTGCACCCGCGCGCCGATGTAGTACGTGCCCGGCAGCGTGCCCGCGGGCACCGTCACGCTCACGTCGTGGGCGGTGCTCGTCAGCCCCGGCGCGAGCACCGGCACCGTGTTCGTGGTGAGCGACGTCGCGCCCTGGGTGAGCCCCGTGTCGGCGGCGAGGGAGATGCCGTGCGTCAGGTTCCGCGCGCTCGCCGTTCCGCCGTTCGTGACGTCGTAGCTCACGGTGACCGTCCCGCCGGGGTACACCTCGATCGGCGACGCCGAGAAGTTCTGGATGCCGAGGTCGGGCCGGCTGGTGGTGTCGACGACGTTGATCGGGCTGAAGCTGAGCAGGCTGCCGCCGCCCCCCTGGTCGATCGCGTGTGCGACGTTCGGCGCGATCATCTCGCCGACGGCGCTGGCGAAGCGCGACAGGAGCACCTTCGTCCGGTCATAGAGCAGGCCGATCTCCGATGTGCCCGCGGTGGGGAGCACGTACGTGTTGGGGCTGCAGTTCGTGAAGCTCTGGCCGACGAGGGGCAGCACCTCGATGTTGCCGACCACCGCGCCGCCGGGGATCTGGAGCGCTGCCGGGGGCGTCGGGTGCGCGAAGCGGAAGTTGTCGTGGTTGGCCCCGGGCAGCGGCGCGCGGAAGGTGCCCGCGTCCACGTGACAGACGGCCACGCGCACCGGCTTGAGGAAGCCGACGTGCGGGAACTCGTCGAACGCGTAGAACTGCGGATACTGGCAGTACGGCGTGTCCAGCGGCCCGGTGCACGCCGTGGGGTACTCGTCAGGGTTCTGGACGATCGTGATGATCGTCGGCTCGCTCACGCTCCCCGCGTCCACCGCCACGCCGGCGTGCGCGGTGGGGGTGACGATGCTGGCCGCGGTGGTCGGCATGACCACGCCGAATGCGGCGTCCTGCCCGGGGAAGTACGGCGGCACCGGCGTGTCCGGCCCCTGGTAGACGTACAACGCCATGTACTCGGCGAGCCGCGTCGCCGCGGACGCCGGCGTCTCCGGCGCCATCGACGGCGGCACCGTGATGCGCGAGGTCTTCTGCTGCACCCAGTTGATCAGGTTGATCACCATCGACCGCGCCACCTTCGCCTGCGACGGGTCGGTCTGCCCGGCGGCGACCTTCGACTTCACGCCGTCCCAGCGGTCGCCCGCCGCGTCCTCGAGTCCCTGCGGGAAGAGCGTCACGATGAGACTGCGGACCGCGGAGTCGAGGCTGATCTGGAGCTGGATGTTCGTCCGCTGCGGTGCGACCGGGGCGGCGCGGCGGGCGGACGTGGTGGGGTTGTCGCTGCAGGCGACGATGAAGCCGACGGCGAACACCGCGAGCGTGAGAGCTCTCGTACGCATGGGCACCGCTCCTCGGAAAGACATCGGGCGAGGGAGAGCGGGCCACGCTCCGTCGCGCGCCCCGATGCTCTCGCTCGTCGTGCAACTCGCGTCAGGGCGGCAGCGCTGCGACGGCGCGTGCGGCTGCGGCTTGGTGTCGGATGATTCGCGCTCGAGCCCACGGACTCTTCGTCGGGCGGCGCGATCGAGCGCCTACCTTACACGCGCGCGCACGGGCTGTCGAGTACCATCGCCGCCGCGATCGCCGTAGCTTGCGCGCAGCCGCTGCTGTTGCGACGACACAACACCCCGAACCGGAGGAGAGCGAGAATGATCGATCGCCGTCGTTTCCTGCAGTGGGCCGCCGTCGCGTCCGCCACGCGTTTGCCGCGCGGCGCATTTCACGCGGCCTCGCGACTGACGGCGGTCCCCGACCTGTCGACGCCGCAGAGCGATCCTGGCGCGGCCGCTCGCGCTCGCTCGTACGCGCCCGCGCGCATCCCGAACGAGTACAGCCTGCTGCTCCCCGGCGAAGCGGAGGCGCTGGCCCGCACGCCGACGGTGTCGGCGTTCCAGGCGGGCAGCGTGCTGGTCGCGCCGGGACAGGGAGGCGGCGCCGCGCGCCGGCTCGCCGTCGGCGAGGAAGTGGACGGCTGGCGACTCGTCGCGCTCTTCGGCGACTTCAACGGCGCGCCGACCGCGGTGCTCGAGAAGCACGTGTCGCATCGCGGCGTCATCGTGTACCTCACCGAGCTTGGCGAGATCGCGCGCATCCCGAAGGGTATCGGCGACCTGTCGAAGATCCGGCCGCGGCCCATCGCCGCGCCCCCCGGGCAGCGCTTCGAGCGGCCGGCCACCTTTCCCGCGCAGCCCGACCGGCCCGGCGACTACATCCTCGGCTCGAACGAGGACCCGTCGTACGAGAACGTCGCCGCGCTCGGGCCGGAGCTCATCGGCTGGACGCTCGTGGCGAACGAGGAGTCGGGGCCGGAGCACTCGCTCTGGCTGGAGGCCGACGGCCGCTCGCGGGAGTTCGGCACGAACCCGCAGTCGCTGTGGGCGCCCGACCTCACCGGGCGCCAGTTCGACCCGCGCCGCTTCCTGCCGTCGGAGTACCTCTACGAGTACGTGCCGGGATACAGCAAGCGCACGCTCCTCGGCGGCTTTCTGCCCGCCGCCGACATCGGCGTGTGGAACCCGACGTACGCGGTGGGCTACGAGGTCATGGTGATCCTGCCGCCGGGTCCCGATGCGCGGCCGATCGGCCGCGTGCGCGCGCTGCTGCCCGAGACGAACGAGGCGCTCATCCCCGCCGGCGACACGAACGCCGGTCAGGCGCTGCCCGCGTCACGCTGGGTGGACCGGTACTGGAACGGGTCGGCGGAATCGTTCTTCGGCGCACTCGTCGGGATCTGGGGACACTGGCACCACTTCTTCGAAGACCGGATGCGGGTCGACATCCCCGATCCCTGGCTCCTCGACGCGGCGCGCGCCGGGATCGTGCTCTCGCGGTGCAGCTACCGCGGGCTGGAGCCGACGTACCAGATCGGCGAGGGCGCGTACACGAAGATCCCCGAGCGCAGCCACGCGCTGTTTCCCGTGGCGCACTACGAGTTCGTCTGGGCGCAGCAGCTCTGGAACCTCGCCGACGAGGTCGAGCCGTACTTCGAGCACTACCTGGAGAAGTACGTCCTCCCCGACGGCAACTTCGTCTACAACACCCAGGACCAGGTGGAGGCGCCGCTCAACGCGGGAGTGTTCCTCGAGAACTCGGCGCGCGCGTACGACTACACGGGGGACCTCGACGCGCTGCAGCGGCGCCTCCCCGTGCTGCGGCGGATGATCGACTTCGTCGTGCGGCGGTACGAGTACTCGCTGCGCGCCTTCCCGCCCTCCGATCCGCGGCACGGGCTCATCTGGGGATCGCCCGAGGCGGACCTCGGCGACCCGCATAACGACTACCCGGAGTCGCACCCCTGGTACTTCCAGAACGCCGCCTGGACCTGGCGCGGGCTGTACGAGCACCAGCGCGTGCTCGGCCGCGCCGCGCGGGACGCCAGGACCCGCGGCGACGTCGCCGTCGCGCACGCCCTCGAGCGCGAGGCGGCGCGGGCGCGCCAGCTCGCCGACGCCATGCGCGCGAACGTCGAGCGCTCGCTCCGCGCCACGCTCGACGCGCGCGACCCGGCGATGAAGGCGGCGGGCATCACGCCCTTCCACCCGTTCGACACCACGCGCGCGCCGCAGGAGCTGTCCAGCTACGAGAACCACCGCTTCATGATGGACTGGTGGACGGCCGATTGGGGCGACCCCGCGCTCGACGCCGGGCACTTCCGCCACCGGACGCTCGCCGGCGAGCAGCTCCTCGGCATGAACACCGACGGCCACTATCCGCGCACGTCGAACTTCATGGAGCACGGCACGCTGGCCGGCCGCATCCGCCAGGACGACTACCGGCCCTTCCTGCTCGCGCTCTACGGCAACCTGTGCTACGCGATGGACTCCGGGAGTCGTTATGCACCGGAGGACGCGCTCCTCCCCGGCAACTTTCCCGGCGAGGGGAGCCCGTACGCCTGGTCGGCGGTGGTGAACAGCACGCTGCAGCCGGCGATGGCGCTGCGCTGGCTGCTCTGCTACGAGGAGCACGACGCGCCGCACGGCGGCGGCGTGCCGACCGTCCACCTCCAGAAGGCGGCGCCCAGGCACTGGTTCGCCGCGGGCGAGCGCATCGCGGTGGAGCGCTGTCCGACGCGCTTCGGCACCCTGTCGTGGACGACGGAGTCGCGCGCGGACGGCTGGCGCATCCGCATCGCGCTCCCGAGCGACTTCGCGGCGCCGCTCCTCGTCCACGTGCACCCGGCCGACGGCCGCGCCCTGCGGCGCGCGAGCATGGGGGAGCTGCGGGGGAACGCGGTGCTGCTCCCCGCGGCGCTGCTGAAGGGGAGGCGGGAGGTGGTGGTGGAGGTGGAGTGAAGGCGACGCCGTACCGCGCCGAGCTGGCGCTGCTCGTGGACCGTCCGCCGTCCGGCCCGCGCTGGATCCACGAGCTGAAGCTCGACGGGTACCGCATGGGGATCCTGCTCGACGGCGGCGGCGTGCGACTGATGTCGCGCCGCGGCACCGAATGGACCGCGGAGTTCCCCGAGCTGGTGGAGGCGGCGCGCCGGCTGCGGGCGCGGTCGGCGGTGCTCGACGGCGAGGTGGTCGTGCTGTCGTCGTCGGGCATCTCCGACTTCCAGGCGCTCCAGAACCGGGGGCGGGCGCGGGGCGGGATCGTGTACTTCGCCTTCGACCTGCTGGCGCTCGACGGGCGCGACCTCACGCGCGAGCCGCTGGAGACGCGCAAGGCGCGGCTGCACGACCTCGTCGGCGACGCGACGGGGATCATCCGCTTCACGCAGCACTTCAGCGCCGAGGGGGAGGAGGTGCTCCGCCAGGCCTGCGCGTTAGGCGCGGAGGGGATCGTCAGCAAGCGGCGCGACGCGCCCTATCACCCGGGGGCGCGCCACCCCGACTGGCAGAAGACCAAGTGCATCAAGCGGCAGGAGTTCGTCGTCGGCGGCTTCACCGAGCCCTCCGGCTCTCGGCAGGGCCTCGGCTCCATCCTCGTCGGCTACTACGAGGGGCCGCGGCTCGTCTTCGCCGGGAAGGTGGGCACGGGTCCGGGGTGGAGCGAGCAGTTCGGCCTCGCGCTGCGCAAGCGGCTCGAGGCCATCGAGCGTCCGACGTCCCCCTTCGATCCGCCGCCGCCCGGCTGGCTCGGTCGCCACGCGCACTGGGTCGCGCCGCGCCTCGTCGTGGAGGTGGAGTTCTCCGAGTGGACGGCGGGGGGCCACGTGCGCCATCCCTCGCTCCAGGGCTTCCGCCGCGACAAGCGGCCGCGCGACGTCGTGAAGGAGGTGCCGGTCGCCGTCGAGCGCCCGGCGACGCGCGGCACTGGCCGCGCGCGGCGCGCGACGCAGCACGCGTCCGCGCCGGAGGCCGGGCTGGTCCTCGCCGACCCCGATGCGATCGTGTACCCGCAGCCCGGCGTGACGAAGCACGACCTGGTGCAGCTCTACATCGACATCTGCGGCTGGGCGCTCCCGCACGTCGCCGGCCGTCCGCTCACCCTCGTCAGGCGCCGGCAGCCGATCACGCGCGCCGACGCGCTGCGGAGCCAGTGCGTCTTCCTGCACCACACGCCGCGCGACCAGCGGTGGGCCCCGGCGTGGATGCCCCGCCTGGCGATCGCCGAGCGCCGGAAGACCGGCGAGTATCTGTGGGTGGGATCGTCGCGCGACCTCCTCGCGCTCGTCGCCGCGGACATCGTCGAGTGGCACGTGTGGAACGCGCGGGTGGACGACGTGGAGCGCCCAGACCGGATCGTGTTCGACCTCGATCCCGGCGAGGACGTGGCCTGGCCGTCGGTGGTCGCCGCCGCGCGGCGCGTCCGCGCCCGGCTGGCGGCGCTCGACCTCGAGAGCTGGGTCAAGACGACGGGGGGTCGGGGTGTGCACGTCGTCGTGCCCTTCCGCGCGGAGCACGACTGGGACACGGTGTTCGCCTTCGCGCGTGCCCTTGCCGAGTCGATCGCGCGCGAGGATCCGGCGCGGTACACGGTGTCGTTCGCGAAGGCGGATCGCGCGGGACGCGTGCTGATCGACTACAAGCGGAACTACCGCACGGCGATCGCGGTCGCCGGCTTCTCCACGCGCGCGCGTCCCGCGGGCACGCTCTCCGTGCCGCTGCGCTGGTCGGAGCTGACGCCGACGCTCGATGCGGATGCGTTCACCGTGACGACGGTGCGTGCGCGGCTGCGGGCGCTGCGGAGCGATCCGTGGGCCGGGTACTGGACGGCGCGGCAGCGGATCACGCGGGGGATGCTGCGGGAGGCCGGAGGCCGGAGGCGGGAGGCGGGAGGCGGGAGGCGGGAGGCGTAGGGACGAGGGACACCTGACGCCGCGCGCACTCGTTTGGCCCCCTAGCAGTTCGCTATCAGCACTTTCTCGCGCGCGACGTACATTGATCAGGCGCGGCGCTGCCGCCCGTCCATCCTCTCGCGCCGCGAGCACTCTCCCCTCCCGCCATGTATCGAGCGACGGATCGCAAGATCACGATCGCGCTCAGCGCCGCCCTCGCCGTCCTGCTGCTCGTCGTCGTCATCGCCATCGTGAGCACGCACCGGCTCGTGCGCGCCACGCAGTGGGCGTCGAACACCGCGCTCGTGCGCGGGGAGCTGCGCGCCTTCGACGACATGATCGACGAGGCGCGCGCCGACGTCCGCGGGTTCATGCTCACCGGCGACAGCGCCTACCTGCGGCAGTACGCGACGGCGATCGACTCGGCGCGCGGCTCGCTCGCCGCGCTCCGGCGCATGACGGCGGACGACACGGCGCAGACGCGCGCCGTCGCCGAGCTCGGGCCGCTGTTCGCGCACCGCGCGGAGGCGCTCCGTCGCTCGGCGGCGCTGGGGGAGCGCCGCGACTCGAGCGCGGCGGCGTTCGCGACCGAGCTCGCCGTCGGCGACACGCTCACGCGGCACATGGCCGCCGTCCTCGCCCGCGTCGACGCGAACGAGGCGCGGTGGCTGGCCGACGGGGTGGACGCGGAGGCGTGGAACGCGGCGCTCGTGCGCATCGTGCTCGTGACGCTCGCCGTCTTCGCCGTCGCCTTCGTCGTGCTCGTGCGGCACTCGATCGCGCGCGACCTCAGCGGCCGCGCGCGCGCCGAGGCGGCGCTGCGGGCGTCGGAGGCGCGCTTCGCCGGCATTCTCGCCATCGCGCCCGACGCCATCGTCACGATCGACGACGATCATCGCATCGTCCACTTCAACCGCGGCGCGGAGGTGCTCTTCGGGTACGGCGCCGGGGAGGTCATCGGCCAGTCGCTCGACATCCTCCTGCCGGAGCGCTTCGTGGCGGGGCATCGCGCGCACGTCCGGGCGTTCGCCCGCGCGCCGGAGCGCGTGCCGCCGCTGACGGACCGGCCGGAGGTCATCGGCCGTCGGCGCGGCGGCACGGAGTTCACCGCCGAGGCGTCCATGTCCCGGCTCGCCACGCCGGAGGGGATGCTGTTCACCATCGTCCTCCGCGACGTGACCGAGCGCAAGCGGCGCGAGCGGCTGGACCGGGCGCTGGGCGACGTCGGCACGCGGATGGCGACGTCGCCGGAGTACGACGACCGCCTCGCCGTCGTCGCGCAGATGCCGGTGCCCGTCGTCGGGAGCTGGTGCCTGCTCGACGTGCTGGAGGAGGACGGCGAGCGCGGATCGATCCTCGTGCGCGTGCCGAGCACGCACGAGGAACCGGTGCTCGACGAGGCGCTGCGCGAGTTCCGGGACCGCACGGGGGCGCGTCCCCGCTCGGCGCGCGTGCTGGACGTGCTGCGCAGCGGGCACCTCGCGTGCATCGCCGACGTGCAGCGGCAGCTTCCGGGACGCGGGGCCGACGGCGAGCTGCGGGGGCTCGCGGCGTTGATGGACAGCCCGTCGATCATCATCGCCCCGGTCGCGCGCGGCGACGCTGTCATCGGCACGATGACGATCGGGTCCGCGCCCGGCACGCGGTTCGCCGCGCCGGACCAGGAGTCGGCGCGGCTCATCGCCGGCCGCGGCGCGCTCGCCATCGAGAACGGGCGGCTGTTCCGGAAGGCGCAGCGGGCGACGATGGCGCGCGACCAGGTGCTCGGCATGGTCTCGCACGACCTGCGGAACCCGCTCAGCGCGATCTCGATGTGCGCGCGCACGCTCCTCGACGCGCCGGCGGACGACGAGGCGGCGCGCCGGCAGAACTGCCAGACGATCCTCGACGCGTCCGAGCTGACGCAGCGGCTGCTGCAGGACCTCCTGGACGTGGCGAGCCTCGAGGGCGGGCACCTCTCCGTGGACATGGACGAGCAGGCGATCGTGCCGCTCGTGGAGGCGACGCGGGAGATGTTCGCCCGGCGCGCGGCGGCCCAGTCGGTCGCCCTGACGGCGGAATGCGCGCCGGGGCTCCCGTACGTCCACGCGGACGGGGAGCGCATCGTCCAGGTGCTGGCGAACCTCGTCTCGAACGCGCTCAAGTTCACGCCGGCCGGCGGGCGCATCGCCGTGCGCGCGGCGCCGGGCGCGGACGAGGTCGTGCTGACGGTCAGCGACACGGGCGCGGGCATCCCCGCGGCGGACGTGCCCCACCTGTTCGAGCGCTTCTGGCACGGCCAGCACACCAACGGCAGGCGCGGCTACGGGCTGGGCCTGACCATCGCCCAGGGGATCGTCGCCGCGCACGGGGGGCGCATCTGGGTGGAGACCGCGCCGGGGCGCGGCAGCACCTTCTCCGTCGCCCTGCCGGCCGCCGGCGCCTAACGCGACTCGGCCGCCGCGGGACCGCCTCCCGCCTCCTGCTCGTCCTGCACGCGACGCGAGAGGCCGATCACGTGCCAGAAGATGTCGCGCACCGGCTCCGACGGCAGCGCCAGCTCGCGCGCCGCCGTCGTGATCGACCGCACGACCTCCGCTTCCCGCTTCGGGTCGAGGACGGGGAGCCCCGCCGTCCGCTTCAGCACGCCGACCCGCCGCCCGATCCGTACTCGTTTGGCAAGGAGGTCGAGGATCGCCCGGTCGATCCGGGCGATCTCGTCCCGACACGCCGCCAGCTCGGCCAGCGCGTCGTCGCGCGCGCCGCTCATGCGGCCACCGCGGCCCCCGCCGCCGCCTCGGTCCCGTGCGCCAGCGTCCGTCCCGCCGCCGCCGCGAACGGCGCCAGCCGCGTCATCATGTCCGCGAACGCCGCCGGCGTGAGCGACTGGTCCCCGTCGGACAGCGCGTGCTCCGGATCCGGGTGCACCTCGACGATCAGCCCGTCCGCGCCCGCCGCGATCGCGGCGAAGGCGAGCGGCGCGACGAGGTCCGCGTCGCCCCCGGCGTGGCTCGGGTCCACGATCACCGGGAGGTGCGTCTCCCGCTTCAGCACCGGCACCGCGGCGACGTCCAGCGTGTTGCGCGTCGCGCGCTCGAAGGTGCGGATGCCGCGCTCGCACAGGACCACGTCGCGGTTGCCGTTGGCCATGATGTACTCGGCCGCCATGAGCAGCTCCTCCACCGTCGCCGACAGCCCGCGCTTGAGCAGCACCGGGCGCTGGATGCGACCCAGCTCGGCGAGCAGCGAGAAGTTCTGCATGTTGCGTGCGCCGACCTGCATCATGTCCGCGTGCTCGGCGATGACGTCGATCTGCCGCGGGTCCATCACCTCGGTCACCACGGGAAGGCCGATCTCGCGCCGGACCTCGACCAGCAGCCGCAGCGCCTCGCGCCCGAGCCCCTGGAAGCTGTACGGCGACGTGCGCGGCTTGAACGCCCCGCCGCGCAGCATCACCGCGCCCGCCGCGCGCACCTCGCGCGCCGCCCGATGCAGCATCTCGCGGTTCTCCACCGAGCACGGCCCGGCGATCACCGATACCGCCTTCCCGCCGAACGAGACGCCGTTCCCACCGACGCGCACCTCCGAGCGGTCCACCGAGAACTCGCGCGAGGCGAGCTTGTACGGCTTCAGCAGCGGCGTGACCGACTCCACGCCGGGGAGCGAGCGGAGCGGCACCTCCTCGAGCAGCCGGTCGTCGCCGATGCAGCCGATGATGGTCCGCCGCTCGCCGCGCGAGAGGTGGGTGCGGAGGCCGGCGGCCTCGACGCGCTCGCGGATGTGCTCGATCTCGAGATCGGTGACGTTGGGGCGGGTGACGATGATCATGGCGGTGGGCCGTAGGGTTGGTGGCGGTGGGAGATGGCGGAGCGGGAGGAAAATCACTGGAACGACCCCGGAAAAAGAAAAACGGTCCGTGGCTGTCCACGGACCGTCGGGGGTGTCCTGCGCGTCGTTCGGCTGGCTAGTCGCGCGCGTACCTCCACCCACGGCCCGTGGTCCGGGTCGTAAAGTAGAAGTAGAAGCCGTAATAGCCGTGGGCGCGCATCATGATCCACAGTACCTCCGGGGGCCGCGGCCTGTCAAGATGCCGCGGCCGGTCCGGTCAGCCCGTGCACTTCGCCGACTGCTGCAGGATGTCCGCGTGGAAGTCGGGGCCGTCGAAGTACAGGTGCGCGGTCAGGGCGAGCAGGAAGTTCGGGGCGCTGCCGCGCGAGATGACCCGGTACCTGGCCGTGTACATCACGTCGAGCGGATTCAGCACGCCCTGCTCGTCGCTCACGCGGATGAAGTTGTACGCCGTGTCCGTGACGGCGGAGACGCCGGTCAGGTCCGCGCCGTTGATGCGCACTCGCGACACGCCCGACGGGTCGGTCATGAGCGAAACGTGAATCTTCCCCGTCACGTCCACCTCGTCACCGTCGCACGGATTGAAGATCGTGAAGGCATCGGAGGCCCACCACTCCTGGTTCGTCGGCGCGCTCTGGAAGGAGGCGCGCGCGAGCGCGACGGCACGGGGCGACTGCACGGTGGGAGCTTCGCACGCGGTGATGGCGAAGAGGGCGAGAAGCGCGACGACGTGCCGATTCATGCCAGCCTCCAGGACGATGGTGGAGCGCGGGAGCCTACGGCGGATCCGACGACGCTCGGCGCTCGAGCGAGCGCGCACGGGAACATTGAGCGGCCAAACGATGATGGCCGGACTGACGCTCCGCAACAGCGGCGTGCGCGTGAAAGCAGAGCTCGCCTTCTCTGCTCCTCTGCTCTGCTCGCTTATTCGATCAGCCGGTTCGTGCGCGGCGCCGGTTCGGCATCGTCGAGGAGTTGCTGCAAGTCCTCGTCGGATTGGCTGGGCCAGCCCTCTGGAATCGGCCGCAGCCGTCGCTTCTCGTGTTTGGACTCGAAGGTGAGCCAGCCGGCGGAGCGGTGGAGCGCGTGGACCGCCGCCGCGTCGTGCCGCAGACGCCGCTCCCGCGTGCGCCGGGGACGGCTCCGCCGCTCACGTCCGCGTCTCCGGTCGGCCGTCATCGGGAGCACCTCCCAGACCTGCCAGAGGACGCCGTGTGCATCCACGAACTCGCGCAGCGCCATCGTCTCGTCGAGGCGGTACAGAGGGGGTTCGCCGTCGGCGGCGAGCGTACTACCGACCTGGGCAAGCGGAATGCCGGCGGGCGTGATCTCCCGCATCCGTTTGCCGCGCCGCTGCAGGCTTCTCACCGTGTAGCGGTGAGGCCAGTCACGTCGCGGCGACGCGAAACGGATCAGATTGGCGGCCGCTCGCGCGCTCCGACGGCGGCAGCGTCGCCAGCGACCGGCGGGGACTCCACCGGAGCCCTGCCCATACACAGTGACCGGACTCACCGAGATGCAATCCACCACCCGTCAGTCCACCAGCACGCGGCGCATCCATCGCGCGCTGGCGCTCGTGCTCGCCCCGCTCACCGCTTGCGCCGTCGTCGGCTGTTCGTCGGACCTTGGCACCGGCGCGAACGGCGCCACGCGCAACGTCAGCTTCTCCGTCTCCACCGTGGGCAGCGGCACGCTCGCCGCCAGCGCCTCGCTCGAGAGCGCTCCCACGGCGGGCGGGGCGCTCGTCGTCAGCGGCAACGACACGCTGAAGATCGACAGCGTGAGCATGGTGCTCCGCAGCGTCGTGCTCGCGCGTGCGGCGGACACGAGCTGCGCGGAGGCCGAGCACGACGACGACGGCGACCGCGACTGCGCGCTGCTCGGCGCCGGCCCGCTGCTCGTCTCCCTCCCGCTCGACACCGGCACGAAGCAGGTGTTCTCGGTACCGGTGCCGAAGGGCGCGTACACGGGGATGGGGCTGCTCGTGCATCGCCTCTCCTCCGACACGACCGACACGGCCAGCGTGAACTTCCTGAAGGCGCACCCGGAACTCGAGAACGCCAGCGTTCGCGTCGTCGGCACCTTCGACGGCCAGCCGGTGCAGTGGACGGGGCCTCCGACCTTCGTGCTCGTCGAGCGCTTCGATCCGCCGGTGGAGGTGAGCGACAATTCCGGCGTGAACTTCACCATGCACGTCGACGTGTCGCGCTGGTTCCGGAACTACGACGGCACCCTCATCGACCCGAACACGGCGACGACCGACCAGACGGAGATCATCGACCACAACATCCGCATGTCGGTGCACGCCTTCAGCGACGACCACCGCGAGGGGCGTGACGATCACGAGCACGACGGCGCGGAGCACTGAGCACGCGCTGCACGCAGCCACGAAGCGGGGCCGCCATCCGGCGGCCCCGTTTCGCATTCTGTATGATCATGGTACGCCGGATGCGACGACGCGGGTGCTCCGCACGCGCTTCATCGGCGGATCATCTCACCAACCGAATCGATCATCATGGCTGCAACACCAGTGCAGAAGGGGAGCGGCACGCCGGCCGCGCTCGCCGGCACCGTCACGATCGGGGGCGATCTCGTCGTCAACCGGATGGGCTACGGCGCCATGCGCATCACTGGCCCGGGGATCATCGGTGCACCGGAGGATCCCGCGGAGTGCAAGCGCGTCCTCCGCCGAGCCATCGAGCTGGGCGTGAACTTCATCGACACGGCGGACTCGTATGGCCCGTACGTGTCGGAGGAGCTCATCGCGGAGGCGCTGCGCCCCTACCGCAAGGACCTCGTCATCGCCACCAAGGGAGGGCTCGAGCGGCCGGGGCCGAACAAGTGGACGCCGAACGGGCGGCCCGACCACCTGCGCCGTGCGCTCGACGGCAGCCTGCGCCGTCTCGGCGTCGATCGCATCGACCTGTGGCAGCTCCATCGCATCGACAACAAGGTGCCGGAGGACGAGCAGTTCGGGGTGCTCGCCGAGTTCGTGCGCGAGGGAAAGGTGCGGCACGTCGGGCTGTCCGAGGTCGGGGTGGAGGAGATCGAGCGCGCGCGCCGCGTCGTGCCGATCGCGTCGGTGCAGAACAAGTACAACGTCCTCGATCGGCAGTGGGACGACGTCGTCGACTACTGCGAGCGCGAGTCCATCGTCTTCATCCCGTGGTTCCCGCTCGGGGCGGGGAAGCTGACGGAGCAGCAGCAAGCGGCGCAGCAGCGACTGGAGCGCGTCGCTCGGCGGCTCGGCGCGAGCCCACTCCAGGTGGCGCTGGCGTGGCTCCTCGCCCGTTCGCCGATCGTGCTGCCGATCCCGGGGACGTCGAAGGTGGCGCACCTCGAGGAGAACGTCGCCGCGGCGGGGATCGATCTCGGCGAGGAGGACCTGCGGGAGCTAGACGCGCGCTGACGAGGGTCGAGGGTCGAGGGTCGAGGGTCGAGGGTCGAGGGTCGAGGGTCGAGGGT
>CAMLIT010000061.1 GCA_946480295.1 uncultured Gemmatimonadota bacterium
AGAGACGAGTGTAGCCGCGCAGGTCGAGACGGTCACCGTCACGCGCGTCGACACGATGATGACGCCGATCCGGATCCCGACCACCAGCCCGTTCTACATCGGGCTCGCGGCGGGCGCCGCGCTCCCCGCGCCGAACTACAGCTCCGTCGACAAGCCGGGCTGGCGCGTCGAGGTGCCCATTGGCCTCAACTTCGGCACGAGTCCCGTCGGCATCCGGGCGGACGTCGGATACGGCACCAACTCCGCGCACGACTGGATCTCGAACCAGGTCGGGAGCGCGTCGATGCTGAACGTGGACGCGGACCTGAAGGTCGCCGTTCCCGCGGTGACGCCGATGAACGTGCTCGTGCAGCCCTACGTGCTCGGCGGCTTCTCGTGGGATCGGTTCAAGAACATCGCCGAGATGAACCCGAGCAATGGCCAGTGGACGATGCCCGACGGCAGCTGGCACTCGGGCTCGGGCTGGAACGTCGGCTTCGGCGCCCAGGTTGGTCACTTCTTCGCCGAGACGCGCTACAGCCGGGTGAGCGGAGTGGTCGACAAGATCGCGACGGTGCCGATCCTCGTCGGCGTGACGTTCTGAGCTGAGCAGGTATCAGGAGCACGACGGCGCCGCGGCGAGCTTCGCCGCGGCGCCGTCCTCGTTTCAGCTTCCACCGAGCCCCAGTCGCCCGAGCTGGTACTGGCCGCTCAGGACGTGCTCGCACCAGGCACGGTTGTCGAGATACCACCGCACGGTGCGTCGCAGCCCGCTCTCGAACGACTCGCCGGGCGTCCAGCCCAGCTCCGACGCGATCTTGCCGGCATCCATCGCGTAGCGGCGGTCGTGTCCCGGGCGGTCCTCGACGAAGGTGACGAGCGACTCGTGCGGCGAGGCGGCCGGCGCCAGCTCGTCGAGCAGCGCGCAGATCGCGCGCACGACCTCGAGGTTCGTGCGCTCCGCGCCGGCGCCGATGTTGTACGTCTCCCCGACCCGACCGCGCTCCAGCACCAGCATGAGCGCGCGCACGTGGTCGTCCACGTAGAGCCAGTCGCGGACGTGCCGGCCGTCGCCGTAGACCGCGACGGGCTCGCCCTTCAGCGCGCGCAGGATGGAGAGGGGGATCAGCTTCTCCGGGAACTGGTACGGGCCGTAGTTGTTGGAGCTGTTCGTGACCAGGACGGGCAGGCCGTAGGTCTGGTGCCACGCGCGCGCGAGGTGGTCGGAGGAGGCCTTGCTCGCCGAGTAGGGCGAGCGCGGCGCGTACGGGGAGCGCTCGGTGAACCGCCCTTCCGGGCCTAACGATCCGTACACCTCGTCGGTCGAAACGTGCAGGAAGCGGAATGCATCCCGGCGCGCGGGCGGGAGCGCCCGCCAGTGGGCGCGGGCCGCCTCGAGGAGCGCGTACGTGCCGACGATGTTCGTCTGGATGAACGGCGCCGAGCCGTCGATCGAACGGTCGACGTGCGACTCGGCGGCGAGGTGGACGACGGCATCGGGCCGGTAGCGCTCGAACACGTCCCGCACGGCGGCCCAGTCGCAGATGTCGACGCGCTCGAAGGCGTGGCGCTCGTTCGGCAGCACCGGCGCGAGCGACTCCAGGTTGCCCGCGTACGTGAGCTTGTCGACGTTGACGACGCGGTGGTCGGTCCCCGCGAGCAGGTGCCGAACGAGTGCGGAGCCGATGAACCCCGCCCCGCCGGTCACCAGGATGGTGCTGGGCATGAGTCAGTACATCAGCCGGCCGGTGATCCCGACGAGAAAGTCGGTGTGCGCGCGCCCCGCCACGAACCCGTCGTTGCCGACCCGCTCCACCGCCGCCGAGGGTTCGATCGCCAGCCCGTCGTGCAGCAGCGCGCTCCGGAGCGCGACACCGAGCCGCGCCCGCGTCTCCTTCGGCAGCGCCTGCGTCTCGACGAACTTCCACCCCGCGCCGGTCGCGTTCGTCGTGCGCACGGCGTAGGTGCTCGCGTCGCGCGACTCGTACCCCCCCGTCACCTCCAGCGCCTCGAGGAGCGAGGGCCGATAGGTCAGAGTCGCGTAGCCGGCGTTGGCGTTCGGGCCGAGCGGATCGCCGATGATCGCGCGGCGGTAGGTCACGCCCGACGTGAACTGCGGGTGCTCGTACAGCCTGAGGGAGGCGTGGTGCGCCTGGAGATCGAGCGCCCAACGTCCCTCGGCATCGAGCCGCTCGAACGTGGCGCCGAGGAGGTGCCCCGAGTCCTGCCAGAGCATGCTGCGCACGCGCCGGGCATCGAAATCGTCCATGCTCAGCTCGTAGTACACCGACAGCCCGCGCGCCCGCGGGATGCGGTAGCGGACATCGAATTGCGCGATCTTGTTCGTGGCCTGCGAGTCGCTGCCCGGCTTCACGATCCAGAAGAAGTACGGGAAGAGGTCCTTCGCCCGGCAGGTGACCGAGCACCGCGGCGACCCGCTGCCGCCCATCTGGTCCAGCAGCGCGGCCCCCATCTCGAAGCGCGGCGTCGGCGACACGCTGAGCCCGTAGGTCACGAGCTGTGCGCCGGGAAAGTTCTGGGTGTTGCCGAGGTTCGCGATTACGAAACGTGCGCGGGTCGGGCCGAGCAGGCGAAAGAGCCAGGGGAGCGTGATCGCCGTATCGTTGGATAGGGTCAGCGCGTGCAGCGGCCGCGGGTTCGCCGAGAGGAGGAGACCGCGGCTGCCGGCCTCGCCCCAGGTCATCTCGTCCATCCCCGCTTCCAGCGCGATGTTGGCCAGTACGCCGCGTGCGTACAGGCGCTGGAAGTCCGACTGCTGGTAGGCGCTCCCGCCGCGCGGCATGAGCACGGAGATGCGCGGCTGGACGCCTAACGCGAACCATCCGCCGACTCCCAGCTCCGCCGTGCCTTCCACGTCGAGCGTGCCCCCGTCGGCCACCGGGCGCCCCCAATCAGGCTCGACGAGCGGGTGGGTGTAGGCGTCGATCCGCCCCAGGCCGTTGGTGACCGGGACTCGACGCGCGGCTGCATCGGTGCCGATCGCCTCGAACGCCAGCGCGCGCATCGTGGCGCGCACGACGGGAGACGGCCGCTCGCCCCGCAGCTCGGCGACATCGGTCGCGTAGGCCGCATCCAGCTCCCGGACCAGCCGCCGCACCCGCTCGGGCGGCCGCGCGCGCAGGCTGTCGCTTTCGCGTTCTCTCAACGCGGCATCGAAGGCGCTCGCGAGCCGGGCCACCTCGCGCCGCGACCACGGCCGCTGGGACGCGTGCAGACCGGCGACCGGCAATGAGGCGCTCAGCTCCTCGACTACCGCGTAGACCGGATCACTCGCTGGGACGGTGGCCGCGAGCTGGGCGCGGGCCGCGATGGGCCCGGTCAGCAGGAGCACGGCGAGGAGAGGGGAGCGCGGGAGGGGCATGTCGCTTGGGTGGTCGATGTACGGCTGATATAATACGTGATCCGCGGCCGCTCCCGGGTGTGACCTCCCGTGGCGGCGGCCCGTCGATAGGAGATCCCGCCTGCGGTACCCGGACTGGTGCCGTCACTGGTAGGCGAGCACACAGTGCGGTCCAGACTTCGATGACATTGACGAACGACCAGGGAGAAGACGCTCGAACCGGGCGCCGCGGCGCGAGCGCCCGCGACCGGTCGGAGAGGCCGCCCAGGGTCTGTGTCTTCGCCGCCGCACCGCCGCCGGTCCACGGGTCCACGTATGCCGTGCAGCTGCTGCTCTCCTCCGACCTCCGGACTCGAGTCGCGCTCTGGCACATCGACACCCGGTACAGCGACTCCGTGGCGGAGATCGGGTCGCCGTCCTGGCGGAAATCGGCGCGCTTCGGCCGCTATCTCCTCCGGCTCGTTGCGCTGTGCCGACGGGAGCGGATCGACTGGGTGGTCATCGCGCCGGCCTTCTCGCCCGTGCCGTTCTACAAGGATGCGCTCGCGGTCATCGCCGCCGCCTGGACCACCGGCGCGCGCATCGTGCTGTGGGGCCACAGCAACGACGTCCAGCACTTCGTCGACCACAGCCCGCGTTGGCGGCGGCGGCTCCTCGCTTCGGTGCTCCGCAAGGCTCGCCGAATCGTGGTCTGCGGGGAGGGGCTGGAGGGTAACTTCACGGCCTTCGTCGACCCATCGAGGATCTCGGCCATCCCGAACGCCCTCCCGGGCGGGCCCGTGGCCAGAGCCGCCCGACCGGACGGATCCCCGCTCCACGTCCTCTTCCTCTCCAACATGCTGGCCGCCAAGGGCTGGCGCGTTGTGCTCGCGGCGGCGGAGGAGGTGTGCCGCCGCCGGGAGGACGTCGTCTTCACCTTCGCCGGATCGCCCAGCGCCGATTCGAGCCCGGAGGAGATCTCGACCGCCTTCGCGCGGACGGAGTGCCCCGAGCGCATCCGCTACGTCGGCCGTCAGGATGGCCGCGCGAAGGAGGACCTGCTCGCGAGCGCGGACGTCCTCTGCCTGCCGAGCGAGCGGGAGGCCATGCCGTTGACCATCCTCGAGGCGATGCAGTACGGCCTCGCGGTCATCGCCACCCCGGTCGGGGCCGTTCCCTCCGCGGTCCTCCCCGATCTCGGCGGCTTCCTCGTGCCGCCCGGCGACGCCCAGGCCGTGGCCGAAGCGGTCCTCCGTCTCGCCTCGGATCGCGCGATGGTCGGGCGCATGTCCAGATTCAACCAGCAACGCTTCCAGGAGCGTTTCACTCTGGCGAGGTTCGTCGATTCGTGGGCGAACCTGTTCGCCGAATCACAGGAGAATTCCACTTGTTAGCACTCGTGACCGGAGGCGCCGGATTCATCGGCTCGAACGTCGTAAAGCTCCTCCGCGAGGAAGGGTGGGACGTTCGCGTGCTGGACAACCTCTCCACCGGATACCGGAGCAATCTGGAGGGGCTCGACGTCGACTTCGTCCAGGGCGACGTCCGCGACCGCGACCTCCTTCCGCGCGCGACGAAAGGCGTGAACGCGGTCTTCCACCTCGCCGCGAGCATCGGCAACGCGAAGTCCATCGCCATGCCGCAGGAGGACGCGGAGGTGAACGCCGTTGGGACGGTGAACGTGCTGGAGGCGGCGCGCCGCAACGGCGTCCAGCGGTTCGTGTACTCGTCCTCGGCGGGGATCTTCGGCGAGCTCCTGACTCCCTGCATCGACGAGAACCACCCGCAGAATCCCGAGTCTCCCTACGGCGTGAGCAAGCTGGCGGGAGAGAAGCAGGCGCTCGCGTTCTCGCACCTCTACGGCATCACCGCCGTTGCGCTCCGGTACTTCAACGTCTACGGCGTGCATCAGCGGTACGACGCCTACGGCAACGTCATCCCGATCTTCGCCAAGCGCCTGCTCTCCGGCGAGCCGATCACGATCTTCGGCGACGGCGAGCAGACGCGGGACTTCGTCAACGTGAAGGACGTCGCCCGCGCCAACGTCCTCGCCGCCACGAAGGCGAAGAAGAGCGGCGTCTACAACGTGGGGTCCGGCGCCAGCATCACCATCAACACCCTCGCCCAACTCTGCCAGGACGCCTCCGGTGTCCCCGCCGTCGTTGAGCACGGCGATCCGCGCCCCGGCGACGTGCGGCACTGCCGGGCCGACATCTCCAGGATCCAGCGCGAGCTCGGCCTCCAGCCGAGCACGGACATGAAGCGAGGCCTCGAGGAGTACTTCGCCTGGTTCGCGCGCGACCTGAAGACGCGAGCGGCGAAGGCATCATGACGAGAGTCCTGGTCCTGGGCGGCGGCGGGATGCTCGGCCACAAGGCCTTCCAGGTGCTGAGCGGGGAGTTCGACACGTGGGTGACCTTCCGCCGCTTCGACGAGAAGCTCCGGAAGACCGGCCTCTTTCCCGCTGACCGTGTCATCGACGGTGTGGACGCGTCGGATCTCGCGACCGTGCAACGTGCGGTCGACCGCGTTGCGCCCGACGTCGTGATCAACTGCATCGGGATCATCAAGCAGCTCGCCGAGGCGAAGAACGCACGGATCTCCATCCGCATCAACGCCCTCCTGCCCCACGAGCTGGCGGACATCTGCCGGGCCCGTGGCGCGCGGCTGATCCACATCAGCACCGACTGCGTCTTCTCCGGGCGCAAGGGCGGCTACACGGACGACGATCCGTCGGACGCGGAGGACCTATACGGCCGTAGCAAGTTCCTGGGCGAGGTCGCCACCGAGGGGGCCCTCACCCTGCGGACCTCGATCATCGGCCGCGAGCTGTTCACCGACGTCTCGCTCGTCGACTGGTTCCTCGGGCGACACGACGAGGCGGTGCGCGGCTTCACCAACGCGATCTTCAGCGGGTTCACCAGCATCGCGCTCTCCCGCGAGATCGCGCGCGTGATCCGGGATTACCCGTCGCTCTCCGGCCGCTACAACGTGTCGGCCGAGCCGATGGACAAGTACCACCTGCTGCTCCTGCTGCGCGAGGCCTACGGCACGAGCGTGGAGATCGAGCCGCATGCCGACTTCCGCTGCGACCGGAGTCTCGACTCGCGGCGCTATCGCGCGGCGACCGGCTTCGTGCCGCCGAGCTGGCCGGAGATGATCCGCGAGATGGCGGAGGACAGCACGCCGTACGAGCGGATCAAGGGTCTCGCCGCAGCCGTCTAGCTTCCCTGCGCCGCCCTCGCGGGAGCGCGCCTCCCGCCGAGGAGCGCTCCGGCGACGAGCAGCGCGAACTTCGAGTGCGTCCGCAGATAGCGTGGGAAGAGCCGCCGCGGCTCCTGCACCGCGCGATACAGCCACTCGAGCCCGGAGTTGCTGACCCACGTCGGGGCGAGATGCTTCGTCCCCGACGCCACGTCGAGCATACCGCCCACGGCCAGGCAGATGGACGGGACCTGCGCGCGGCGGGCCGCGTCGATGAAGCGCTCGCGATGCGGCGTGGCCATCCCGACGACGATGATGTCGGGGGCGGCGGCGCGAAGCTCGCGGACGAAGCGATCCATCTCCTCACCGCGGAAGTAGCCGTTGCGAGAGCCGACGATCCGCAGCCCGGGGTACGACCGCTGGAGCGACGCGACGGCCGCGCCGAGCACCTCCTCGGTCGCGCCCACCACGTAGACCGCGTACCCCGCGTCGGCGCTCCGCCGCATCGCCTCGTAGAACAGCGGCGGCCCACCGACGATCGCCGCCAGCGGCACGCGTAGCAGCCTGCTGGCGAGGAAGAGGCCCCGGCCATCCACGACGAGGAGCTCCGCCCGGTCGTAGAAGTCCACGAGGGCCGGATCCTCGGCCGCGCGGATGGTGAGCGCGACGTCCTTGACCCCGACCATCCGCGTACGGCCGCGACCGTCGGCGCGCTCCCGCCGCTCCTCGGCGACCATCGCGTCGATCTCGGCGATCGTCTGCGCGAGCGTCAGGTTGTCGAAGCGCGTGCCGAGCAGGTCGACGTGGCGCGGGAGAGGCTTGGACATCGGGCCGCGGGTCGGGACGAGGGCGGTCAGTCCCCGAAGGGAGCCGCGCCGCCGTGGCGGTAGCCGAGGACGATCTTGAGCACCTTGGCCGAGACGATCGGGTCGAGGTACTCGGCGGGCGGCGTCCAGTCCGTCGGCTGGGCGAGCACCGTGCGCGCGCAGTCGAGGATCATCTGCGGATCCATGCCCGTCAGCATGTTGCTGCCGCATTCGAGCGTCTCCGGCCGCTCGGTGACGTCGCGGATCGTGATGTTCGGCACGCGGAAGATCGCGCACTCCTCCTGCACCGTGCCGGAATCGCTGACCACGAGCGCCGCCCGCTGCTCGAGCGCGACGAAGTCGAAGAAGCCGAGCGGCTCGACGAAGGTCACACGCGACGCCGCCGCGTCGAAGCCGAACGCCTCGATCTTCGACCGTGTCCGCGGGTGCAGGCTGCACACGACCGGCATGTTCAGCGTCCGTCCCAGCAGCTCGAGCCCCGTCAGGAGGTTGCGGAGGCGGAACTCGAGGTCCACGTTCTCCGCGCGGTGCATCGTCACGAGGATGTAGCGCCCCCGCTCGAGCCCGAGCCGCCGGTGCACCGCGCTCGCGGCGATCTGGTCGCGATGCGCCTCGAGCACCTCGAAGATCGGGTTGCCGATGACGTAGATGCGCTCCCGGGCGATCCCCTCGCGCACGAGGTTCTCCTTGCTGCGCTGCGTGTACGGCAGGAGGACGCTGCTCGAGTGGTCGATGACGCGGCGGTTGATCTCCTCGGGCACGCGATCGTCATAGCAGCGGTTGCCGGCCTCCATGTGGAACACCGGGATGCCCAGCCGCTTGGCGATCAGGGCGACGAGGCCGCTGTTCGTGTCACCGAGGATGAGGAGCGCGTCCGGACGCTCGGCGAGGATCACCCGCTCGCCCTCGATGAGGATGCGACCGACCTGCTCGCCGATCGTGGCGGCGCGGATGCCGAGGCTGTGGTCCGGCGCGCGCACCCCGAGATCGGTGAAGAAGATGTCGTTGAGCGTCTCGGTGTAGTTCTGGCCGGTGTGGACGAGGACGTGTTCCGCCAGCTCGTCCAGCTTCCTGATGATGACGCTCAACCGGATGATCTCGGGCCGCGTGCCCAAGACCGTCATCACCTTCATCGCAGCAGCTCCGGGGCGTGCGATCGGCTGTCGGGCACGAGCAGCCGGTGCGAGGCGAGGAAGAGCGCGAGATCGTCGAAGCTCATCACGTTATCGGCGGAGCTGTACTCGCCGTCGAGCGGCGAGTTCTCGCTCTGCGTCGCGCCGAGCTCGGGGAGGATGCTGCGGATCGCGTAGTAGTTCCCGCGCTCGATCGCGCGCGGAGCCTCCTCGTCCGAGATCAGGATCTCGTGGACCTTCTCACCGGGGCGGATGCCCGTGACCACCGTCTCGATGTCGCGGTCGCCGATCAGGACGCGCGCGAGGTCCATCATGCGGGCGGCGGGCACGCGGGGGATGAACGTCTCGCCGCGCTGTGCGTCGCGCACGGCGGCGAAGATGACGTCCACCGCGTCGTCGAGGCTGAGGAGGAAGCGCGTCATGTCTCGCGTCGTGATCGTCACCGGTCCGCCGGCGAGGATCTGGCTGTGGAAGAGCGGCACGACCGAGCCGCGCGACGCCAGCACGTTGCCGTAGCGGACGCAGACGAAGCGCGTGTCCGGGCAGCTCACGTTGGCGGTGAGGAAGATCCGCTCCTGGATCGCCTTGGTCATGCCCATGACATTCACGGGCTTGCACGCCTTGTCCGTGGAGATCCCTACGACGGTCTCGACGGGGAGCCGGTTGTCGCGGATGGCCCGGACGATGTTCTCCGGCCCGGCGATGTTCGTCTGCACGGCCTCGAACGGGAAGTACTCGCACGCCGGGACCTGCTTCAGCGCCGCCGTGTTGAAGACGACGTCCGCGTCCTTCACCGCGGAGGTGACGCTGTGCAGGTTCCGGATGTCGCCGATCCGGAACTCGACCAGCTGGTCGAAGTTGTGGTAGATGACATCATCGGTGGCGATCGTCTTGTTGCGGTAGGCGACGCGCATGTCGTGCTGCTTCGCCTCGTCGCGCGAGAAGATGATGATCTTCCGCGGGCGGCCCATCTCGTTGGAGAGCAGCCGCCGAACGAGCGTCTTGCCGAGGGAACCGGTACCACCGGTGATGAGGATCGACTTGCCGTTGAGCAACATGCGGACTGCCTCGAACAGTATGAGATCAGGTCAGGGTCGGACGCGGTGCGTGCGCGACGGATGCAGGCGAGGACGCGCTCGCGGGAGGCGCCTGAGAGATACGACACACGCGGCAGACACGTAACACGATCCCGGGGCCGCTCGCGCTCTTCGGGGAAAGACGGGAGCAGGCGAGCTCAGCGCTGGGATTACGCGCGCTCGAAGATGTAGAAATCGGCGAAGGAGCCGGTCGTGTGATCCCCGCGAAAAGGGTAACGGTTGGGCACTCGCTTCGCCAGCCGCCACTCCGGCGCATTCGCCTCGACCCACTCGGTGAAGACGCGATGCCGCACATGCGGCGCGGAGTTCGGGATCGACGTGGCGTTGCTCGAGTACACGATGACGAAGCGCGTGGCGGCCCCGAACAGCGTCCGCATGTACTCGGCGAAGACGCCGTCCTCCACCAGGTGGTAGACGACGTCCAGCGACAGCGCGAGCTCGGCCTGCTCGCCATCGTACGCGCGCATCGGCCGGAATCGCTTCGTCCGATCGCCTTCGAACGCCTCGATGCACGACGCGACGGCGCGCTCGCTGATGTCGTAGCCGGAATAGTGCGGGTAGCGCGCGAGCCGGAGCTGGTTCCCGTCTCCACAGCCGAACTCGATCACCGACTGCACCCCCCTCTCGGCGACGAAGGCATTGAGCACCTCCGCCTTGAACTCCGCGAACCTGCCATACGATCCCGCGCCGGAGTTGCCTCCCGTCTGGTAGCGGCTCTCCCAGAAATCGGCGGAGCCGCGGAAGCGCCAGTGCTGGACTCGCCGGCGAGCCCACCGGCCCACCTGGCCGACCATCGGAATCCTGCGAAGCAGCGTGCGGATCATGCGTCCTCCGGTGCGCGGATGAAGGGCGGCATAACCTGCGCTCCGGACACGCCCGTCGGCAATGGTCGGTCGCGCGCAACCCGCGCTCGGGCGCCGAGGCGCGCTACCCCGTGGCCGCGAGCTCGGGGAGATGGTGCCGGTGCTTCGCCGCGAGCACCGCGGCGGCTGTGAACAGCGTCCAAAAGGCGTGGCGCTCCACGAGCTGCCCCTCCGTCAGGAAGCTCAGGACCGTGAACGCGACGAGCACGCTCGGCCAGAGCTGATCCAGCACCGGGAGGTCCCGACACCTTTGGAGACTCAGCGACCGCGTGGCCGACCGGATGCACACCCAGACGAGGAGCACCATGCCGACGAGTCCCAGGTCGAGGGCGATGTCCACGTAGGCGTCGTGAGCGTTCGGCGCGCTCCAGTTCACCATGTGCCACACGTCGATGTAGTTCTCGGCGGAGCCGCTCCAGAACGCGCTGAAGCCGTAGCCCAGCCAGGGGCGCTGCGCCACCTTGACGGCCGACGCGACCCAGATCGCCGTGCGGCCGGTCATCGTGTCCGCGCCGGGGTCCCCCCCCACCAGATTGGCCCGCTGGCTCCAGGCCATCGCGGCCAGCGTGCCCAGCACCGCGAGGAAGGCCGCGCCCACCAGCCAGCCGGGTACCCGCACGCGCCGCCACACGGGGCGCAGCACGAGCAGCAGCGTGAGCGCGGCGGCGACGATGAGCGCCGTCCGCGATCCCGACATCCACAGCGACGCCACGGCGAGCGCCGTGAACAGGATCGTGATCGCTCGCGTGCCGGGCCGATGTATCGCCTGGAGGAGAAACACGACGTACGCCAGCACCATCATCCGGCCGAACAGGTTCTTGTGCGAGTAGATCCCGCGCCAGGCCTGCTCGTGGATGTTCGCTTCCCGGCCCAACGACGGATCGGCGAGGATCAGGGCGATACTGAGCACGATCGTGACGCCGAGCATCATGCCGAGCATCGCGAGCTGCTCCGACGCGTCGAAGCGCAGCGCGAGCCAGGCCCCGAAGAACATCGCGCCGAACAGCGCGACGGCCGCCCGCAGCGTCTGCGTCGGCTCGGTGGACCAGACGGTGGACGCGAGCGCCAGCAGCGGGATCAGCCAGAGCACCGGGTCGCGTCGCATGACCGTCAGGAGCTGGCGCCGACGCGGGTACAGCAGCGCTGTGGCGATGGCGAAGCCGATGAGGTAGATCCGGCCCACCGGGTCGGGCGCGCCGCCGACGGTTACCGTCCCTTCGCCGTGCGGGCGCGCGAGGAGCGGGAAGATGGCGCCGGTGCCGACGAACAGCAGGACGGCCGCGAAGATGCCCTCCAGCAGGCGCGCGGGATCGGCGATGCCGGCCGGGCGCGCGGCGACGGCCGGGGAGAGGGGCGCAGCGCCGAGCGATCCCTGCTCCGGCCCGCTCACGATCGCTGGCGGCGGCGACGGAAGGGGACGAAGCGCATGACGTCGTCGACGCTCGCCCGCCACTCCCGCGCGAAGCTCTCGTACTCCGGACTCGCCCCCGATCTCCCGCGGGCGTCGAGCTCGCGAAAGATCAGCCAGAGCACCGCGAGCGCGAAGCCGGCGACCAGGCCCAGCGCCAGCTTCGCCACCGTGTGGCGCGCGTCGGGCTGCAGCGCCTCACGCGGCTCCTGCACCAGGGAGATCGACGCGGTATTCCGCACCGCCCGCATGCGCGCCTGCTCCAGCCCCTGCGTGAGCATCGTGTACACGTCCTGCCGCAGGCCGACCTCGCGCTGGAGCCGGTCGTGCTCGAAGATCAGGGTGGGATCCGTCTGGTATCCGCGATTCCGGACCAGGAAGCCCTGCAGCTCGTTCTCCGCGTCGTGCAGCTCGCTCCGCGCGGTGTCGAGGCGCTGCGCGAGGAATCGGCGCTCCTGCTCCGCCTGGATGCGCCGGCGGTTGAGGTTGAATTCGTTCACCAGGTCCACGAGCGCGCTCGCCATCTGGTACGACAGCTCCTTCCACCGGGTCCGCACGTCGATCGCGACGATCGACGTCTGGCGATCGTAGGTGATCGTGATCACGTCGGAGCGTAGCTGGCGCAGGGCGTCGGCGAGTGTCGTGCTCGAATCCCCCAGGTCGATCTTGTACAGTTGGATGAAGCTGCCGTCGTAGCGCTTGCCGCCGTGCACGAACTGGTATCGCCGCTGGGCAAGCTGGACCAGGATATCGGGCGTCTGCACGAGCGTGGCGTAGAACTCCGGCGTTTGCGACGGGTCCTGGCCGGGCAGGCTGAGGCCGAGCTGTCCGGCGAGTCCGCCGAGTCCCGAAGCGGAGATGTCGTTGGTCGCCACGGGGCTGAAGGACACGGTGGTCGTGTACTTCCGGGGCGGAATCACGGTGATCGCCACCGCGAGGGCGCCGACCGCCAACGTCATCGCGAGCACGAAGCGCCGCGCCCGCAGCAGCATCGCGGCGAGCTGCAGGAAGGTGTTGTCGCCCTTGCCCGCCGCGGGGGTGTACGCGGCTTGCGCCTGCTGGAGACTCGTCATCGCCGACGGGTGTTCGTCATCATCGCCATCCGTCCCGAGTGCCGTGAAGGACCGTGAGGTCACCCGCCGCGCTCACTTCCGCAGGACGATCGCGACGATCGCGACCGTGCTCACGAGGATCTGCGCGACAGACGTCGCGATCGCCGTGTAGTCCTTCTTCTCGTTCGGGTCCTTCGTCGGCACCACCACCACCGCCCCTGCCTGCGGCTTGGGATCGTGGTCCGGCAGGAAGAAGGGCCGGCTGCGATAAGGATCCACGATCCCCGTCGGCTGTCGCACGTAGGCGCGCTTCGCGTCCGCGTCATAGCGCGCGCCCCCCGCCGCATCGATGTAATAGCTCATGTTCCGGCCCGGGACGTATGCGACGGTGATCGGCGAGTTCACCGCGCCCTCGATCCTGACCGTCGGGGTGTACCGCGGAATGAACAGCGAGTCCCCGTTGCGCAGTGTGATGTCCTGTCGCTCGCCGGGGTGCTCCAGCGCCTTGTAGAGGTCCACCGCGATGCGACCCATCGCGTCGTAGCTGCGCGTGAGCGATGCCCCCTCGGCGTAGGCGTGCGGGAGCAGGCCCCCGGCGCGCTTCACCAGGTCGCTCACACGCTCGTTCTTCGAACTGAGAGTGTAGCTGCCCGGGAAGGACACCTCGCCCGCGATGACGACGGTGCGCTCGAGCTGCCAGTCGGGCTGATGCAGGATCAGCACGTTGTCGTAGGGCACGAGCGTGAAGTTCGGGGCCTTCGCGACCGGAGCGGGCATGCCCGGCGGACCGACGTACTTCCCGTCGAGACCGCGCTCCAGCAGGTACGTCGAGTCGAGTGGCACGTCGATGGTCCTGGCGAGCGTGCCGTCGGTGCGGTCGGTCGGCAGACGGCCCACCTCCGCCCTCCCGAGGAAGGCGCCGTCCCCGAGCCCGCCGGCGAGGTGCACCAGGTCGCGCAGCGTCATGCCGTCGCGCCACGGATATCGCCCCGGCTTGTTCACCGCGCCGTTGATCGCCACGTAACGATCGGGGCGGAAGTCGCTCGTCTCGAACACGGTGATGCTGTCGTCCTGCTGCAGCACCGGATCGTTCACGAGGTGTCCCAGCGTGTCGGAGAAGGTCGCCCGAAGCTGCGAGCGCGTCCGATCCGACTCGAGGCGGGTGATGAGGACATCCTTCACGTCGGGCTTCACGCCGCCGGCACGCGCGAGCGCCTCCGACAGCCGCATCCCCGGGTGGAACCCCTGCGGGCCGGGCGTCCAGACACCCCCGGTGATCGCCACCTCGTTGCTCACCTTGTCCGGTACGCCGAAGACCTCGACCGTGTCGCCGTCCACCAGGGGCAGCGCCGGGCCGCTCCCGGTGGCGAACTCGCTCGAGCTGACGTCGAGCACCGTGCGATCGGGGCCGCCTCCATCCCGCTGCTCGGCGGGCACGATGCGGCGAATGAGCACCCGCCGGCGCCCCGCCCTCGCCGTGAACCCGCCCGACATCTGCAGGAGGTCGCGGAGCGTCTCACCCTTCGCCAGCTCGTAGGTAGCGGGACGGATCACCTCGCCCTGGATGGCCACTCGCGGCCCGTGCACCGGGATGAACACGACGTCGCCGGTCTCGAGGCGGAGGTCCCGCGAGGCGTCGCCGCGTATCAGATAATCGTAAAGGTCGAAGGTGCCAACCGTCTGGCCGCCCCGCCGCACCTGGATGGAGCGCAGGCTCCCGTTGTCCGACGGTCCGCCGGCCGCGTAGAGCGCCGTGAGGAGCGTGCCGGCGCTGGAGACCTGATAGCTCCCGGGCGCCATCGCCTCCCCGATCACGAACACCTGGTTCGTTCGCAGCTTGGCGACGGTGAGATAGAAGTGCGTCGCCGCATCCGGCGTGCGTCCGATGTTCGAGTACACCCGCCGCATGTGCTGGAAGATCACGTCGCGCGCCTGGTCGAGCGTGAGGTTCGCGACGTAGACCTGTCCGACCTGCGGGATGACGACGAACCCCTCCCGGGTCACCTCCAGCGTATACGAGTTCTCGATGCCGCCGGTGAGGATCAGCGCGAGGACGTCGCGGGGTCCGAGCTTGTAGTTCGCGTCCACCGGACCCGATACATCGGGATCGAACTGGCTCGTGGAGCGGCGGAACACCTCCAGGCCGAAGACGGGGAGGGCCGCCGTGTCCCCCGCCTGCGCGACCTGCGCCCGAGCCGTGGTCGTATCCCGCTGCGGCAGGGGCGCCGACGCGCTCGTGCCGCCGATCGACGTCGTGCTGTCGATCAGGCCCAGGTACCGCACCGCCCGCATCACGTCCGCGCTGGGGGCTGCGGCGCTTCCGCTGGCGCTGTCGCCGAGGAACGCGTCCAGCGAGTTCTCCGAGTACCCGGCAGCCCGTAGGCGCGCGCGAATCTGGTCAGGGCTGAGCCCGCTCGCGGCGATCTTCGCGCGGATCTTCGCGCCGAGCGCGGGATCGGCCGCCGCCTGATCCACCTGCTGCTGCGTCGGCCGCTGCGCGAGCCCGGCCGAGGCGCCGATGGCGAGGTACGTGAATGCGAGGAGGGTGTGCTTGACTACTGCGTGCATCATCCGATGCGTGCGTGAGGCGAGCCGACCGGCCACGGAGATCCGGGGCGCGCGCTCTGGGAGGAGATGTCTTGCCGGGAAACCGAGCGGCCCGTGGTCCCCGAGTTAACAAAACGATCGTGCAGAGTGCGCGCAACCATGCTCGCGCCCGTCGCTGCCCGATTCCGCGCCCTGCTGCCGCGCCCGAAGAGCTACACCGAAGCCGCCGCGATGTGCGCCCTCTCCCTGGCCGGAACCGCCACACTTCACCTCGCCATCGCGCCGGTTAGCTTTCGCACACTCGAATCCCAGCATGGAGAGCCACCGTCCTCATTCGGCCGCCGGCGACGAAGGTGACGCCGGCCAGCAGCCGCGCCAGCGTCCCCCCGTGGTTTCCGCCATGATGCCCGTCTTCGACTGCGCCCGCGTGCTCCCGGCCGCCATCGACTCCATCATCGCGCAGAGCTTCCGCGACTGGGAGCTGATCATCGTCGACGACGGCAGCACCGACGGCTCGCTGGAGATCGCGCGTGAGGCGGCACGCCGCGACGAGCGCATTCGAGTCTTCTCCATCCCGCACGCCGGCCGCGGCGTCGCGCGCAACGAGTGCCTGCGCCACGTCCGCGGCCGGTACGTCGCGGCCTGCGACAGCGACGACATCTCCCTCCCCGAGCGCTTCGCCACGCAGGTCGATCTGCTCGAGACCCACCCCCGCGTCGACGTCGTCTGCTGCCACGAGTCGCTCGCGTTCAGCACGGATCCCGACGACACCTTCCGCATCGCATGGCCGAGGACGGAGGAAGCGATCCGCCGCACCTTCGACCGCCACCGCATGGGCGTGCAGCACGCGTCCGTCATGATGCGCGCGGCCCTCTTCGAGCGCTACGGCGGCTACGACGAGCAGCTGCACCGGGCCCAGGACCTCGGCTTCTTCCTGCGCATCTATCGCGACGTCAGCTTCATGACGACCCGCGCGCTGATCCTCTACCGCACGGGTAATCTCGTCGTCTCGCGCCGGCACCTCACGGAGAACAACCTGTACCGGTATTACGCGGTGCGGCGGGCGAGGGGGGAACAGGCCTCGTTTGACCGATTCTACCGCCGCCCGGTGCCGCGACTGTACCGGCACCTCGTCGTCCCGGCCACCTACCTCTGGTATCTGCTCAAGCGCCGGGTGCTGCGCATCGGCGTGCGCGCCTGACGGCGACCCCTCGCGCCCGATTCAGGCCGGGATCCCCACCGGGCCCGCGCGCGCGGCGGCCACGCGATCGTAGATGTCCTCCAGCGCCGACGTCTGCTTCCGCAGGTCGAAGAGTCGGCGCACGCGCCGGATGCCCGCCTCGCTCATTCGCCCGCGAAGCTCGTCGTCTTCGAGCAGCGCCCAGATGTTCCGCGCCAGCGACTCCACGTCGTGCTCCGGCGCGAGCAGCCCCGTGACCCCGTGCTCCACCGCCTCCGGAACGCCGCCGGAGGCGAAGCTCGCGACCGGGGCGCCCAGCGACGCCGCCTCGGCGAACACCATCCCGAACGCCTCGCGGTTCCCCGCCCGCGCGGTGATGCTCGGGACGCAGAACACCATCGCCCGGTTCATCCAGCGCCTCACGACCTCCGGCGGCTGCCACCCCGTGAATTCGGCGCGCACGCGCCGGGCGACGGCGAGCCGCTCCAGGTCGGCCCGTAGCGGGCCGTCGCCGACCACCACCAGCCTGACGTCATCGAAGGCCTGCTGCACCGCGCCCATCGCCTCGATCAGCTGCGCGCACCCCTTCGACTCGATCAGGCGGCCGACGAACAGCACCACGCGCTCGCGCGCCACGGTGCGGTCGCACGCGAACGCGTCCACGTCTATGCCGATGTAGTGGCGGACGACTCGGTCCGGCCGAAAGCCCAGCGCCAGCAGCTCGCGCCGGATGAAATCGGAGACGGCGATGACCAGGGTCGCGTTGTCCTTCAGCCACGCCCGCGGGCTGCGCTCGAAACGCACGCTCCCCCACTCGAAGCGGAAGCGCCGCGACCACTGGGTGGCATCGAAGCCGTGAAACGTGACGGCAAATGGGATCCCGCACCTGATGGCCACCGGCCCGACGAGGGCGCCGTCGGGGCCGAAGTGCGCATGCACCAGCGCCGGCCGCGCTCGCGCGAGGTACCGCTCCAGCCGCGGCGCCCGGTGCGCGTACTTCAGCGCCGCCTCGCGCAGTGAGTCCAGCCTGGACGAGGAGCGCAGGGTGAAGCACCGCGCCGCCTCGCTCGGCAGCGCCCCGATGACGCGCGACCCCACGAACATCGGGGTGTACCGCTCGAGCGCCGCCGCCTGGTTGTAGATGAAGGTTTCCGACGGGACGCCGAGCAGGTTCCGGAAGATCATGACGCGACGCGGCGTCTCGACCGCGGTCACCTCGCGCAGCCCCGTGCTCACGAGATCGTCGAGCCGGCGAGCGTGGCCTCGCGGACCATCTCGGCGGCCACCCGCTCGGACCGTGCCTCGCCGCGCACGATCACCACCACCGCGCACCACATCGACAGCGCGAGCACGCCGTCCGAGGCAAGCGTGCTCCACACCGCCCCGTGCCACCCGTACGCCGGGATCATCCAGAGGTTCAGCAGCACGTTGCCCGCCGCCACCGACGCCTGCACCGCCGTGCGCACCCCCTGCCGGTCGGCGCCCGTCAGCGAATCCGCGGCGAAGTACTGCAGGGCGCGCAGCAAGGGGAGGACGCTCAGCAGCCGCACCACGATGACCGCCGGCTCGTACTCCGGCCCGAGCAGCTTCGGGATCAGCGGCGCCAGGAGGAGCAGCGCGACTCCGACCAGCGCGCCGTAGCCCGCCGCCACCGGCAGCAGCTTCCGCGCGAAGCGCACGCTCCCCCGCAGTCCGTCCGCCCCCGCCTGGAAGAAGCGCGAGTACGCGGCGTAGAGGATCGCCCGGATCGGGACGAACGACACGTCGAGCACCCGATACCCGGCCGCGTAGAACCCCGCCGCGTCGAGCGTGGCCAAGCGCGCAAGCATCATCTTGTCCACGTCGTTGTTGATGCTCACCGCCGAGTTGGTGACGGAGAAGTGGAATCCCTCCGCCAGCTCCGCGCGATCGAGCCGCCCGCTCCAATCGGGGCCCCCGAGCTCCGCGTGTACCCAGCGCAGCGCCGCGATCCCGCCCAGCGCGCCCGAGACGAGATAGAGCACCCCCCACTGCAGCGCCGTCGCGTGGCCGTGGAAAACGACGTACATGACCAGGGCGGCGACGAGCCGGAGCATCCCGATCATGAACTGGAGCATCGCGGTGCGATCCAGCTTCTGGTACGCCTGGAACGCCTGCCCCGCCATGTCCACCACGCGCGCGAACAACAGGTCCGCGGCGATGATCTCGAGCACCAGCAGGAAGGGCACGCTCGCCGGCAGGAGGAGGGACGAGAGCCCCACGATGATGAGCGCGAGGAAGAACGCCGAGGCCAGTGTCGCCTTGAGCGCCGCGCCCCAGTACCGGGCGAAGCTCGACGGGTTCCGCGCGACGTTCTTGACCAGGATGTTGCCCGCGCCCCACGTGGCGAACGGACCCACGATGCCGATGAACGACGCCGCCGCCACGAACTGGCCGTAGTGCGTGACGCCGAGCGCGCGGGCGATCAGGACGAAGTAGACCGCCTGGATGCACAGGCGCAGCCCCTGGCCGGCGAGCATCCAGGTGCTGTTCTGGACGAGCCGGTGCTTGCTGAGTCTTCCTAGGGAGCTTCGGAGGCGCTGCATCAGTCTCGCTGCTTCGTCGCGCGTACGCGCTGGCACGCCGGGACGGACGTGTCCATCGGGTCAGCTAACACAAACGATCGCGCACGGGCGGCGCAACCGCGGGCAGGTTGTCAGCGCGCCGCCGTCCAGCCGGCCGCGGAGACGAGGAGCGGCTTCTCGCCCACAGAGATCGTCGCGCCCGCTGCCGCCGCGGCCGCCGATGGCACGAGCGAGTGGAGGGTGCGGGCGCCCCAGGTGGCGGGCACGACGAGCGGCGCCGTCCCGGTCTCCCGCCAGACCACGTGCGCCGGCACTCCTGCCGCGCTGCGCAGCGCCACAGTCCACGTGCCGTCGGCGGAGCGGTCGCACGACAGGACGCGCGAGCCCTGCATCCAAGAGCGTGCCGTGGCGTACGCGGTGGCGATCGACTTGGGCTCCCGCCCGTTCGCCTCGGTCATCCCCATCGTCCCGCTGTCCCACGAGTACCAGTAGAACCGCCGCACGCCGTCGCACCACGCCAGGAGCAGCGCGCGCGCCGCGTACGCCTCGGACTCGTCCTGGCCGAGCACGCGGCCGGCGAATCCGGTCGGCGGCCCCATGGGACGGACGATCGTCCTCCGGTTCTGCACGAACCACCCGGTCTCGGTGTTCCACAGCGGCTTCTCCCCCACGCCGCGTCGCGCCATCACCGCCTTCAGCGAATCGATGATCGGCAGCATCGCCTCCGGCGCCTGCGGCGAGACGTAGAGGTGGAAGCCGATCGCGTCCACGAACCGCCCGCCGCCGTCCGCCAGGAACTCGTCCAGCCAGCGCACACCCCGCTCCCCCGAGGTCGCCGACGGCGACACGAGCACGATGGACGGGTCCACGGCCTTCAGCTCCGAGTCGGCGGCGGCGGTCAGCGACACCAGCTCGGGGACAGTACCGGTGTAGAACCGCCGGAGGTTCGGCTCGTTCCAGATCTCGTACTCGTGCACGCGGCCGCGGTATCGCGTGGCGACGGTCCGTACGTACCGCTTCCACGCATCCATGCTGGCCGGCGGCGCCGCGTTCCCTGGTCCGTAGCCCGATGGCTCGTTCGGCCGCGTCGACGCCCACTGTGGCGAGAGCCCGAGCGGCAGCAGGACGTCCACATGATGCGCATCGGCGCTGTCCACCATCCGGTCGACCGCGGCGAAGTCCCACTTCCCGGGCGCCGGCTCCAGCGACGGCCACTGCGCGCCGGAATCCCACAGGCGCCAGCTGCCGAAGCCCACCGTTGGCCAGATCGCGTACACGCCGCCGGCGCCCGGTTTCGCCTGGTGATGGATGTGCAGGCCGAAGTACGTCGGAGGCACCGGCACCTGCGGCGGACGCAGGTGCACCGCTCCCTGCGCGGCGGCCGGCCGGGAGAGGTGACTCACGCCCGGCGCGGCTGCCAACGCGCCACTGGCCGCCGCGATCCCGGCGGCGATGCCGCCCGCGACGCCTGCCGCCGCCACGCGCCGGATCACGCGACGCCCGGGCATGGGGCCATCGCTCCTCCCGCGAGCGGCGGCCAGTCAGCGCACATCCGCGTCAGTACGCCCCATCCATCCTGAGCACGACGGGGATCGTGCGCAGCAGGATGCGGACATCCTTCCAGATCGTCCACCCCTGCATGTAGTCCTGCTCGAGGATCACGACGTCGTCGAAGTCCGTGATCCGGTTCCGGCCGTTCACCTGCCACGGCCCCGTGATCCCCGGCTTCATCTCGAAGCGCGCGTAATGGTGCTCCTCATACAGCGCGACCTCGCTCGGCAGCGGCGGGCGCGGGCCGACGAGCGACATGTCTCCCCGCAGCACGTTCCAGAGCTGCGGCAGCTCGTCGAGGCTCGTGCGGCGCAGCAGCTTTCCCACCTTCGTGACGCGCGGGTCGTGCTTCATCTTGAACAGCCGCGCATCGGCGTACACGCTCTGGGTCGCGAGGTTCTCGCGCTCCCCCTCGGCGGTGGCCACCATGCTCCGGAACTTGCAGATCCGGAACAGCCGTCCCCCCTGCCCGACGCGGAGCTGGCGGAAGATCACGGGCCCGCGCGAGGAGACGCGCACGGCGATGGCGACCGCCGCGAGCACCGGCGCGAGCACGACGATCAGGATCGACGCCGCCAGGATGTCGATCGCGCGCTTGAGCACGAGCTGCCTGCCGCGGAGCCCCGGCTTCGTCAGCTGGATCAGTGACTTGCCGCGGAAGGAGACCAGCTCCGGGACCACCAGGTCGCCGAGGAAGAGACGGGGAAGCGAGAAGACCTTGCACCCGCCGGTGCTCGCCATGGTCACGGCGAAGCCGAACGCCTCCTCGTCGATCTGGCCGGCGAGGATGACCGTGTCGGCGCGCAGCTCGTCGATGAGCTTCGGCAGCTCGTCGAAGCTGCCGATGGCGTCGGGCGCCGGGTCCGACGAGCTGTCGACGAAGCCGAGCAGGTGGAACCCCGCGGAGCGCGGAAAGAGCCGCTGCTGCATGATCGACCGCGCCACCTCCCCCGGCCCGACCACGAGCGTGCGCGCGACGGAGGCCTCGGCTCGCACCTTCCGGACGACCAGGTCGAAGCCGAGCCGCTCGGCGATGAGCCCCAGGCTGAGGGTGGACGCGGCGATCAGGTAGCCGACCAGCGTGGCGATCGACGGGTCCGCCCACACGCGAGCCCACAGCACCAGCCCGATCCCGAGGAAGGAAGCGAGCGTCAGCCGCCTGATGTCGCGCCGCTCGTCGGCGGTGCCGTAGTTCTGCAGCAGGAGCGTGGACACGAGCACCGCCGCGACGAGTTGCGGTACGGATACCGAGCCTCGCGGGATGACGTCGGCCGCCGCACGCGCGGCGTCAACGCCGAGCCACCCCTGGTCGCGGATGCCGCTCTTGAGGGCGCGGAGCAGGAGCACCACGCCGGTGTCGGCGCAGAGGAGCAGGACCAGGCGGCTGAACTCCCGCCACATGTGGCGGCGAACGCTCTTCTTCGCCGCGGCCTGCAGGACGATGGGAGTCGGCCGCTCCTCGAAGCGGAGCCGGAGCAGCTCACCGCTGCGTGCAGGGGCCCGGTGCGGGCGATGGGCGGTGGCCATGGCTCAGCACCACCGCGGGCGCCGGGGCGGATTGCACAGCGTCCGGCCAGACTGCCATCCAGCGCCACCGATCATGGCGCCTCCGAGCCTCGAACCAGAACCGCCGAATCTCACGGAATACTCCCGCACTTTCCCCAACGACACGGCGTTGCGCTGTCGCGGGGCCAGTCAGCTGCCAGAATAGTGGGCGAGAAAGGTGGGGCGCCCGACCCGAATTGACGCAGGGTCGGTCATATTAGGGGCGCTCCGATTGTCGTGCAAGATCCGCGACCATGCCGCGATCCTGGAGATTTGACGATCCGCTCTCCGCGTCCGTTACGGCGCCGATACGTGGCGGGCGCTTTCTAAGCGTTCTCTTAATCTCCGGGGATCGGGCGACGGCCACGAGTCCGTGCAGCCTAACCGCACGCGCTAGGCGTCGGTCACTTCCCGCGCGCGGGCGCCAGGAAGATCGGCCTTCGCGCCATCGTGTCGGCGATCTCGTCAGTGCTCCAGCATCCAGTCAAGCACGCCCGCGAGCAGCGCCTGGAGCCGCGCGGACTCCGGCGCGTGGTACAGGCTATCGAGGCCGCGGGCGAAGTCGTTGGTGCCGGCGGCGAAGACCCCCGCGCCCGACCGCGCCTGATAGAAGGTGGTGTAGTAGACCTGCGGGGCACCGGCGGTGCGGCCGGTCTTCAGCGCGTACGGTGAGCGCGCGAGCACCTGCAGGTTTCGCGGCGTCCTGCCGTTGTTCACGAGCTGATCGCCCTCCGACCTGACGAGCTGCGAGATCGTGTCGCCGTCGCTCAAGCGGGCGCCGGCGAGGAACGCGCGGCCGGTTGCGCCAAGCGCGCTGTCGCTGATCGTGAGCGGCCGGGGCGGGCCCCCCGCCCCCTGCAGGTACATGATGCCAATCAGCGCGTTCTCCGGCCGGTTCAGCGGGAGGAGCCGGAACTCCGTCGTGACCTCGGTCGGCGACGTCGCGAACGGATCCGGCGTCATCTTGAAGCAGGTAACCACCTGCCCGGGCCGCCCCGTGCTCGTACCGGGGCCGAGGCGCACGTTCCAGAACGCGTCGTTCCCCGACAGGAAGACGAGGTGCGTCCGCGCGTCCCGGAGCGATTCGACGAGCGTGAACTCGCCCCACGTCCAGTACTCGTCGTGGCCGGCGAAGAGCAGCACGCGCGGCGCGCCCGCCGACACGGCGGCGCCGGTGGCCAGGTCCAGGTCCGACGCGTAGCCCACGTCGTAGCCCTCGCGCTCGAGCCAGCGGATCGCCGGCAGCTCGAGCGAGTACCCATCCGAGTAGACGTATGCGGCCCCGCCGTTCGTCGCGTACGGCCGCTCGAAGGAGACCGCGGTGGCGAAGTTTCCGGCGGGTTTTGTCGGGTCCTGCGTGTACAGGCTCGCACCGCCGAAGTCGTTGTACGCCTGCCACGTGAACTGGGGGACGACGACGAGAATCGCCGCCGGCGCGGTGCTGCGGAGCACGAATGGATAGAGGGCGCTGAGGCCCGCGCCGTTCGTCGCCTTGAGGAGGTACATGCCGGGGAGCCAACGCGTCGACGTCGGTAGGGCTGTCGTGCGATGCCACGGGCAGGATAAGGCTTCGCCAGGCGATGCCGCGCAGGCAGGCTGGGAATCCGCCGGCACACCTGTGGTATCGAAGACCAGCCGTCCGCCGGCACCGCCGTACCATCCCAGGCGATATACGGAGATCCGCACGGACCCGTGCAACGAGTGGACGAAGAGGTCCATCGTGTCGCCGGACGAGAGCACGTAGGGGCTGCCCCAGAGCGCCAGCTCCGTCCTGTCCGCCCGCTGGGCGCGCGGCACGTACCATCCATGATCGCCGGTCGCCCGGTTCTCCGCGACGATGCTCGCGCCCACGCGCGCGGCATGAGGCCGCGGGGCGAGGGCGGCGTCGGAGGCGCAGCCCGCGAGGACGGCGAGCGCCAGGAGTGCGCATCGTCGCGACGCCGAGGTGCGCGCGGCCGTACGCACGCGCGAGGCGGATCGCCACATCATCGGGACGAGCAGCACGGTGCGATCGATCTCGGCGCGCGGGAATGCCGGCGGTGGCAGGACGTGAAGCACGCGGACCTGAGACCAGGCGGACGCGATTGGCGACCGGGTTCTCATGGTGCCGAATGCCGGGTGGGCAGGAGGCCACCCTCATTTTCCAGCTAATCTGACCGCGCCAGGCGCTCCGGGGTCACGGCAGGCGCTACCTGGGGAGATCTGCCGCCGGGCGGCAGTGGCGACGCTTCTGTCGGTCAAATCGGGTGCAGGAGGTGGTCGGCGCTTCCGCTCGAGAGACCGACGATGCGTGCGCGGCCGCGCTGCCCGCGCATGACGCCACGGCCATCCACCACCACGTGGGCCTCGGCTGCCACCATGTCGTAGTCGATACAAGTATGGTCCGTAACGATCACAACGGCGTCGGCGGCTGCCAGCGACTCCGGAGTAAGGAGTATGCTACGCATCGGAAGATCCCGAACCGCAGTGTGTCCATCCTCCAGGATCTCCGGGCAGAAAGGATCGTGATACGACACCCGCGCGCCCTTCTCCTGGAGCAGCCGGAGCACATCGATCGCCGGGCTCTCGCGCAGGTCGTCGATGTCCTTCTTGTAGGCGACTCCCAGCACGAGCACGCACGCGCCCAGCGTCGCCTTCCCCGCGGAGTTCAGGGCATCCTGCACCTTGGCCACGAGATAGCGGGGCATCTCCGTGTTGATCTCGCTCGCCAGCTCGATCATCCGCGTCTTGTAGGAGAGCGTGCGCATCTTCCACGCGAGGTAGTGCGGGTCGAGCGGGATGCAGTGGCCGCCGAGCCCCGGGCCCGGGGTGA
>CAMLIT010000062.1 GCA_946480295.1 uncultured Gemmatimonadota bacterium
GAGCGGCAGGCCGCCTGCCGAGAGCATTTGGAAGCGTGCGAGGAGTGCCGCGCGTGGAGTGACGGCGCGCCGGACGACGTGGTGCGGGCGCGCGTGGCCGACGTGCTCTCGTACACGGCGGGCGACGCGGTGGAGCTCCGCTGCGCCGCGGCGCTCGCGGCGAGAGTCGCCGCGCTGGTGCACGACGCCTCGGTCGTGGTGCGCGCCGATGATGCGATCGTCGCCGGGCTGCGCGCGGTCACCAGCGACGGGCGCCTGTCGGTGGACGACACGCTCGAGGCCTGGCTCGCGCGCGAGCGCCAGGCGCTCGCGATCGAGATCTGCCGCGAGCTGGGCGGGCCGGATGACTGACTGGTCGGACGTCGTCGCGCGGGCGCGCGGGCTCTCGGGGCGTCTGCTCGGGCGCGACCGCCTCGTCGAGGCGGCGCGTGCGCGCGATCTCCCTTCGCTCGGCGAGCTTCTCGCGCGGTCGGGGTACCCGGAGATCGGCGACGAGGCGCGGCGGGATCCGGTGCTCCTCGAGCGGATGCTGCGGCGGATGGGGGGGGAGCGGCTCGCGCTCCTCGCGCGGTGGAGCGCCGCGCGGCTCCCCCTCCTCGCGCCGCTCTACGAGGAGGAGGACTGTCGCAGCCTTCGGGCCATCCTTCGCGGCGTGATCGCAGGCGTGCCCGTCGAGCAGCGCCTGTCGGGCCTCGTGCCCACTCCCGCGCTCCCCGCAGCCGCCGTCGCCGAGCTCGCCCGGCAGCCTGACGCGTCACACGTCGTGGCGCTTCTCGCGGCGTGGCGTCACCCGTACGGTTCGGCGCTCCTTGGCGAGGCGACACGGCCGCAGCCGGACGCTTTCCGCCTGCAGCTCGCGCTCGACCGGCGTTACGGCGAGCGCGCGCACCGCGCCGCCGAAGCGGCAGGGGCGGCGCTGCTGCGGCACGTACAGCTCCAGGTCGATCTCGCGAACGCATGGACGGCGCTGGCGCTGGCGGCGCACGCGGTCGAGCACGAGCCGGCGGAGCTGTTCGTGTCCGGCGGGGAGGTCGTGACGCTCGAGCTGTTCCTGGAGTGTGCGCGCGCCGCGAGCGCCGTCTCGGCGCGCGCGGTGCTCGCGCGCAGGGCGGCGGGGACGGTGGTGGCGCGCGTCGTGGGCACGGAGCTCGCGCGCTGGGAGCAGGAGGATCGCGCCCTCGTCGAGGCGCTGGCGCTCGGCCGCCGCGAGAGCCGCGTCGATCCGCTGAGCGTCGGCGCGATCCTCCAGTACGTGCTCCGGTTGCGCGCGGAGATTCGCGACCTCGGACGGATCGTCTGGGGGATCGCGCTCGACGCGCCGCGCGCGCTCCTCGCCCGCTCGCTGGTGACGCCATGACCGGGACACACACCGTCCAGGCGATCGGGCCGGCGGAGATGGCGACGGGCTTCGCCCTCGCCGGCGTCCCCGTGGAGGAGGCCGCGTCCATCGCCGACGGCGTCGCGCGCGTGGCGGCGGCGCTCGTGCGCGGCGACGCCGGCGTGCTGCTGGTGGACGAGGCGATCGTGGCGGCGCTCCCCGACGACGTGCGTCGTCGCATCGTGCGCAACCCGACGCCGGTGATCGTCCCCGTGCCGCCGCCGCGGTGGGAGGAGCATCCGGAGGACGTGGCCTCGTACATCCTCGAGCTGCTCCAGCGCGCGATCGGTTATCGCATGAGGCTCCGGTGAGCGGCGCGACCGTGGTGCGCATCGCCGGCGCCCTCGTCGAGGCGCGGCCGCTCGCGCAGGCGGCGCTCAACGAGCTCGCCCACGTCGGCGTCGGCCGGCTCATGGGGGAGGTCATCCGCATCGACGGAGACACCGCCACGCTCCAGGTGTTCGAGGACACGAGCGGCGTGTCGCTCGGCGAGCCGGTGGAGGCGACGGGGGCTCCGCTCACCGCGCACCTCGGGCCGGGGCTGCTCGGCGCGCTCCTCGACGGCGTCGGCCGGCCGCTCGATCGCGTCGCCGCCCTCGCCGGCGATTTCGTCCCGGCCGGCGCCGCGGTGCCGACCCTCGACGCCGAGCGGCGCTGGCGCTTCGAGGCGAGCGTCGCCGCCGGCGACGAGGTGGCCGGCGGCGACGTCCTCGGCACCGTCGTCGAGCAGGGACAGTTCGTCCACCGCATCCTCGTGCCGCCGGGCCACACGGGACGCGTCCGGCGCATGACGAGCGGCGAGTACACCGTTCACGAGCCCGTCGGGGAGCTGGAGGATGGGACGCCACTCGCCCTGGCGCACCGCTGGCCGCTGCGCGTGGCGCGCCCCGTCGGCGCGCGCCTCGGCGCGACGCGTCCGCTGGTCACCGGCCAGCGCGTGCTCGACTTCTTCTTCCCGGTTGCCGAAGGCGGGAGCGCGGCGGTGCCGGGCGGCTTCGGCACCGGGAAGACCGTCGTCGAGCACTCCCTCGCCAAGTTCGCCGACACGGACCTCGTCGTCTACGTCGGCTGCGGCGAGCGCGGCAACGAGATGGCCGAGGTGGTGCAGGAGTTCCCGAAGCTGACGCACCCCGTGACCGGGCGGCCGGTGATGAGCCGCGCCGTCCTCGTCGCGAACACGTCGAACATGCCGGTGGCGGCGCGCGAAGCCTCCATCTATCTCGGCGTCACCATCGCCGAGTACTTCCGCGACATGGGCTGCCGCGTCGCGCTGATGATCGACAGCATCTCGCGGTGGGCGGAGGCGCTGCGCGAGATCGGCGCGCGCCTCCAGGAGATGCCCGCCGAGGAGGGGTATCCGACCTCGCTCGCCGCGCGCTTCGGCACCTTCCTCGAGCGCTGCGGGCGCGTGCGGCCCCTCGGGCGCGGCGTCGCCCCCGGCGCGGTGACGATCATCGGCGCCATCTCGCCGCCCGGCGGCGACTTCTCCGAGCCGGTGACGCAGGCGGCGCTCCGCGTCGTCGGCGCGCTCTGGGCCCTCGATCCCCGGCTCGCGCACGAGCGGCACTTCCCGGCCATCGACTGGGAGACGAGCTACAGCCTCTACGCCGACGCCGTGATGCCCCACTTCATCGAGACCGGCGGCGCGGACTGGGCGGAGATGCGTCGCGAGTTGGTGGTGGCGCTCCAGCGCGAGCGCGAGCTGCGCGACGTGGCGGGGCTCATCGGCCCCGACGCCCTCGCCGACGAGGACCGGCTGCTGATGGAGATCGCGGCGCTCGTGCGCGAGATCTTCCTGCGGCAGAGCGCCTATGACCCGAACGACGCGACCTGCTCCGTGCGCAAGACGTACGCGCTCGCGTCGGTGGCCACGCGCCTCCTTCGTGGCGCGAGCGCCGTCCTCGCCGGCGGCGGGACCGCGGCCTCCCTCGACCTCGACGCGGCGCGGCGCGCCCTCGCCGCGCTGCGCGACGCGGCCGAGGCGGAGGTGCCGGACCGCGCGCGCGAGGCGCTCGCGCAGGTGGACGCGCTGACGGCGCGCGGAGCGGTGCGCGCATGAGCGGGCTCGCGCGTCGTTATGCGGGCGCGGCCAGCGCCTCCGGTCAGCTGCTCGTGCTGCGGCGCACGGCGCGCGTCGCGCTCGGCGAGTGGGTGCGCATCGCGCTCCCCGGCCAGCCCGAGCGGCGCGGCCAGGTGATCGAGGCGGGGCTGGACACGACCGTCGTGCACGTGCTCCAGGAGTCGATCGGCCTCGCGCCCGCCCGCGCCGAGGTCACCCTCACCGGCGAGGTATCGAGCACCCTCGTCGGGCGCGACCTGCTCGGCCGCGTGCTGAGCGGCGTCGGCGCACCCCTCGACGGCCTCCCCGCGCCGATCGGCGAGGCGGTGCGCCCGATCACCGGCGCGGTGATGAACCCGGCCCGGCGCGCCCGCCCCGCCGACTTCATCGAGACCGGCGTCTCGGCGATCGACGGCATGAACACGCTCGTGCGCGGCCAGAAGCTGCCCATCTTCTCCGGACCCGGGCTGCCGGCGCTGGACCTCGCGGCGCAGATCGTCGAGGGCGCGCGCGCGCCCCACGGCGAGCCCTTCGCCGTCATCTTCGTCGCCGTCGGGATCACCGCCCGCGAGACGGAGAGCTTCCTCGCGCGCTTCCGGGCGCGCGGGCGCCTCGAGACCGCGGTGCTCTATCTCAACCAGGCGAGCGATCCGCCCGTGGAGCGGCTGCAGGCGCCCCGCATCGCCCTCACCGAGGCGGAGTACCTCGCCTTCGACCGCGGGATGCACGTCCTCGTCGTCCTCGCCGACATCACCCACTACTGCGAGGCGCTGCGCGAGATCGCCGCCGCGCGCGACGAGATCCCCGGCCGTCGCGGCTATCCGGGCTACATGTACACCGACCTCGCCAGCCTCTTCGAGCGGGCGGGCATCATCGAGGGGCGGACCGGCTCCATCACCCAGCTTCCGGTCGTCACGCTGCCTGACGACGACATCACGCATCCGATCCCGGACCTCACCGGGTACATCACCGAGGGCCAGATCGTCCTCAGCCGCGAGCTCTTCCGCCGCGGCGTGCAGCCGCCGATCGACGTGCTCCCCTCGCTCTCGCGGCTGATGGGCTCCGGCATCGGCGAGGGGCGCACGCACCCGGAGCATCGCGAGCTCTCCGACCAGCTCTACGCGACCTACGCGCGCGGCCGCGAGGCGCTCACCACGGCGGCGATCATCGGCGCCGCCGGGCTGACGGAGGCGGACCGCCGCGCCGCCGATTTCACCACGCGCTTCGAGCAGGAGTTCATCGCGCAGTCTGCGCGTCGGTCCATCGCCGAGACGCTCGAGCTGGGGTGGCGGCTCCTCGAGCCCTTTCCGCGCGACGAGCTGCTGCGGATCGGTGCCGCCACGTGGGCGCGGCGCCAGACGAGGGAGGGCTAGGTGCCGGGGCCGCGCATCGCGCCGACGCGCGCCAACCTGCTCCACGTGCGCGGTCAGCTCGCCCGCGTGCGCAAGGGGGCGCAGGTGGTGCGGCGCAAGCGGCAGGCGCTCGTCGCGCATCTCTTCCACGTCGCGCGCCCGGCCGTGGACGCACGCGCCGAGATCGAGCGGCGCGTCGCCGAAGCCTATCCGCCGCTCCTCGCCGCGCTGGCCGTGCACGGGCGCGACGGCCTGCGCGCGCTCGCGTGGCCCGCGCGGCGGCTCGACGTCGAGGTCACGCCGGCGCAGATCTGGGGCGTCGCCGTCGCCGACATCGCGTGCCCGACCACGCTGCCGCGCACCCTCGACGCGCGCGGTACCGCGCCGGGGAGCACCGGGCCCGCGGCCGCCGATGCCGCCGCGCGCTTCGAGGAGCTGACGGCACTCCTCCTCGCCGCGGCGCCCGCCGAGCTGCGCGTGAGCCGGCTCGCCGCCGCGGTGGCGCAGACGTCGCGGCAGCTTCACGTCCTCGAGCAGCGTCTCGAGCCGACGCTCGCCGGCCAGATCGCCGCAGTCCGCCGGACGCTCGAGGAGCGCGAGCGCGAGGAGCACCTCGTCCTCAAGCATCTCCAGCGGAAGCGGCAGCGCGCGCCGCACACCTGACGCGCGGCGCCGGCGCCGCCGCGTCAGGCATTTCCCGACCAACATACCGTCGGCGGACGACAGACTCCCTGATTGGCCCGGCCTAGCTTCGGCTCCCGAGACCAGCCGGAGGCAGTGCGTGACGGAAGAGCCGCGGTACGGCGCCAGCGCCCGCGGGGCACCACCCGCGGTCGCGCTCGACGCGATCGCCCAACGACTCGGCGGCCGCTGGGCGCTGCGCGGCGTCACCCTGTCCGTCGCACCCGGGGAGCTCGTCGCCGTCGTCGGTCACAACGGCAGCGGCAAGACGACCCTCCTGCGCGTCGTCTCCACCGCGCTCCGGCCGACTCGCGGCACCGGTCGCGTGTTCGGGCACGATCTCCGGCGCGACCCGCACGGCGTCCGTGCCGTCACCGCCATGCTCACCCACGCGACGGGGCTCTACGACGACCTCACCGCCGCCGAGAACCTGGAGTTCGCGCAGCGCATGTGCGGCGAGGCGCCCGATCGTCGCGCCATCGCCCGCGCGCTCGAGCGCGTGGAGATGCTGCCGCACGCCGACGGGCGCGTGCGCGCCTTTTCGTCCGGCATGCAGCGGCGCGTCGCCGTCGCGCGGCTCTTCCTCCGTCCCGCGCGGCTCCTGCTGCTGGACGAGCCGTACAACAGCCTCGATGCCGCCGGCGTCCGCCTGATCGACGAGCTCCTCGCCGAGACCCGCGCGGCGGGCGGCTCGGCGCTCGTCGTGCTGCACGACCTCGAGCGCGGCGAGGCGCTCTTCGACCGCGTCGTCGAGCTGAAGGAGGGGCGGCTGGTCGCGGTGCGACCGGGCATCGCCGCCCGGGAGCTCCGGGCGCTCGACCTCGCGGACGACGAAGTCGTCGCCGCCGGAGGGCGCTGACGATGCGCTGGGGCTACGAGCTCGCGCGCGTCCGCGCGGTCGCGTGGAAGGACCTGCGCACCGAGCGCCGCTCGGCGGCGAACTTCAACTCGGTCCTCTTCCTGGCGATGCTGATGCTGCTGCTCTTCGGCTTCGCCCTCGGCCCGGACGCGACCGGGCTGCGCGACGCCACCGGCGGCGTCCTCTGGCTCACGATCCTCTTCAGCGGCGTGCAGGCGTTCAACCGCTCGTACCAGGTCGAGCTGGACAACGCCGCGCTCGAGACCCTCCTGCTGTATCCCGGCGAGCGCTGGCCGATCTTCGTCGGCAAGGTGATCGCGAACCTCAGCTTCGTGCTCGCCGTCGAGATCATCACCGTCCCGCTCGCGGCCGTGCTCTATCACGCGCCGCTCGACCGCGGGATGCCGGCGCTCGCGGTCGTGCTCCTCCTCGGCACCTTCGGCTTCGTCACGCTCGGCACCGTGTACGCCGCCGTCGCCAGCCGGAGCCGCGCGCGCGAGGTGCTCCTTCCGCTGCTGCTCTTCCCGATGCTCGTCCCCGTCCTCATCGCCGCCGCCAAGGCGACGGCCGCTCTCACCACCGGGGACGTCATGGGTGAGAGCTCATCGTGGCTGCGGCTGCTCGTGGCCTTCGATGTCATCTTCTTCACCGCGTCGGTGTTCGTGTTCGACGCGGTCATCGGAGCGTGACCATGCGAACGGTCTCCACCACCGGAGCGATGGCGCCGCCGAGCCCCCCGCGCTGGCTCGCCGCGCTCGGCGCCGCCGGCTTCGTCCTCGTCGCCGCGGCCCAGCTCTTCGGCTTCCTCATCTCGCCCCCCGATCGCGACATGGGGCACCTGCAGAAGATCATGTACGTGCACGTGCCGGCGGCGATGACCGCGTTCATGTGCTTCGCCGTCGTCTTCTGCGCCAGCGCGTACTACCTATGGAAGGGACAGGATCGGGCCGACCTGCTCGCCGCGGCGGCCGCGGAAGTCGGCGCCGTCCTCACCGCGCTGACGCTCATGCTCGGCTCCATCTGGGCGCGGCCCACCTGGAACGTGTGGTGGGCGTGGGATGCCCGCCTGACGTCCACCGCCGTGCTGCTCGTCATCTTCGTCGGCTATCTGGCGCTGCGCGCGTTCACCGAGGACCCCGACCAGCGCGCTCGATGGAGCGCGGCCGTCGGCATCCTCGGGTCGCTCAACGTCCCCATCGTCATGCTCTCGGTCCGCTGGTGGCGCACCATCCACCAGCTCCCCGACACCACCCAGAGCGTCTCCCCGGTCTACCGGCTGGCCCTCTGGACGAACGTCGTCGCCGTGATGGTGCTCGTCAGCTCCTTCGTCATCCGCCGCTACTTCATCGCGCGGCTCGACTACTACGCCGCGCAGGTCGCCGAGCGTGAAGCGTTAGGCACCCTGCCCGAGCTGGAGGAAGCCCATGTGGTCTAACTGGCCGTTCATCGTCGCGGCGTACGCCGCCGCCTGGATCGTCCTCGCCGGATACGGCTTGTATCTCAGCGCGCGTCGCGCCCGCGCGGCCCGCGCGGCCGCCGAGGCCACGCAGGAGGGGTGACATGGCGAGCCCTCGCAAGCGCGTCGCGATGATCGCCTCCGTGGTCGTCGTCCTCGGCGCCTTCGCCTACCTGCTGTACGGCGGTATCGGCAACAACCTCGTCTACTTCCTGACGCCGGCGGAGCTGCTGGCCAAGGGCGCGAGCGCGGTCGATGCCCCGGTGCGGCTCGGCGGCCAGGTGGTGCCCGGGTCGGTCACCTGGGACGCGCAGAAGCTCGATCTGCGATTCCGCATCACCGACGGCATGAAGACGCTGGCCGTGCATTCCACCGGCGCCCCGCCGCAGATGTTCCGGCCGGGCATCGGCGTGCTCGTGGAAGGGAAGTACCAGCGGAGCGGCACCTTCGAGGCGACGAACCTGATGGTCAAGCACTCGAACGAGTACCACCCGCCCGCCGCCGGCCACAAGCCGGAGGAAGTCTACAGGACGCTGATCCGGGAGGGTAAGTCGTGAGTGGCCTGATCGGGCTGAGCGCCCTGCAGGTGGCGCTCGCCGTCGCCGTCGTCGGCATCGTGCTCGTCGTTCTCGGCGCCCGCCGGGAGAGTCCCGCGCTCGTGCGCGCGGGCTACGCCGCGGTCTACACCAACTGCGCCCTGCTGACCGTCGCCGTCCTGGCGATGGTCTACGCCCTCGTGACGCACGACTTCAGCGTCTCCTACGTCGCGCAGGTCGGGAGCCGCTCCACGCCGTTGCTCTTCACGATCATCTCGCTGTGGAGCGCGCTGGAGGGGTCGATCCTCTTCTGGGGCTTCGTGCTCGCGCTGTACACGGCGATCGTCGTGCGCCTCAACCGGCACCGGCCCGGCCGGATGGTGCCCTACGCCGCCGCGACGCTGCTGGTGATCGGCATCTTCTTCCTCGTGCTGCTCACCGGGCCGGCGAATCCGTTCGGCGTCGTGAACCCGGTGCCTGACGATGGCCCGGGGCCGAATCCGCTGCTCCAGAACCATTTCCTCATGGCGGTGCATCCGCCGCTCCTCTACCTCGGCTATGTCGGCTTCTCCGTGCCCTTCGCCTTCGCCGTGGGAGCGCTCATCGCCGGCGAGGCGGGGGACGACACCTGGATCCGCAGCACGCGGCTGTGGACGATCACCTCGTGGGGGTTCCTCACCGCGGCGATCATCGCCGGGATGTGGTGGTCGTACGAGGTGCTGGGCTGGGGCGGCTACTGGGCGTGGGATCCCGTGGAGAACGCGTCGTTCATGCCCTGGCTCACCGCGACGGCGTTCATGCACTCCGTGATGGTGCAGGAGCGGCGTGGCATGCTGAAGGTGTGGAACCTCAACCTGATCGTGGTGACCTTCGTCCTCACGATCCTCGGCACCTTCCTCACGCGCAGCGGGATCCTCTCGTCGGTGCACGCGTTCACCGAGGGGACCATCGGCTACTTCTTCCTCGTCTTCATCGCCCTCGTCCTCGTCGCCTCGCTCGCGCTCGTCGCCGGCTTCGGGGGCGACCTGCGGAGCGACGGTCGGCTGGACGCGATGGCGTCGCGCGAATCGGTCTTTCTCCTCAACAACCTGCTCCTCAGCGCGCTGACCTTCACGGTCCTTCTCGGCACGCTCTTCCCGCTCGTCGCCGAAGCGGTGCGCGGGGTCAAGGTGACCGTCGGCGCGCCCTTCTTCAACATGATGACGCTGCCGCTCGCGGTGGCGCTGCTCTTCCTCGTCGGCGTGGGCCCGCTGCTCCCCTGGCGGCGGAGCAACCTGAATCTCGTGCGCGCGCGGCTGCGCGTGCCCGTCGGGGCGCTCATCATCGTCGCCGTGGCCGCAGCCGTGCTCACGCGCGACGTCTATGCCGTGCTGGCGCTCTCGTTCGGCGCCTTCGCCGTCGTCGCCAATGTCACCGAGTTCTGGACGGGAACGCTGGCGCGGATCCGCGCGCACCACGAGTCGCCGGTCGTGGCGTTCGGCCGGCTGGTCCGCGGCAATCCGCACCGCTATGGCGGCTACATCGCGCACCTCGGCCTGCTCGCCGCCGCCGTCGGCATCGCCGCGTCCTCCGCGGCGAAGTTCGAGAACGAGGCGACGCTCAGGCCGGGACAGAGCGTGAGCGTGCGCGACGTCAGTGCGCGGCTCGACCGCGTGTGGGGGCAGGAGCAGCCGAACCGCTTCGCGGTCGGCGCCGACGTCACGCTCTTCCGCGATGGGCACTCGATCGGCACGCTCGCCCCGCGGCAGAACTTCTATCCGACCTCCGACCAGCCCTTCCCGACGCCGGCCGTGCGAAGCCGCCCCAGTCAGGATGTGTACCTCAACCTGATGGCGTTCAGCCAGGACGGGAGCACGGCGACGATCCGTGTGCTCGTCGAGCCGCTCGTCGGATGGATCTGGTTCGGGGGAGGCGTGATGGTGCTCGGCGTCCTCGTCGCGCTCTGGCCGAGCGCACGGACGGCGCCGGAGCCGGCGACGGCACGTCGGAAGAAGGCACATCGCGCGCGCGCCCGCGCGCCGAAGCTGGTGCCCGTGGCGGAGTCCGCGGCAGTGGAGGCCGACGTATGAATTGGCGGAGATCGATGCTCGGCGTGGCGGTCGCGGTCCCCATCGTCGCGCTGCTCGGCTTCGGGATGACGCGCGATCCGCGCGACATCCCGTCGCCCCTCCCCGGCCGCGCGGCGCCGCCGTTCGCGCTCGCGACCTTCACCGGCGCACCCGGCGCGCCGGACACGGTGGCCCTGCGCGCGCTGCGCGGCAAGGTGGTGGTGCTCAACTTCTGGGCGTCGTGGTGCCTGGCGTGCCGTTCCGAGCACCCCGCGCTGCTGACGGTCGGGGCGGCGTACCGGGACACGGCGGACGTGAAGTTCTACGGCGTGCTGTACAACGACAGCCCGGAGAACGGGCGGCGCTGGCTGCAGGAGATGGGAGGCGCGAGCTTCCCGTCGCTCGTCGACCCCGACTCCAAGGTCGCGATCGACTACGGGTTGTACGGTGTGCCGGAGACCTACTTCATCGCCCGGGACGGCCGGGTGGCGTACAAGCAGACGGGCCCCGTCACCCCGGAGCTGCTCGTGCGCAAGATCGAGGAGCTCCGACGCGAGCCGGCGGGAGGTGTAAGATGACGCGCGGTCTCGGTTCGGGCGGGCGCCCGGCGTTCGTCGCGCTGTGCGTGGTGGCCCTCGCTCTCGTCGCGCCGGCGCGGGCGCGGAGCCAGCTCCCGGGCGCGGGGCAGGGCGCGACGGCCACATCGCCGGCGACGGTGCCGGGCGCGGCGCCGTCCATCGCCGACTCGGCGCTCGAGGCGCGCACGCGCGCGGTTGCGTCGCAGCTTCGCTGCCCCGTGTGCCAGGGTCTCTCGCTGCAGGATTCGCCGTCGGAGCTCGCGCAGGAGATGCGCGGCGTCGTGAAGGAGCAGCTCCGCGCCGGGCGCACCCCGGACGAGGTGAAGCAGTACTTCACCAACCGCTACGGCGAGTGGATCCTGATGGAGCCCCAGCGCCACGGCTTCAACTGGGTCGTCTACGCCCTCCCGCTGGTCGTGCTCGCGGGTGGACTCGCGGCGATCTTCCTCGCGCTGCGGCGCTGGACGGCGGGCGCGGCGCCGAACGAGGGCGGTGTCGCCCATTCGGCCGCGCCAGGTCAGGACCCTCCCGGCGAGCCGCGGTAGGCGGAAGCACCAGCCAGGGCGCGGACATCTTCCGACTGCCAATCCAGACCGGTGGGTGCACCTTCAGGTGCCCACGGTAACGCGGGTGACAGAGTGCAACCGGTGCGTTGCTACGAACCCCCGCCAAGGCAGTTCTGGAGGCTTCCTATGGTGGCAGCATCTCGTGAAAAGGTCGTCCGCCTGGGCCTACTCGCCGCCGTCCTCGTCGTCAGCGCATCGTGCGTGAGCGAGAAGACGGTGTACCGGGACGTCTCGGGCCCCACGCCGCCCGCCGCAGCGGGCAATTTCGCCGGCTACGCGCGAAATGACACCAAGCAGACCGTCTGTGGCAACTGCCACTTCGATCTGCAGACGTCCTGGGTGCAGACCGGGCACGCGAGCGCCTGGCAGAACCTGATGGCGAGCGGCCACGCCGGCGACGCCTGCAAGGACTGCCACAGCGTGAGCGCCAACGGCAACGGCGCCACGACGAAGGTTGGCTACAGCTCCACGCAGGACCCGCGGTATCAGGACGTGCAGTGCGAGAACTGCCATGGCGGCGGCTGGCTGCACGTGAAGAGCCCGAGCCTCGGCAATCGACCGCTGGCGTCCATCGCGGTGGATGAGACGGAAGGCACGAAGTTCGGCTGCGGCGCCTGCCACGGCGGCGCCGAGCGCGGCGGCCACGAGCCGTTCGCGGATCAGTGGAAGGTCTCGGCGCACAACTTCGTCGCCGAAGCGCCGGACGAGGAGCGGAGCCAGGGGTGCGGCAACTGCCACATCGGCCAGGACGCGCTCCCGATGCTCGGCGCGAACAGCAACTACGTCGAGCGCAATTCGACGACCGCGCAGCCGATCGTCTGCGTCGTCTGCCACGATCCGCACGCGAAGAACAACGACAAGCAGCTCCGCTTCAGCGTGTCGACGGCCGACACGTCCAAGAACCTGTGCATGAAGTGTCACAACCGCGGGCAGGTGGCGAACCTGGCGAGCTCGCGCGGTACGAGCCCGCACGCGCCGGAGACCGGGACGCTGCTCGGCTACGCCGGCTGGTTCGTGGATGGCATGATGACCCCGCCATCGCAGGGCGGCGCGATCATCGCCACCCACGGCAGCGAGGCGAACGCGAACACCTGCGCGACCTGCCACGTCGCGCGCTACCAGGTGACCGATGACAAGGGGCTGGTCCTGCAGGCGACGGGGCACACCTTCAACGCCACGCCGTGCCTCGACTCGCTCGGTCGCCCGTTGGCATCCAGCAACTCGTGCGACGTCTCGAAGCGGAGCTTCAAGTCGTGCGTCGCCGGCGGCTGCCACGGCTCGGAAGCGGTGGCGCGCTCGGCACTCGTGACGGCGACCAACCGCATCCAGACACTCGCCGAAGCGATCCTGGACATGTACAAGTACCCGCAGATCGCGGCGGACACGGTGCCGAAGGTCAAGAACGTCGCGCGCGGCGCCTTGTTCAACGCCAACATCGCGGCGGGCGGGCACGCCGAGGAAGTCTTCCAGCGCATCGGCGGCAACGTCTACGCTGGACCGGCCGCCCACAACCCGTTCCTGATGGAGCAGCTCCTCACGAACAGCATCAAGGCGATGCAGAAGCAGTATCCGACGATCCTCACGCCGTCGGCGACGGAGGGCCTGGTGCTGGACAACATCCTCCAGCAGCACTAGGGGGCACCGCACCACGAAGCACAGCGTGTGAACCGGGGAACCGACGACTGGTTCCCCGGTTCGCACATCGGGAGGACACGAGATGCGATTGCATGGGGTCCGCCGCCGGCCGGTCAGCGCCCGAGTCGTTCCATGGCTCGCCGCGCTGCTGCTCGCCGTCGTCCTGCCGGCACGGCACGGTGCCGCGGCGCGCGCGCAGGGGATCATCGTCAACGGCGCCAGCTCCGCGCGCCTGATCGATCTCCGGCCGCTCGTCCTCGACAGCGTCCCGTACGCGGCGACGACGGACTGGGGGGCGCTCCGCATAACGAGCGACAGCGTCGTCGTCACCTGCACCCAGGGGGATGCCTGGTGCCACTACGGCCGCTCCGGCACCGCGACCAACCTGGTCGCGCTCATGCAGGATCTCGACATCGTCGGCTGGGGGTTCGGCCGCGGGGTGAGCGTGCACGCCCAGCTGCGCGGACGCAGCGCCATGGGCGGCGGGCGCGACCTCTGGCCGCAGGCCATCGAGTCGTTCGAGGCGCTGTCGGCGTACCTGGAGGTGGACCGCGACCACTTCCGCGTGCGCGGCGGGCGGCAGTACCTCACCTCCAACCTCGGCTACTACAACTTCGACGGTGGCGCGCTGCTCTGGCGCTTCGCGTCGCCGTTGAGCGCGGAGGTGTACGGCGGGTGGACGCTGCTGCAGGGCTTCGCCGTGCCGGTCACCGATGCCGCGGTCGCGGCCGTCGAGGACCTCGCGCCGGAGAAGCGCGGTGAGCTCGTCGGCGGCACCGTGCGCGTGGGCCTCGGGCCCATGGGCGCGCTGCGCGCCCAGTACCAGCGCGAGATCAGCGGCGACCGCGCGGGCTTGTACAGCGAGCGGTTCGCCGTGGACGGCGAGGCGCCCGTCGGGATCGGCATCCTGAGCGGCGCGCTCACGCGCGACCTCGCGACGGGCCGCTACGACGAGCTCCGGCTGCGCTACGGGCTGACGCTGGCGCAGCGGCTCTCCCTTGCCGTGGAGGCGCGCCACTACGAGCCGTTCTTCGAGCTCTGGACCATCTGGGGCGCCTTCTCGCCCGTCGGGTACGACGAGCAGAAGGCGGAGGTCCAGTGGAACACCACCGACGGCGGCCTGCAGCTCGGCGCCTCGGGCGGGTACCGGCGCTACGGCAGCACGAACACCGGCGTGGAGTCCATCCCGCTGCGCACCGACGGCTGGCGGCTCGGCGTGAACGGCTCGTGGCGCCCCGCGTCGGCGTGGACGGCCGCCGGCTCGTATGGCATGGACGTCGGCTTCGGCGCGTCCCGCAGCGATGCCGACGCCAGCCTGCGCTGGGCGCCGACGGAGCGCTTCGACGTCGCGCTGCGCGGCGCCGCGCTCCAGGACATCTACGAGTTCCGCGTCGGCACCGGCCGCGTGCTCGGCGCGGGCATCGACCTCGGCGTCGGGCTCACCCCGGCGCTCCGCTTCGCCGGCGACGCGATGCTCTATCGCCAGACGACGCAGCACGAGCCGAACATGACGGATTGGAACCAGTGGCGCGGCGGCGTGCGCCTCGAGTGGACGGTCGGGAACGAGCCGGGCGTGCCCGCCGTCGGGAGGCCCCAATGAGAGCCCGCCACGGCTTCGTCGTCGCCCTCGCCCTGCTCACGGCGGCGTTCGTGCACTGGCGGGCGGAGCCGCCCTTCCCGCATCGCCAGCACGCGAAGGTCTTTCCCACGTGCGCCGGCTGCCACGAGGGGGTGCTCACCGAGGACTCGACGAATCGCTTCCCGTCGCCCGAGGCGTGCGCCCGCTGCCACGACGGCGACCAGCTCAAACGCGTGAGCTGGTCGGGGCCGCATCGCCGCGCGACGAACCTGAAGTTCTCGCACGTCGAGCACGCGCGCGTGGCGGAGCGGGCGGCGGATGGGGCGGGGACGACCGTGGAGTGCCGGAGCTGCCACCGCGAGCCGGGCGCCGACTCCTCGCGCATGGCCGTCGGTGCGGCGCTCCCCACCAACTGCATCTCCTGCCACGCGCACCGCGCGCCCGAGCACCTGGCCGACGACGCGGTCTGCTCCACCTGCCACGTGCCGCTCGCCGGCGCGCGCGCGGTCGCCGACAGCGCGGTCGCCGCGTTCCCGAAGCCGGCGTCCCACGCGCGGAGCGACTTCATCTCCACGCACGGGCCGAAGAGCGCGCAGGATATCGCGCGCTGCGCCACCTGCCATACGAGCGAGAGCTGCGCGCGCTGCCACCCGAACGCCGGCCGCGTCGCGGCGATCACGGCGCTCGGCTCCGATCCGCGCGTCGGCCGGCTCGTGGCCACGAAGACCGCGGTCTATCCCACGCCGGCCAGCCATCGCGCCGCGCTCTGGGGCCTCGATCACGCCGGCGCGGCGAAGCAGGACGTGCAGCAGTGCGCGAACTGCCACGCGCAGCCGAGCTGCCGGAGCTGCCACACGGGCAAGCTCGGGGCGAGCGTCATCGCCGAGCTGCCCGACGGCAACCGGGGCGGCGGGGCCGGCGTGGAGCTCCGGCGGGTGGCGGCCAGCGTCGCGCCGCCCAGCCACCGGCTGGCCAGCTGGAAGGTGGATCACGGCGGCGATGCCAAACGAGGCGCGGAGCAGTGCGCGATGTGCCACGCCCAGCAGAGCTGCCGGAGCTGCCACATCGGGGCGCTCGCGTCACCGGTCGTGGCGCAGCTCCCGGACATCCGCCAGGAGGGGCGGGGCAGTCCGCTCATTCGCAGCATCGCCGCGGGCGACAGCTCGCGCGTCGTCCGCGTGCACCCGCCGAACTTCGTCTCGTCCCACGCGACGACGGCGGGGAGCGGACGCCTCACCTGCCAGAGGTGCCACGAGCAGCGCTTCTGCTCCGACTGCCATGATGGATCCGGCCGCTACCGCTTCCACCAGGTGAACTACGTCAGCCGCCACGCCGCGGACGCCTACAGTCGCGACCGGAACTGCACGAGCTGCCACAACACCGAGACCTTCTGCCGCACGTGCCACCTCGGCAACGGGATCGCCTCGCGTGGCGGCGTGCGCGGGACGGCGCACAACGGGCAGCCGATGTGGCTCCTCCAGCACGGGCAGGCCGCGCGTCAGGGGCTCGAGGGGTGCACGAGCTGCCATCAGCAGCGCGACTGCCTGCGCTGCCACTCGGCGACCGGGCTGCACATGAACCCGCACGGCCCGGGGTTCCGCGCGTCGCTGATGCAGACGCGGAACCGGCAGGTGTGCCTGGTCTGCCACGTGAGCGATCCGCTGGCGAAGTAGGGTGACAGGCGGCCGTGGCCGTGCCCAACGAGGCGCGGCCCGGCGCCTGCCGCCGCCGGCCCCGCACGCGCCCGACAGAGATTCCGGATTCCGCCGACAGCCGTTCGCGCTCGCGTGATGGATGTTCCGGCGTCCCACGCTCGGCCGCACCGCTCCGCGCTGTCCGCCGCGCGTCCCGGCCGCTCCACAGGACATGCGGTAGCGGTGCAGTGCGCCTCTGCGAGAACGGAAGGTGATCCGTGGCGATGCCTCAGACATCCGAGTCGAGCCCGCGGGCCCCGGAGTGGACGCCGGGCTTCGGTGAGTACCTGCTCGGCGGAATCCTCGTCCTCATGCTCTTCGGCGCGCTGCTCGCCGTCTTCGTCTACCTGCTGCCGCCCGAGAACCTCCAGCTCCCCGAGCTGCAGCCCGCCTTCCGTGTCGCCCCCGAGGCCAGCCTCCCCGTCGGCGGCAGCCGCATCGTCCGCTGGGGCGACCAGGTGATCCTCGTCGTGCGCGCGGACACCGCGAGCTACGTCGCCCTCCAGGGCACGGCGCCGAACGACGGCTGCATCCTGCACTGGGAGCCGACCTCGCTGCGCGTCGCGTCGGCCTGCGACTACATCGTCTACGACCTGCACGGCAACGTCGTGCGCGGCGTCACCACCGTGCCGCTGCAGCGGTACCCGACCTTCGTGCGCGACGGGATCGTCTACGTCGGGAGGCCCTGACATGGCGGAGACGAGCGGCGGCCTCGTCAGGCTCTGGACCCAGCGCCTGTGGGGGGACCTCAAGGCCAGCACCGACGCGAGCCTGCTGTCATTGCTGCGCTTCCTCGGCCTCCTCTACGGCCCGATCGACACGAGCCTCCCGATCGACCAGGCGTTCCGGAAGGCGCTCCGGAACCGGCTCCCGCGCTACGCGGGGTGGCGGCAGGCGTTCGGCGGCATCACGTACCTCCTGTTCGTGATGCTCGTCGCCACCGGGGTGCTGCTCTCGTTCTACTACCGCCCGTCGGCGGAAGAGGCGTATCAGAGCATCCAGCACGTCGTCACCGGCGTCTCGTTCGGCTGGCTGATGCGCGACCTGCACCGCTGGTGCGCCAACTTCATCATCGTCGCCGTGCTCGCGCACATGGCGCGCGTCTTCTTCAGCGGCGCGTACAAGCCGCCGCGCGAGACGAACTGGCTCGTCGGCCTGCTGCTCCTCGTCACCGTGTTCGCCTTCGGCGCCACCGGCTACCTGCTGCCGTGGGACCAGTGGGCGTACTGGACGACGACGCAGGGCGTGGACGTCGTCGGCCGTCTCCCCCTCGTCGGCGGCTGGCTCGCCGAGCTGCTGCGCGGCGACCCGCTCGTGTCCGGCGCGACGCTGAGCCGCTTCTTCGCGATCCATGTCATCCTGCTGCCGTGGGCCGCGCTCGGACTCCTCGTCCTGCACTTCACCCTCCTGCGGAAGCACGGCGTCGCCGCGCCCGCCGGAGGGGATTCGGTCGCGACGGGAAGCGAGGGCGCCAGGGGCGTCCCCTTCTTCCCGCACCACCTCCTGCGTTCCGTGAGCGTGGGCGTGCTCGTGATCGCGCTGGCGGTCACCGCGGCGGTGCTCTGGCCGCGCGAGGTCGCGCCGCCCGCGGACGCCGCGCACCCGCCGGCCGAGCTGCACGCGACGTGGCTCATCGCCGACGTCTCGCGCGCGCTCTCGCACTACCTGGGCGCGTGGGGCTTCGTCCTCTTCGTCCTGCTCGGCCTGGGCCTCGTCGTGCTTCCGGTGCTCGACCGCGCCCCCGACCCGCGGCTGCGTCGGCGGCCGCTCGCCGCAACGCTCGGTCTCGCCTTCTTCGTCGGGCTCGCGCTCGCCTGGGTCGCGGGGCGGCACCTGCGCGCCGCGTCCAGCGCGCGCGAGCTGGCTCCCCTGAACACGCCGGCGCTGGCGGTCGACTCGGCCCGCGCGGCCTCGACGGCACCATGATGCGCGCCACGCTCAGTCGGCATCCGGCCATCGCGCCGCGCTCCCGCGCCGCGCTGCTCCTCGTCGCGCTCGTCCTCGCCCGGCGGCTGCTCGCGGCGCAGGCGACGTCGCAGCGCGCGCAGGCTCCCGTCCCCGCCGCGTCCGCGACCGCGCCCGCGGCGGTCGGCGCACCGTCGCCGCTCACGCAGCCGGACGGCTGGCAGCCCTCCCGGGCCGGCGCGGGCAACGGCTGTCTGCTCTGCCACGCGGCGCAGCGCGAGGCCGCGACGGTCGGCGTGCATTCCGAGAACGGCGTGACCTGCGTGAGCTGCCACGGCGGCGATGCCCGGGCGCGCGCGAAGGAGGCCGCGCACGGCACCGGCTTCACCGGAACCCTGGACAAGGCGGCGGTCGCCCGCCTCTGCGGCGCCTGCCACTCCGACCCGAACCGCATGCGCGAGTACGGGCTCGCCACGGGACAGCTCGCCGAGTTCCGCACGAGCCGCCACGGCCAGCTGCTGCTCGAGCGGCACGACAGCAACGCGCCCACCTGCACGGACTGCCACGGGACGCACATCATCTATCCGCCGTACGACGCGCGCAGTCCCGTGTACGCGAAGAACATCCCGACGACCTGCGCGCGCTGCCACGCCAAGCCGGCGCTCATGCAGAAGTACGGGCTGCGCACGGACCAGCTCGAGCAGTTCCGGAGCAGCGCCCACGGCGTGACGCTGTTCGAGAAGCAGGATTTCGCCGCGCCGACGTGCGTGGCCTGCCACGGCGCGCACTCGGCGCTGCCGCCGACGCGTACCGAGGTGGCGAGCGTCTGCGGCAACTGCCACCAGCTCGTCGCGCAGGCCTTCAACGCCGGCCCGCACGGCGCGGCGGCGCGCGCCGGCCGCATCGACGGGTGCCTCGCCTGCCACGGGAACCACGGCACCCAGCGGATCGGCGACGACAGCATCGCCGCGATGTGCGACCGCTGCCACGCGAGCGACACGCGGCTGCACCAGGTCGGCGTCGATCTCCAGCGCCGCATGGTGCACGCGACCTCCGACATGCAGTCCGCCGAGCAGGCGCTCGTGCGCCTCACGGCGTCGGGGCAGCGCATGAGCGACGCGCGCTTCCGCTACCAGTCCGCGCTGACCTGGTACCTGCAGATCGCCCAGCTCCAGCACGGGCTCGACCTCGATCGCGTGGAGACGCTGGAAGGGCGCGTGAGCGCCGGGTCCATCGAGCTCGATCGCATGGCGGCGTCGAGCGAGGAGACGCGCTGGGAGCACAAGCTGCTCCTCCTCCCGCTCTGGTTCCTGACGCTGTCGGCGGTGGCGCTCGCCTGGCTCACGCTGCGCGCCCTCCATCGGGGCGGGGGCGGGGAGCCGTAGCCGATGTCGCCCCTCGCCCGGCGGCGGGTCTCGCGGGCCGCGCGGATCGCGGTCCCGATCGTCATCCTCGCCGTCATCCTGCTCGCCGTCGGCACGACCGGCTTCGTCCAGGTGTCGAGCCAGCCGTGGTTCTGCGGCAGCTGCCACATCATGCAGCCGTACCACGAGTCGTGGACGCGGTCGACGCACCGCGACGTGCCCTGCATCCAGTGCCACATCGCGCCGGGGATCAAGGCCGAAGCGATGACGAAGGTGCAGGCGGCGAACATGGTGGTGAAGTACTTCACCGGTACCGCGAACACGCGGCCGTGGGCGAAGATCGAGGACGCCGCGTGCCTGCGCTCCGGTTGCCACTCGACGCGGCTCATCGAGGGGCAGGTGGACTACAAGGGCGTGCGCTTCGACCACACGCGGCACCTCGGCCAGGTGCGGCGCGGGATCGAGCTGCACTGCACGAGCTGCCACTCGCAGATCGTCCAGGGCTCGCACATCGCCGTCACCGAGGGGACCTGCGTCCTCTGTCACTTCAAGGGTCGCCCCGAGGGGCGGCCGCTCGCCACCTGCACGGGTTGCCATCCCGCGCCGCCGCGGGTCACGTCGAAGGAAGGCTACGTCGTCGACCACCCGCAATACGTGAAGGACCGCATCGACTGTCTGTCCTGCCACAACCAGGTGACGCACGGGACGGGTGAGGCCGACGCCGCCCGCTGCGTGAGCTGCCACAACGAGCCGGCGCGGCTCGCGCGCTTCCGCGAGGCGCCGATGCTGCACCAGGTGCACGTGGGGCAGGAGAACATCGCGTGTGTCCAGTGCCACACCGCGATGGACCACCGGGTGGTCTCGCTCTCGACGACCGTGGAGCTGGACTGCAAGGGCTGCCACCGCAGCGTGCACGCCGAGCAGCAGAAGCTGTACGCCGGGCTGGGTGGGCACGCCACGGCGCGCGCCCCGAGCTCGATGTACCAGGCCCGCGTCTCGTGCGTCGGCTGCCACAACGACGCCTCGCGCATGCCGGGCCACGACACCGTGCAGGTCGCCGGGGAATCGGCCTGTCTCTCCTGCCACGGGATCCGCTACGCGAACGTGCTCCCGAGCTGGAAGCGTGCGATGGATCGGAAGCTCGACGCGGTGGAGCCCGTCGTTCGGCAGGCGCGTGTGGCCGCGGCGGCGCTGCCGCCCCTCCGGCGCGCCGTCGCCGAGAGCCTCCTCGCGATGGCGTCGGACAACGTCGGCCTCGTGCGCGCGAGCAAGGGCGTGCACAACATCGCCTACGCCGACCAGCTGCTGCGCGCGTCGCTCGAGCTCGTGCGGCAGGCGACCCAGGACGCGGCGCTGCCCTATCGCCTGCCGCGCGTGGACCTCGGCCCGCCGGTCAGCGAGAACCAGTGCCTGCAGTGCCACCTCGGCGTCGAGCAGCAGCGCGGCGCCGTGGAGGGTCGCGCGTTCGACCACGCGCCGCACGTCGTGCGCGGCGGGGTGCAGTGCAGCGCTTGCCACACCTCGTTCGCCGATCACGGCGGCACGACCGTGGCTTCCGGGGCGCGGTGCGACGGCTGCCATCATCAGCCGGTGCAGGCGCAGGCGCGGAGCTGCGCGCAGTGCCACGCCGGCCCGGGGGGCACGCCATCCGACACCGTCCATCGCCCGCAGGGCGACTTCACGCACCGCGCCCACGTCGACGCGAAGGTCGCCTGCGTCTCCTGTCATGCGGCGCCGGCGATGAACGCGCGCGGCCTGAACTGCGACGACTGCCACGCGCAGCACCACCAGCCCGAGGCGGCGTGCGTCGGCTGCCACCGCGGGGGGGCGCTGGCGAAGCACAAGGCGGCGGACCACGTGGCGTGCGCCCAGTGCCACGAGACCGTGCCCGCCGTGGACCGCTGGTCGCGCCAGGTGTGCATCAGCTGCCACACGGCGCAGGCGACCCACAAGCCCGGCCGCGCGTGCGAGTCCTGCCACAAGGTGCCGGCGATGGGGAAGGCGAAGGCCGCGACGGTGACGGCGCGCGCCGGCGGCTGACCCGCCGAGCCGCGCTCAGGCTCCCGTGCGCGAGGAGAGCAGCAGCCGCACGCGCCGGCCGAAGAGGAGCAGCTCGGTGCCGAGGAGCTGCACGCCGAGCGCGGCCAGCCGCAGCACCGTGGCGAAGCGCCGGCGGATCGGCCAGCGCAGCAGCTCCTGCTTCACCGACACCGTCTGCGCGGGCAGGTCGGCGAAGCGCGCCCGAAGCGCCGTGAGCCGGCGGTCGCGCTCCGGACCCTCCGGCAGCTCGAGGATCCAGTCCACCTCGGCGATCGCGTGGCGCGACGCCTCGATGCGGGCGGTGAGCTCCGCGCAGGTGGCCGCGTCCATGTAGCCGTGGTCGCGCTTCAGCCTCGCCAGCCGCAGCGCGGTCTCGTAGGTGGCGTCGACGATGTCCTCGCGCGTCATCGTCTCCGTCTCGTAGTTCAGCAGGTGCTTCCAGCTCGGCGAGGTCAGCGCCCGGCGGTGCTCCTCGAGCGTGCGGTGGATGATGCGGTAGCCGAAGCGCTCCGGCTCCTCGAACGCCCGGCTCCCCGGATCGAGGAACGGCCCGAGGGGCGCGACGAAGAACGCCAGGCGGCGGTCGCCGCCGAAGCGCGCGAGCAGCTCGGCGCAGTAGTCCACCGCGCCCACCGCCTGCACGTACGTCTGCCGCGGGATGCCGACCATGAAGAAGAGGTCGACGCGGTTCACCCCGTGCCGCAGCGCCGCGCCGATCGTCGCGTCCACCTGCGCGTTGGTGCACGCGAACTTGCCGTTCAGCCGGCGCAGCTCCTCCACCGGGCTCTCCAGCGTCATCTCCAGGCTGTAGCGCGGCGCCGCCCGCGCGACGCGCGCGAAGAAGGCGTCGTCCGCGGGAAAGAACAGCTCGAAGATCAACTCGTTCGGCACCCGCTCGCGCTCGAGCAGGTCGAGGAACCGCTCCTCGTACGCGCGCCCGCCCTGGCGGATGTCGTGGACGAGGAAGATCGGCGCGCCGCTGAACTGCCGGATCTGCCGGATGTCCCGGATCAGCGCCTCCGGCGACCGGAACGCCGGCCGGCGGCGGTTGCAGATCTTCCGGTACGCCGAGCGCGAGCCGCCGCAGATCGCGCAGTCCTGCGTGCATCCGCGCGCGGTGAGCAGCGCGGTGATGAGGTAGCTCAGCCAGTCGACGTACGGGATGACATTGGCGAGGCTCCCGTACTTGAACACCGACCGCATCACGTACCGGTAGTTCGGGATCGAGATGTCGTCGATGTCGTCCGGCACGTGGCTGAGCGGGTTCACCACCGCCGCCCGGTGCTCGCCCTTCCAGGTCAGGTTCGGCACGTCGGCGAGCGCCCCATCGCCGCGCAGCGCCCGCATCAGCCGGAGCATCGGCTCCTCGGTCGAGTCGCCGCGCATCACGAAGTCCACGGCCGGATGGCGGATGAGCTCCTCGTGGAAATACGACGCCGACAGCCCGCCGATGACGACCGGCGTCTCGGGGTGGTGCGCCTTGACGATGCGGGCCAGCTCCAGCGCCCCGTGCGCGTGCGGCAGCCAGTGCAGGTCGATGCCGAAGATGCGCGGGTGCAGCGCCGCGATCTCGGCCTCCGCGTCGTAGCGCGCGTCCGAGAGCATGCGGTACGCGACGTTGACGATCTCCACGTTGAACCCGGCGTGCTCGAGATGATCGGCGATGGTGGTGAGCCCCATCGGATACATCTCGAACACCGGCGTGGACGGGATCACGTCGCTGATCGGCCCGAACAGCGTGCCGCTCCGGCGGAAGTCGTACACCGCCGGCGGGTGCAGGAGCACGAGATCCCGGGAGAAGAGCCCCATCGGCCCGGCGTCAGTGCCGCTCGCGCAGCATGCGCTCGCGCAGCTCGGCCGGCGTCCGCTGCATGTGGCAGGTCGAGCACTCGCGCCCGCGCTTGTGAGCGGCGTGGTCGAGATGACAGCTCAGGCAGAAGCTGCGATTGGGCGTGAGGAGCGCCACCGTCTGGCGCGCATGACAGCGCGCGCACGCCAGGTGGTCCGCCGACGCGTGCGCGGCACGGACGTCCGTCCCATGGCAGGCCGCGCAGTTCTCCGCCTCGCGGTGGTGTGCCTCGTGGCAGCTCTCGCAGCCCGCGGTGGCGCGCACGTCCTCGCTCGTGGTGTGGCACTTCCCGCAGGCCACGTCCGGGTGGTCCTCGTGCCGGAAGACCGCCGCGCGCGCCGGCGGGGCGCCTTTCGTCCGCAGGCTCAGCGGGATCGTGACGCGGGCCGTCCGCGCGAGCCGCTGGTCCCCGGCGTGGCACGCGGCGCAGGCGACCGTCTGCCGCGGCGCGTGATGGCAGCCCTCGCACGCCCCCGCGGTGACGGTCGTCTTTCCGTGCCGCGGGTCCACGTCGTGCTTGCCGGACACGAGGTAGTTGGCCGAGCTGTGGCAGCGGGTGCACGCGACGTCCGCGCGGACCACGTGCGCCGCGTGATCGAACGCCTCGCCGGAGACGGTGTCGCGGACGGCCTCGATGCCGTAGTGGCATCCGACGCACGACTCGCGCGCCGGATCGGGGCCGAGCGCCGGTCGTCCGGGCGCGGCCACGCCCGCCCTGCCGTACGCCTCGCCGACCCTCGCGACCGCGGAGCGGAGCAGGGCGTCGGCGCCGCGCACGTTGTGCACGCCGCCGGCGCGCGTCACGAGGGCGAGGTCCTGCCGTGCCGCGCGGACATGGCCGCGGGGAACGGCGCCGCCCAGCCGTGCGTCGGCGGCCGCGCGGGCCACGTACGCGGACACGACCTGCGTGCGCCACGTCATCCCCGTGCTCCACTGCCGCGCCATGCCGGCGAAGGTGCGGCCGTGGCAGCTCGTGCAGGCGCGATCGAGCGCCGCGACCCGGGCGGCCGCGGGCGTCGCGGCGAGCGTCGCATCGGTGTGGCACTCGGCGCAGGCGACGCGCGCGTCGAACATCGGGTCCGGGCGCAGCGCGCCGCCCCCGGCGGTGCCGGCGTAGAATGCCTGGATCTCCTCGTGCGCGTTCGTATGGCATTCCGCGCAGCGGAGCGACGCCGCCGGGCCGCGCCCGAGCACGGCGTCGTGGGCGCGTGCGTGGCACGCCGTGCACTCGGTCCGGACCGTCGGCGGCGCGCCCGCCTCGCGAACGGGCGCCGCGACCGGCGCGCCGGTCGCGGCGGGTGCCGCCATCGCGCGCGTGCCCGTGGTGGCACGCTCCGTCGCCGGCGCCGCGGCGGGCGTGCAGCTC